>JAFGKA010000197.1 GCA_016928855.1 Phycisphaerae bacterium
ATCCAGTCTTTGGTTTGGGCCATTCTCCGAGCCGGAAAGTCTGCGATCGCGTCAAGGCTCGGGACCTGGTACGAAGGCGACAGCCGCACTGAGCTATGACATTGCGCGGCGGGATCCGGCTCTTCGCGGCTGATATTGCCGTGCCGGTCTCATGGACGCGATAGGTGAAGTTGGAGAAGCATGCCTCCATGCCGGCATAGGCTTGCAGTCCCACCGATCCTTTCTTGCGGCCCAGCTGCAAGGGATCCATGACCATCGCGGGCTTTGTCATGTCATGGCCTGGCCTGGCGGTGTCGTCGAGCACCTCCAGCTTCATTTGGACCCACTCATGCTTGGGTGCAAATACCGGCGCTATACCTCCCGGGCCGCCGCCGTGACGCGAACGCTAGCGGCGGCGCGAGGAAGCGCTCTTCGAGCAGCGGACATCAAGCGACAGGTGCCAGGAACCCCGACGCGACAGTTCGGACGTCAGCGCGGCTTCCTGCGCCGTGCCACAGCGAATACCCCATTGATGAGCAGCCAGAGGACCAGCGTCGCGCCGACGCCCGCAGTGAAGGCCGCGCCGGCGCCAGCGAACCAGAAGGTCCGCACCGGCCACTGAACACGTCCAGCCGGCTTGCTCTCAACGACGCGGGCGACCCTACGATCGAGCAAGCCCTGATCGCGTAGCCATTCCTCGAAGAGCGTCGGCCACCAGCGCACGCCGCCGCCGTTGAGGCCGAGGGCGAATCCGTGGTCTCCCTGTTGAAAGGCGTGCAGCTCGAAGGGAACTCCGGCGCTGGCCAGTTCCTGAGCCAACCGAGTCGAAAGCAACAATGGGGCCTTCGGGTCGTCGCTGGCGTGGACGATGAAGAAGGGTGCGGTGGTGCCTCTGAAATCGAGCTGCGCCCCGAATGGAACGCCCGGGTAGACGAGGGTCACGAAGCTGGGTCGATAGTCCACCTCCGCCGCGGCGGCGAGACGGATAGCGAAATCGCCGCCGGCGGAGAAGCCCATGACGCCAACGCGCTCGGGATCGATCCCCAGCTCGCCGGCTCGACTCCGCAAGTGGCGCATCGCGCGCCTCGCGTCGGCGAGGCCGGCCTCGAGCACCGCTGAGGACAGCTTCTTCTTCGGGCCGTACGTGCGGTACTTCAGTACGGCAGCTGTCACGCCGATCGTGTTGAGCCAGCGCGCGACGTCGTGCCCCTCCTTGTCGACGACGACGTGGCGGAAACCTCCGCCGGGCAGCACGAGCACGGCCGCTCCGGTCGCGCGCCGCTCGGCGGGGCTATGAATCGCTAGCGTCGGGATGCTGACGCCGCCGATGAACCGGTCGCGTCGCTGGTCGTCGCCGGTCTGGTCGTCGAGGCTCTCTGGCTCATCGTTGCGGAATCCGGGCGGACCGCCTGCAGGCCAGAGATCGATGATCTCTACTGCCGCCGAAGCCTGTGCGCCAGAGATGCAGGCCGCTGCCACCGCGACCGCCAGCACGCTTCCCAGATTCACATGGCACCTCCTGCGAGGGCCATTATACTGTCACGGCGCTGCTCCGGTCTGATGGGTGCGCTGGCCTTCTGGGCGGCGGCCCGGAGTAGAACACGTGGCTCGGATCGAGCCGCCGAGGAGAGAACCGTGATGCGAATCGTTGTCGCTTGGTCCTCGTGCGAGAAGCGCTCGCCGTCACCCGAACCGCCGGACTGGATCATGATCGCCTACAACGCGCTGAGATAGTCCAGCGTGGCTCTCCACGACGCGGCTGCAGATCTCCTCCCTCAGGCCGGACGACGACCGAAAGGATCCGCGAAGCCTGTTACATACGTTTTACCTCGGAAAGGCCGCTCGCGTGCTACAAGTGTCATATGGAGGAAACGCCATGAATCGCCTGACTGCAGTAGCCGCCATGGTCGCCGGCCTCGGGCTGCAACCGCTGGATGCCGGCAACAGCGAAGCGCCGGCTCCCGTCCCTTCGACAGCATCTCTCGCGTCCGTGCCCGTCAAGGAGGTGACTGTCTTCAAGGACGGCCACGCCTTCGTTCTGCACGAAGGCGAAGCGCCGATAAGCGACGGCAGCGTGATTCTGGACAACCTGCCGGCGCCTGTGATCGGCACGTTCTGGCCATATTCGGCCGATCCGAGGGCAAAGCTCAGGTCCGTGACGGCGGCTCGCCGCACGGTGCTGGTCCCGCGGACAGCGCTCAGCATCTCCGAGCTGCTCGACGCTAACGTCGGGGCCAAGGTGCTGGTGCGAGAGAAGGACGTCTCGTACGCCGCCACGATCCATGCGGTTCCCGCGCGCGCAAAACCCGATCCGATTCCGTCCCTTGCATCCTCGTCCGCGGACGACGCCCGGGCGCTGCCGCCGAATTCCGCGGTCGTCAAAGGCAGCATTGTCCTGCTGGAAACGGAAGACGGCGTGAAGGCCGTGCCGATCGACCGCATCCAGGACGTGACGTTCCGGACGGCCCCGCGCGAGAGCGCGGCTGTCGAGGAGTCGCGCGGCCTGCTCACGCTCCGACTCGACTGGCCCGGTGGCGAGCCGCCGAAGACAACCCGCGTCGGGATGGTCTACCTCCAGAAGGGACTGCGCTGGATTCCGAGCTACAAGGTTACGGTCGACGGCCAGGGCAGCGCCGCCGTCCGCCTCCAGGCGACGATCCTGAACGAGCTGACCGACCTCACGAACGCGACTGTCCATCTGGTCGTCGGCGTTCCCAAGTTCGCGTTCGAGGAGACGACGGATCCGATGGCCCTGCAGCAGGCCGCCGCGCGGCTGTCATCGTACTTCAAGCGCGACGCGCGCACTGCGTACGCGTTCTCGAACGCGATCATGACCCAACAGGCGCGAATGACCGAGACGCGGTCCGCGCGCGACTCCGACGCACTCGCCGGCGAGGATGCGCTCCTTTCCGATGAGGCGCTCAACGAGGACCTGTACATCTTCACGCTCCAGCGTGTCACGCTGCGCAAGGGAGAGCGTATGGTTGTCCCGGTGGCCGAATTCAGTCTGCCCTACCAGGACGTCTACACGTTGGAAATCCCTGTTTCACCGCCGCCCGAGGTCTTCCGGCGCGTCAGCAGCGAGCAGCAGGCGGAGCTGGCGCGGCTCTTCCGAGCGCCGAAGGTCCAGCACAAGCTGCGCCTGCACAACACGGGTCCGCACCCGTTGACGACCGCGCCGGCGCTTATCCTTCGGGGAGAGCGCGTTCTGGCGCAGGGGATGATGACGTACACCTCGCGCGGCGCGAAGAGCGACCTCGACACCACGACGGCCGTGAACGTGCTCGTGCGGAAGGACGAGCGCGAGACGGGGCGTGTCCCCAACGCGCTTAACTGGCAAGGCTCGGCCTACGCCCGTATCGACCAGGCGGGCACCATACGGCTGACGAACGCGGCTGGCCGGTCGATCGAGCTGGAGGTCACGCGCTTCGTGCTGGGCACGGCCGACAAGGCTCTTCCGGACGGCAGCGCCGAGCAGTTAAACGCCATGGAGGACGGTCGCGTCGCGCTCTCCGCCGAGACGCCAAGTTGGTGGGGCTGGTATAGCTGGCCCTGGTGGTGGACGCACGTGAACCCCATGGGCCGCCTGCGCTGGACGGTGCGGCTGCAGGAGGGCCAGAGCGCGGAGCTGACCTATGCGTGGCACTACTTCTGGAGCTGAACGCCGCCGAGTTCTTCTGCGCTTGGCAAGCTCGTCATTCCGGCGCAAGCCTGCCGCAGCGGAAGGAAGTGAATAGGGTCTCCACAGAGTTTCGATCAAAGCCCTTTGGGGCACATACACAGGGCAGTTAAGTGGCGACCAAATGAATGTGGAGTTTGATGGTATAGGTGTCTGGTTTCCTGTTGTTGGGTACGATACTGATCCCTACCGACTGAAGTCTTCGATGACGATGGTGCGGAACCGTTAAACGCCTTGAGTGGCGGTAGAAATGCCGAGCGTTCACGTGTCGTTTATCGAGTGCCTTGCGGTCCGAAGGCTCGATCGGCGGCGCCCTCGTCCACATAGGCCACGGGAAGCCATGCCCCACTTCAATCCCAGCCCCCGCGCGTCGCGAGAGAATGGACGTGAGGGTGGACGTTCAGCAACCCGCCGAACGTCTGGACCACGGCTACCATCCCGATACTTATCGGATCGTGATAGCAGCCTTCGCTCTCACCATGATTATATTGTTACATAAAGGTGCTGCCGTTTTCAGGCGGCATGAATCACCTGATCACAAGGAGTGGCATTAATGAAAGCGATCGAAGAAATCATTGAATTCGCCAATCAGAACCCCGCGGCCTGGCTTGCCACGGCGCAGGACAATCAGCCGCATGTCAGGGCCATGGCAATGTGGTTTGCCGACAAAACCGGCTTTTATTTCCACACGGGAACCCATAAACGGCTCTCGACGCAACTGAACGGCAATCCCAGGGTGGAGATCGGTTTTTTCAATCCGGGCGAGGGAATGGACACCATGCAGATGGTGCGCGTTACCGGATCAATTGAAATGGTCCATGATGCCGCACTTGAAAAGAAACTTTTCGAAGAACGATCCTGGCTCAATGCGATAAAGGCCGCCTGGCCGAATGAGCGGATATTCATCTTCAGGATCGCCCACGGAGAGGCGCAGTACTGGAATATGAGTCTTAATTGCATGGAAAAAGACACGCCGCCGATCGTCTTCTGACCGGCGGAGCCGCTTCTTTCCGGTTGACACGGAAGTCGCCCCGACGAAGGTAGTGGACCACGTGCCGCCGGAATGTCGGCAATTGAGGCCGAAGGACAGCCCGTCAAGCATGGAACATCCGTTCACCTATTTTTTGCTTTGGATTTACCTTATCAACACTGTTTTGCTTATTCTGCATGAAATGGACTCGGCCTACTGGAAAGAGTGGGATGTTTTTGGGCTGGGCGGTGGCATCGCTGGCTTCTTGTGGATGCACATTCCCATTTATGCGCTGGCATTGTATGGCCTGGTATTGTTGGCGCAGGGCGCGCCTGCCGGGCTCTGGTTTGCGCTGCTGTTTGGACTGAGTGGCTTCATCGGATTTGGAGTCCACGCATACTTCATTCGCAAAGGGCGGCCCGAATTCAATACGCCTGCTTCCCTGGGATTGCTGCGGGTATGGCTATTTATGTCGCTCATCCAGGAAGTAGTCACGATCTCGGTGTTGTTGCAACCGAGCCAGTGATGTGTAGGGAAGGAATAGCTTATGAAATTGTTGCTCCTGGTTGCCGTCATCCTGACGATTCATGCGTTTATTGAAATCGCCGGCTGCCCGACACTCCTACTGACGTGATCGCCCACAACGACCGATAGCGGTCGAACGCCTCCACGTAGCGCGCGGACAGCCGCTGGAACGTTGGGATCAGGAACGCGCCGGCAATGGTCGTAAGCGTGGCTGACAGGAGAAGCCACCTGAAGTCTTCGGTCGCCTCCGTCATAGATTGCTGTGCTCGTGAACGTCCTCGTGCGCGTGAACGATATGGCAGCGAACGCGAATCTCTCGAAGGCTAGTTCCTCATATGTACCACTCATCGCTCCAGCGGATGATTCGTGCCGTTCTACGAAAACCTGGATTCCGGCTTGCGCCGGAATGACGGATTGCTCACTTCGACTACGCTCGGGGTGCGAGATGGCCATCGATCGGGTCATGGATTTGGTGGTATCCGCGGGCGCGGCGGCTG
>JAFGKA010000198.1 GCA_016928855.1 Phycisphaerae bacterium
CTGGCCGTATGCCGTAAATAGGTCTTCGAGCAGAATGCGCCACGACACACCGTCCACAGCAAGGTGATGGATCACGATCAGCAGCCGATCGGATCCGGCACCGCAATCGAACCATGCCACGCGAAGAAACGGGCCTTCGCATATATCAAGACTGGCCTGAAGGCGTATCGCGTGCATCTCGATCGTCTGGTGCTGGACCGCAACTGGCACGTCACTCAGATCGATCGTGGAAAACACCGCTTCGGCCTGCGATTCGGCCAAGCCGGCATTGCGTTGCCGCCAGCCGATCTCCGTGCACGTGAAGCGCAATCGCAATGCGTCGTGATGAATCAGCAGGTGGTGCACCGCTGCCTGGAGCCGGACCGGATCGAAGCGTTGCCGCAGCTCGAAGAGAACAGCCTGGTTGAAGTGATGCGGCTCGGCAAGATCCTGCTCGAAGAACCAGCGCTGCACCGGCGTCAGCGGCACATCGCCACTGACCGGCCCCTGTTCGGCCTGAATCGGTCGGCCCGTGCCGACCACGCCGGCCAGTTCGGCAACCGTCTGATACTGGAACATGTGGCGAGCCGTCAGCCGCAGGCCCGCCCGGTTCGCCCTCGCGACGACCTGCACACTGAGGATCGAGTCGCCGCCGAGTTCAAAGAAATTGTCGTGGACGCCGACGCGCTCGACGCCAAGGACATCGCGCCAGATCCCCGCGAGCGTCTCCTCGATCGGCGTCTCGGGCGCCACAAAGGCTGCGGTCACGTTCTCGGCGACCTCGGCCTGCGGCTCGGGCAGTGCGTTGCGATCGACCTTGCCGCTGGCCAGACGCGGCAACGCATCGACTGGCACGATCACCGACGGCACCATGTACGCAGGTAACGAGTCCTGCAGGAATTGCCGCAGATCCGCGGGCGTCGGCGACGCACCGGGGACTCGCGCGACATAGGCCACGAGCCGTTTCGTCCGACCGCCCGAATCCTCGCAAGCCAGGACGAATGCCTCGCGCACCCCCGCATGGCCGAGGAGCGCCGCCTCGATCTCACCCGGCTCGACGCGAAAGCCGCGAATCTTGACCTGGGCGTCGACGCGACCGACGAACTCAATCAGGCCATCGTCGACGTATCGCACGCGATCGCCCGTCCGATAGAGCCGCGCGCCCGGCTCGTTGCTGAACGGATCGGGCACGAAACGCTCGGCGGTCAGTTCCGGACGATGGAGATATCCGCGCGCCACAGGCGCCCCCCCGACATACAGCTCGCCGGGAACGCCGACAGGGACGGGCTGCTGACAGGCATCGAGCACGTACAGCCGCGTATTCGGCAACGGCCGACCGATCGGAATCTCACGACCGCTCGTCGCGTCGGCCCACTCGGCGGTCGGCTCGAACGACGTCACGATGATTGTCGTTTCGGTCGGCCCATACGTGTTGATCCACCGCACGCGGTCGCCACCGATCGCCCGCCATGTGTCGAAACGTTCGCGCGAAGTCTTGTCCCCGCCGACGATCACGGCTCGCAATGATGCCGGGAGCCGATGCCCGCCGCACGCCATCTCGTCGACCCAGACCTGCCAATAGGCCGTCGGCAGATTAAGCACGGTGATCCTGTTCTCGTCGATGAGCCGCAGCAGTTCCTCGCACGCAGGCGCCCCGCCGCTCTCGCGCAGCACCACCGCCCCGCCGCACGCCCACGTCGGAAACAGCTCCTCGACCAGCGCGTCAAAACTCGGCGACGCAAACTGCAGGACGCGGTCGGTCTTCTCAAGCCCGAACCGCTCGATCACCGCGAGGTTATGGTTGACCACGCTCCGATGCTCGACCAGAACGCCCTTCGGCGTGCCCGTCGAACCCGAGGTATAGATGACGTAGGCCAATTCACTCGGACCCGCGACGGGCGCGAGATTGCCCGCCGCCCCCGTTTCGGCAGCGGCCAGAATCGAATCGATGCACACGCGCGGCGGCCCGTCGGCGGGCAGCCGATCCGCCAACGACTCCGTCGTCAACACCAGTACCGGCGCAGCGTCGTCGAGCATGAACCGCTGCCGCTGCGCCGGATAGCTGCAATCCAACGGCAGATACGCCCCACCGGCCTTGAGCACGCCCAGCATCGCCACCGGCAATCGCCAATCCGGCTCCAGCGCGATCGCAACGAACCGGCCCGGCTCAATCCCGCTTGCGCGCAGAGAACAGGCCACGCGATTCGCGCGCCCATTAAGTTCGGCATACGACAACGTCTCGCCGGCATACCGGATTGCCGTTGCGTCCGGCGTACGCGCCGCCTGCGCCTCGAAGAGCGCATGCACACACTGCTCGATCGGCGCGTCAGATGGCGTCGCGTTCCATTGCACGACGATCCGTTCGCGCTCGTCATCCGTCAGCAGCGCGGCGTCGCCGATCGGTTGATCCGGGTCGGTCGCGAATCGCTCGAGCAGGCGCTCGAAGCGCCGGGCCATCCGGGCCACCGTCGGCGGCTCGAACAGGTTCGCGTTGTAGTTGATCTTCCCGGCGAGGCCTTCGTGCAGATCGATCATCTCGATATCGAGGTCGAACTGCGCCACCGTCATCTCGATCGGAAATGACTCGAAGACCAGCTCGCCGAGTTCCATTCGTGTGCTGGCCGAACCCAGCGACGACGCCCCGAACGGCGACATGCCGCTGCGATCGCCCAGACGCGACAGTCGTCCTTCGCGCGCGAATCGCTGCATGCTCTGCAGCGTGAACAGCACGTCGAACAGCGGCGAGCGACTGGGATCGCGATCAGGATGCAGCACCTCGACCAGCCGCGAGAACGGATAGGCCTGATGTTCGAGCGCCCCGAGCACCGTACCACGCACCTGCTGGCACAAGGCGCGGAATGCCGGATTGCCCCCGCAGTCCGTCCGCAGCACGACCGGATTCGCAAAGTAGCCGACGATGCGTTCGAAGCCGGGGCGCACGCGCCCGGCGGTCGGCGAACCGACAACGATATCCTCCTGGCCCGTGTGCCGATGCAGCCAGACCTGCAGCGCCGCCAGCAACACGGTAAACAACGTCGTACCCTCGGCCCGCGCAAACGCCTTGAGCCGCTCGGTCAGCCGCTGGTCAATGTGAAAGTCGCATACCGCACCATCGTACGTGTACACGCGCGGCCGCGGCCGGTCAGTCGGCAGATCCAGCACCGGCGGCGCGCCCGCGAGGCGCCCGCGCCAATAGTCGAGCAGCCGCTGCCCCTCGGGGCCGGCCACCATATCGGCCTGCCAGCGCACGAAATCGGAGTATTCCGCACGCAGCGGCGGCAGTTCCAACGGCGTGCCGTGCCGCTCGGCCTGATAACGGAGCCGCAACTCGTCAAGCAATAGCGGTCCGCACCAGAAGTCGATCGCAATGTGATGAAACGTCATCGCCAGCAGGTGCTCGCCGGCCACCCGCTTATAAACGTGTACGCGCCAGACTGGTCCGCTGGCCAGATCGAACGGCCGATGCGCTTCGTTGTGAAGCTGCTGCTCAAGCTGTTCGAACGTCCAGGCCCGCGCGTCAATCTCCTTGAAATACACCTCCGCTCGCGACTGAACCATCTGTACGGGCCGACCGTCCTGCGTGCCATACGTCGTGCGCAGAACGGCGTGACGATCGAGCAGCCCCTGAAACGCGCGGCGCAGGGCTTCGAAATCGACGTCGGAACGGATCCACCACGCGTACATGAAGTTATAGGCAGCGCTGTCGGGCGTGACCTGCTGAAGGTACCACAGCGCCTGTTGGCCGTACGACAGGGAAAACGCCGAGTCAGACCGCCCCCGCCGCTCGCGGATCAGCCGCGCGAGCAACTGCCGCTTTTCCTGCGGCGATAGATTCGCAATCTCCGGACGCTCGTCCTGCATACGACTGATCCCGTGCGGCCGGTTGGCGCATCCCCGTCAGAGCAATTCGATCTGCCCATCCGGGCGATACCGTGCGGCCCGCCGCGTCCGGTAGAGCTTCGCATCACCGCCGGCGCCGAACGGGTCCGGCACGAGCCGTTGCGCCACCCAAGTGGCATCCTCGCGCACAGCCCTCGGCACGGCATCGCCGCCGACGTAGAGTTCGCCGCGCACCCCGTGTGGCACGAGTTGCAGATCCGGGCCGAGGACGTACACCGCCGCACCGCCCAGCGGCAGACCCACGGGCGCCGAGTCGCCAACCGACGTCCGCTCGCCGGAACATTGCCGGTAGAAGGCCGGCGGCAGGATGAACTCACCCGGCCGTTGCAGATTCACCCACGCGAAGGCGGCACCGTTCTTCATGCGAGCACTGAAGGAAACGGGCATCTGAACGAGGCCTTCGGTCACCACGAGTCGAATCGAGTCCGGCAGCGTCTGCCACGCCGACAGTATGCCATCGGACGCGTCGGCTGATCCGTCGGTGGCCACGCTGAGCACGGTTGGCTGGTCCAGTTCCACTCGCTGCTGCCA
>JAFGKA010000027.1 GCA_016928855.1 Phycisphaerae bacterium
GCGCGGGCGACCGACGAGCAGCGGGTGTCACTGACGACGCTGCGCAATATACAAGTGCCGCTTCCGGACGGGCGCACGGTTCCGCTCAGTCAGTTCGCGACCTTCGAATATGCGCAGGCCTATCCGGTCGTTTGGCGGCGCGACCGTGTTCCCACCCTGACGGTGCAGGCCAATGTCACGGCGGGTGGCCTGCCCGAGACCGTCGTCGATGCGCTTGCCGCGGACGTTGAAGCCTTGCGCAAGAGCTTGCCGAAATCCTACGCCATCACCGTGGGCGGCACCGTGGAAGAGAGTGAGAAGTCGCAGGCGTCCGTCCTTGCGGTGGTGCCGCTGATGCTGCTCATCATGCTCACCGTCCTGATGATCGAGCTGCAGAGCTTTCAGCGGCTTGCGCTCGTGCTCAGCGTGGGCCCGCTCGGTCTGATCGGTGTTGTCGCGGCGCTCCTTGTGTCCGGCCGGCCGCTGGGGTTCGTCGCCATCCTCGGCATCCTGGCGCTGCTCGGCATGATCACCAAGAATGCCGTGATCCTGATCGGCCAGATCGAAGGCGAGCGGGCGCAAGGAAAGGACGTGATGCAGGCCGCCATCGACGCCAGCAGCACTCGTTTCCGGCCCATCATGTTGACCGCGGTGTCGACGGTGCTCGGCATGATCCCGATCGCGCCCACCGTGTTCTGGGGGCCGATGGCCTTTGCGATCATGGGTGGTCTTCTGGTCGCGACGATTCTTACGCTCATATTCTTGCCGACGCTCTATGTCGCGTGGTTCGAGGGGCGTGGGCGTGCACCGGGCGCGGGGCCGGCTGCACCGGCGCCGGCCTGAGGACACTGATGCACTGGCCGTCCAAGGAGCCCACGCATGGGACCGATCGTTGATCCCCGTCTCGGCGATCTTGAAGATGACGCATCGAGCACGAAGCAGCACTCCCTCTTCTCGCTGGCCGGCAGCTTGCTCGCCGAGATAAGCCTGCCGAAGCTGATCGCGGCCTGGCTCATTCTGGTGGTCATACCCGCCGTGCTTCTCGGCCTCGCGCCGGTGGTTGCCTTGGGATGGGCCGGCAAGTTGGCCGGGAAGATCGCGGCGCCGCTTCTCGGAATTCTGCCGATTGCGCTTTTTCTTGGCGTCGTCGCGCTCGGCTGGTTCTTCGGCCGCACTCTGTTTCGATTGGCAGAGAGCAATTTCTGGTCCTTGAACGCTCTTGTGGTCGAGCCCGCCTATGCGATGTGCCGCGAAGCGCTGCGGCATGTGGCGGAGCGGATCTCTCCCGAAAGCCTGCAATCGGCGCGGCGCAAGCGGCTGCGGTTCGCAGCGACGGTGCTGTCGGGCCTCATCATCAGCGCGGTGGCCGTGCTGGTGGCGATGCTGGCCTGGCCGTCGTCGCGCTGGGTCGGCGGCGCCGCCGATCTCTTCGCGCCGCGGCAGCTCGCCTGGATCGCTCTCGCCAATACGGTCGTGCTGATCTGCGCGTACCTGGCTGTCGCCGCGCTCGTATGGACCGTCGCCGATGTCATTACGCCGGCACCCCAGGATCTTCGAGGATTCCAGCCGCGCACGCCCGGCGCCCGCTCCTGGCGCGTGGCCCACCTGTCGGATCTCCACACTGTCGGTGAACGCTACGGCTTCCGGATCGAGAGCGGCCGCGCGGGGCCAAGCGGCAACGGCCGCCTCCAACGCGTTCTGGAAGTCCTCGAGGAGCTCGACGCATCGGCGCCGCTCGATGCGATTCTGATCACGGGCGACGCAACGGATGCGGGGCGCGCCGCCGAGTGGGCGGAGTTCCTGGATGCCGTTGCCGCGCATCCCAAGCTCGCCGGTCGCGTGCTCATGATCCCGGGCAATCACGACGTCAACATTGTCGACCGGGCCAATCCCGCGCGGCTCGATCTCAGCATCGGTCCGAACAGCCGCTTGCGCAAGATCCGCGCCTTGTCGGCGATGAACAGCCTTCAGGGCTCGCGGGTCCACGTCATCGATCACGCGAGCCGGCGTGCCGGCAAGACGCTCGCCGATGCGCTCGAGCCTCACGCCGCGATGCTGTCGCGTTTTGCCGATGCGGGGCGGCCCTATTTCTCCACCGAGGTATCGGACTTGTGGAATGACGTCTTCCCCATGGTCCTGCCGCCGGATCGCGAGGACGGTCTGGGGATCGTCCTATTGAACTCCAATGCCGACGCGCACTTCTCGTTCACCAACGCGCTCGGGATGATTTCCGCGGAGCAAATGCGGGGCATCGAGATCGTGAGCGCAGAGTACCCGCGCGCCTGCTGGCTCATCGCGCTGCACCACCATGTCGTCGAGTATCCCCGCGCGGCGAAGGTTCTCTCGGAGCGCATCGGGACCGCCTTGGTCAACGGCAACTGGTTCCTGCGCAGCCTGCAGCCGCTCGAGAAGCGTATCGTCCTGATGCACGGACACCGCCATATCGACTGGATCGGAGAGTGCAGCGGACTTGTCATCGTGTCGGCGCCGTCGCCGGTCATGGAGGCGACCAACGATCTCGACACCTGCTTCTATGTTCACACGCTGGAAGCCGGCAGCGGCCTGGCATTGCTGGAGCCGCAACGCGTCACGGTACGAGGCGAGCCTGCGAGCGGGCATCGGCTGGCCGGATCATCCGGTCAAGCCCGTGCCGTAGGGGCAGCCGAGCCGGGAGCAGGCAGCCGGTGTGGACACCGCCTCCAAGGGCAATAGCTCTCTGCAATCCGGTTGGTGTGGAGGTCTGGGTGCGATGGCGCGCCCCAGCCCCGAACAAGAGCGACGTCAAGGTGCCGGGAAAGAGAGCTTTGGCGGAGGGAGTGGGATTCGAACCCACGAGACGGTTGCCCGCCTACACGCGTTCCAGGCGTGCGCCTTCAACCACTCGGCCATCCC
>JAFGKA010000199.1 GCA_016928855.1 Phycisphaerae bacterium
CACATACTCCGTCAACGAGGAGATGCACACGCCCGGCAGCACAAGCGGCTCATCCGACAAACCGCCCCGCCAGAACACCGTCAGCGCTGCACCGGCGCCGGCAAGCGCAATCCACGGCACCGCCCGGCGCACGCGCCGCCGCGACGACAGCCCCGTCATCCATGCCACCAGAGCCGTAACGAAGAGAAGACATTCCGGCGCAAATAGGTGAAGGTAGTCGAGGGCCATCAGACGCCCCCCCCCACATCCGACGCCGTCGACCCGGCCGTTTCCGCCCGAGCGGGCACCGCCTGCAACGGCGCAAGAGTCCGATGGGCCGCCGAAGCCTCGGGCCGTCGCTCGCTCGAATCGCTGGCATCGTGCCCATCCGATGGGACGGCCGCGTGCGTCGGAGCCGCCGCGGCGAACGGAATCACCGGCGTCACGGGCCAGTCGGGCGCCCGATTCAGCACGTGCGCAATCACCTGCTCTTGCAGGGCGGGCTGCATCGATTCGATCAGCGGCTTCGGATACACACCTATCGCCAGAGCGGCCACCGCAAGCGGCGTGAGGATGGCGATCTCCCGCGGTGTCAGGTCAGTCGTCAGGCCGGACGACCTGTCGGGCGTTCGCGTCAGCTCGCGCAACGGGCCGAACAGCACCCGCTGGCACATCCACAGCATGTAGACGGCGCTCAGAATGACGCCCGCCGCGGCAATCATCGCATAGGCGATCCCGAGCGGTCCGGTCGAGTTGCCGTCCAGTGTTGACGACGAAGTGAATGCGCCGACCAGCACGAGGAAAATGCCGACGAAGCCGTTCAGGCCCGGCAGCCCAATACTGCTGAGTGAGAAGAACACGAGAAAGAAGGCCAGCCACGGCATGTGAAACGCCAAGCCGCCGATCTCGTCAAAGCGGCGCGTGTGATAGCGCTCGTAGATCACGCCCACAATAAGAAAGAGTGCCCCCGTCGAGAGGCCATGATTGATCATGTGCGCGAGCGCGCCCGTGAGGCCGGCCACCTTCAGACTGAACATGCCGAGCATGCAGAATCCCAGGTGGGACACGGACGAATAAGCCACAAGCTTTTTCATGTCGCCCTGGACCCAGGCCGCCAGCGCCCCATAGAGGATACCCACCACCGCGAGGCCGGCCACGAGCGGCGCAAACTCGATCGCAGCGGCGGGCAGCATCGGGATGATCAACCGAAGAAAGCCGTATGCGCCCAGTTTGAGCAACACCGCGGCCAGCAAAACGCTGCCAGCCATTGGGGCCTCGGTGTGGACCAGTGGCAGCCAGGTATGAAACGGGAACAGCGGCACCCGGATCGCAAAACCCGCGGCCATCGCCACGAACAGCCATCGCTGCGTCGCCAGATCGAGCCGCTCGCCGACGGCGTAGAGCTTTTCGATATCGAACGTGAACACGCCGATGCCCGGCATGCGATAGGCCTGGTACGCAAGGAACAGAATCGCGGTGAACGTCAGGACGCTGCCGGCAAGCGTATAGATGAAGAACTTCGACGCCGCCCGGCGCCGCTGGGGGCCGCCCCAGATGCCGATCAGAAAGAACAGTGGAATCAGCGTGAACTCGAAGAACACGTAGAAGAGCAGCAGATCGCGGGCGCAGAACACGCCCAGCATGCCGGCCTCCAGCAACAGCAGCAGCAGGTAGTATTCCTTGATCCGTTCGCGAATGCCGGAGAAGCTCGCCCATATCGCCAGCGGCGTCAGCGCCGCGGTCATCACCAGCAGCCAGATGCTGATACCGTCGACCCCGACCGCGTAGGCGACGTCGACGCCGGCCAAGAGCTGCGGATCGCCGATCCACGGCACGCGCAGCGAGAGCGCAAACAGACCGGCCCGCCAGTGCGGCTCGCCATAGGCGTTGGTCGGCTCGTAGTACAACCGGAGCGCCGCCAGGGCGAAGCCCAGCGTGGCAAACGACGCCAGCAGCGCCCCGCGGCGGATGAGCGCGTGCGAGCGCGCATTCATCAAGCCGATCATCACGACCCCGATCAGGGGCACGAAGATGACTGCGGTCAGAATCCAGCGTGCGAACAGATCGGTCATGGCCTCAATTCGCCAACAACGCCACCACGAGAATCACCAGCAGCCCGACCGTCATCGTCAGGCCGTAGCCCTGCAACGAACCGCCCTGCAACTCGCGCAGAAAGAACGCCGCAATCCGCGGTACGACCGTAATCAGCCAGAGGAAACCGTCAATCACGAAGTTGTCCGTGGCGTAGCAGAGCACGCCCGCCCGCCGCAACGGCCGGACGACGACGGCCTCGTTCACCTCATCCACGTAACAACTGTCATGCACCCATTGATGGGCTGTCGGCATCGCCGCGGGCACCGCGTCGGCCCACGCCCGCCGCCGGACGTACAACACGTAGGCCGCCGCGATCCCCAGCAGCGCCACCACGGCTGAAACGTACATCAGCAGGTAGCGGCCATGCCCCACCGCCGGACTCGCATCGGCACCCACAGTCGTATTCGGACTCAGCACGGGCCGCACGTACTCATGAAAAGAGCCGTTCGGCGCGATAACGCCGGCGAAGCCCCCGAGGCCCGGATGCACACCGGCATACCCGGCCACCACCGCCCCGACCGCCAGCAGCAGGAGAGGGACCCGCATCCATCGCCCCGGCTCGCGCACGTCCACGCCGTCCGGGATGCGCTGCGGCCCATGAAACGCCAGGAACACCATTCGGAACGTATAGAACGCGGTCAGCAGCGCGGTCAGCAGCGCCAGGCCGCCCAGCATTGGACCGAGCCACGCATGGAATCCGAACGCTGCGTGAATTAGCTCGTTCTCGCTGAAGAAGCCGGAGAGGAACGGGACCCCCGCCATCGCCATGCCGCCGACGAGGAACGTCGCGTATGTCACCGGCAGGACGCGGCGCAGGCCGCCGAACTCACGCACGTCCATCTGACCGCCCATCGCGTGCATCACGCTGCCGGCCCCGAGGAAAAGCAGAGCCTTGAAGAACGCATGCGTGTACAGGTGAAAGACCGCCGAGTCCGCCGCGCCGACCCCAAGCCCAACGAACATGAAGCCGAGCTGGCTGATGGTCGAATACGCCAGGATGCGCTTCATGTCGTATTGCGCCAGCGCGATCGTGGCGGCAAGAATCGCCGTGACGGCCCCGATGACCGCCACGCCGCCGAGTGCCACGGGCGACTGCGCGAAGATCGGCCCACAGCGCGCCACCATGTACACGCCGGCCGTCACCATCGTCGCCGCGTGAATCAGCGCCGAGACCGGCGCCGGGCCTTCCACCGCCTCGGGCAGCCACACGTGCAGCGGCAACTGGGCGCTCTTGCCGATCGCCCCGCAGAACAGCAGCAGTGCAATCGTGGTACACTGCCACGGCGCCAAGTCGCCGACGCGCGCGAAAACGACGGCGTAGTCCAGCGGATTGTCCCAGGCATTCGTCAACGGAGAAATCCAGAGGTAGATGCACAGGATGCCCAGGCCGAAGCCGAAATCGCCAACCCGGTTGACGAGAAACGCTTTCCTGGCTGCCGAAGCCGCGGCTGGCCGGTCGTAGTGGAATCCGATCATCAGGTAGCTGCACAGGCCAACCGCCTCCCAGCCGAGAAAGAGCAGGAGGAAATTGCCGGCCAGCACCAGCGTGCACATCGCGAACACGAACAGGCCGAGAAACGCGAAGAACCGTTCGTAGCCGCGTTCGGGATGGCCGTGGTGGCGCATGGAGTCGCGTGAATAGATGACGACGAGCAGCGAAATCGCACAGACTGTCAATAACATCACACCGGTCAGCGGGTCGATGCAGAAGCTGACGGTGAATGACGTTACCAGCGTCGGCGCGATCCATTCGTAGAGCCGGTAGGTGTCGGCATACTCGTAGGGAAGCTCGAAATAGACCGTACCCGCGACCATCACGCTGCCGACCAGGGCAAGAGCGACGCCGATGAGCACGGGCCAATGGCTCGCCCCGCGTGAGAAGCGGTGGCCCGTCGTTCCGACGAGAACCGACGCGATTAGTGGCGCCAGCGGAATCAGCGGCGCCACCTTGAGCATCCCGAAATCCTGAAACCCTCGCACCATCATGTCAACCTCGCAGCGCCCGCCACGCTTCGACGTCCGGCGTCCCCTTTCGCCGGAGGAGCAGCACCGCCAGCGCCAGCCCGAGGCCGGCCTCGACCGCCGCGATCACCAGGATGAATCCCGCAAACGCCTGGCCGTCGAGGTCGCGGTGAAACCTCCCGAACCCGACGAGATTCAGCACCACGCCCTGAAGCATCAGTTCGGCCGACAGAAAGATCACAATGAGGTTGCGCCGGGCCAGGAACCCGACCAGCCCCAGGCCAAAAAGCATCGCGCCGAGCAACAGATATCCATGGAGATTCGCCATCGAAACCGATCCAATCACACCGGGTACCCTACTGACGCCCCTTCATTCAGGACGGGGCCGCCTCCGAACCGGTCCGGCCGGAGGCCTTCGCGCCTTCCTCCGCCGCCGCCGGCGATCGACGTCGGGCGAACCAGCTCGCACCGATCATCGCCACCAGCAGCAGCACGCCTGACACTTCCACCGCGACGGCATGACGCGTCAGCAGCGTCTTGACCACCTCGCGCCCGTTGGCCGGGCCGGCATCGAGGCCAGCCGTCTCAGCGAACACGCTCCCACCACCGGCGGCCGACAACGTGTGGGCGGCCACTTGTTTGTTCATCAGCGCCGCCGGGTCCTCCGTCCGCAGACTGGCCACGCTCGCGACCAGTAGAAACGCCACCGCCACCGCCGCCATCGGCTCGCGGGCCTGGCTGTCACAGGGCGAGGCAGCCCCCTGCCGCGCCAGCAGGATCACGAATGAATACGTCACAAATATGGCACCAGTGTAGACGATCACGAGCCCCGCCGCCAGATACACCGCATCCGCGATGACCAGCAGACCCGCCACCGCCAGCGTCACCAGAAGAAAATAGAGCGCGCTATAGGCCGGCTGGCGATGCGTGATGACCCGCACCGCCCCGAAGAGCGCGAGGCTGCCGAACACGCAGAAATAGAACGTCGCCCGACCATCCGTGTCCATCGTCCTCGCCCCAGCCACGATCATTGCCACCAGGACGGCCAGCGACACCACGGCGCCAGCCCATTTCCGCCGATCCGAGCCGCCGGGCAGCAGGCCGAACAGACCCGCCGCGCCCAGCGCCAGCACGCCGTACAGACTCCACAGAATAATTGAATCCGAGACCGCCACCATGACTGCCTACCATGCCCATCGTCTGTACGCGAACACTGTTCACCCCCCCTCCGTCTGGGACCGAACCGATGCGTCCGGTCGGCGAACCGAGCCCGCCGCAAACGGACCCTCTGCCGCCGTTCGCTTCACCGACGCGCACACGACGGCGCCGGGGAACGCCGCGTCCGCCCCCGGCGTCGCATACAGATACTGATGTTTGTACTGCTCGTTGCCGCGCCGATGCCGGCAGCGCAGGTCCTCGTCCATCGCCGTCAGAAAGCCGGCCGGCAGGACATTCAACGTGACACTTCCCAAGCGGCCGCTGTATCGCTTCGACGCGTATTCGACGTTCACCGCCGCGAGCGACTGATCGAGTCGCTCCGCCAGCAAAGACGTCACGTCCGCCGGCCAGTCCTGCCCGGCTTCCACGTGCAGCCGGTAATACGGCACCTCCGCCCACTGCGGCGCCAGCACGAACGTGTCGATATGGACCCCCAGTGCGTCCGTCGCATGCTGCATGGCCAGAATCGCCTGTTGCTCGGTCAGCTTCTCGCCGGCCACCGACGCAACATGAGACCCTTTGCTCAAGAACTCGAGCAGCGGCGCCTCGCCCGCATAGCCATGCATGCGAACGAGATCCCCCAGATCGTACCGATACAGCCCGGACGACGTCGTCAGGAGCACGAAGTACTCACCGCCCGCCTCCAGCTCGCCAGCCCGCAGCACGGTCGGCCTCGCGCTGCCATACTCGTCACGAGGCACGAACTCGAAGAAATGACCCATTACGTCCAGAATACCGACCGGCGTGTGATCCTCGATCGGCACGGTGACGCGGCCTTCGCTGGCCAGCAGCCCGATATCCCGCACGGGCGTATCCCCGAAATACGTCGGAAACTCGCGGAGGTAGAGGCCCATCGAACCGCCGGTCCAGTTGCCCAGGAAGCCGAGGTTCCAGTAATGCTTCGGCAACAGTCGCCCATGCTGCTCGAGCAATCGTTCAAGCCGCCTGGCCGTCGCCGGCGATGGTTTGAGCAGCCCGCGCACCGCCTGCCGGATCGACGCGTCGATGGAAAGCGCACTCCATAACGTCCCGTCATGAATGTCGCGAATCAGTTGTGCGGCATGCCGGTCCGCCGTGCGCGCCAAGCTCAACACAGTCGCCGGGCTGGCGGTCATGATAAACGCCACGTCCTGCGGCACCGCAAGCCGCATGATCGCATAGTACTTCGCGGCCGCATCGTCGATATAGGCCAACGCCAGCGGCGTCACGTAATACCGTCGCACGAGCCGCTTCTGGGTCGCGGCCATCAGCCCGGTCACCGCGCCACACGGGATCCCGGCCTCGGTCCGGCTCTCGTCCATCCGACTCGAAACCTGAACGATCGGCCGGAGAAAGGCCTGCGGATGGTCCAGCAGCGCCTTGACGCCACACGCATTCCAGCCGCGGCGGGTCTCCGCGAGAAAGTCGTCCGTCACCGGAATGTACTTCGGCTCATTGGTCGTCCCGCTGGTCAGCGCGAACATATGGACCCGCTGGCCCGCGCCGAACAGAGCGGACAGCTCACCGCGTTTGACCCGCTCGATGTACGGCTGGTGGTCTTCATACTGCAGGATCGGCACCTGCCGGACATAGTCGGCATAGGACCGGATCGACGCAAAGCCGAACGCACGCCCGAAGTCGCTGTCGGCGTTACGCCGCAGTTTGCTGAGCAGCGCCGCATCCTGGACAGCACGCGCGTCGCGAGTGGCCGTGAGGAACTGGCGGAGCATCCGCGACGCATGACCGCGGGCTATGAGCAGCAATAGTCGATCGAGTATCGGAATCCTGCGCATCGGAGCCGTCCTGCGCTCGCATCATCGCCACAGCGGCATTCTCTGCACGCGGCCTCGCAGGCCAAGCGTGGAATACGGGGTGCGCGGCACCGACCCACGATCCCCGCGTCGGCCACTGTACCCGCAGCGAAGACATGTTGCCAGAACGGAAAATACCCTATGGAGCGCGCCCGTGCACCGGAGGCCACGCTGCCGGTGGCACGCGTCGAGTTGAGGATAGTCACCTGCCGAAAACGGGACTAGAAGGCCTGCACGGACATCTCGGTCTTGCTCACGTCCCACGTGAGGATGGCACCGCACTGGAAGGATCCCGCCCCCAGGTCGAATGCTGTCGTGCTGCTGAAGTCGCGGCCGCCAATGACCCGGCCTTCCCCGTCGAGCCACCGCTCGCCGACGGTCTGAACGGTTGCCGGGCAGAAGCCGAGATCATACCGGCAGGGCCACGGCTCGCCCGACGCCGGGTTGACGACGCAGGCGAACGTAAACGGAATGCCGTCCGCGACCACATCCAGCTCGAGGTTGTTGCCCGTTCGATTGATGATGTCCACGCGGACGGTCGACACGGATGGCGAGGGCACCCCGCCACCACAACCGACCTGAATCAACACGGCAAGAAACACACATGCAGCGACGAACTTCGCAACCGACGACATCCCGAATTCCACCTTTCGCCGACCGTTGTGCGGTCAGCCCATTCTTCCTACGCCTCGTAGCTGTCTGGCGAACCTCGCCTGGAGCCCCCGCTTCCGTCAGAACTCTACCCGAGCCCACGTGGCCAAGGCAAGTTACGCCACAAGCGAGGCTGGAAAACGACGATCCGCGCCAAGCCGACACTCACGCCTGCTGCGCCTTGAGTTCCCGCAGCGTCGCCGCCTCGGGTCGCTCCTTGTAGTACGCATCGAGCGGATAGCAGCCGCTGACGAGCCCCTTGCGGGGACCGGTCGTGCAATCGCTGAACGTCCGGCAGATCCGTTTCGTGTCCAACACGCCCGTCCGAAGCGAA
>JAFGKA010000028.1 GCA_016928855.1 Phycisphaerae bacterium
GGCTTCGTGCTGGCGGCGCTGGCCGGCGCGGTCATCAGCTCGCTGGCGTCGATGCTGAACTCGGCCTCGACGATCTTCACGATGGACCTCTACAAACGGATCGTCAATCCGAAGGCTTCGCAGGCGGTGCTGGTCAACCTCGGTCGGGCGATGACGGTGGTCTTCGTGATCATCGCGTGCTTGATGGCGCCGATGTTGGCGCAGGAGCGATTCAAAGGCGTCTTCAACTACATCCAGGAATTCCAGGGCCTGTTCTCGCCGGGCATCCTGGCGGCGTTCGTGTTCGGCTTCGTCGTCCGGCGCGCGCCGGCGGCGGCGGCGATCAGCGGTATGGTGGCCTGCCCGATTATCTACAGCGCCATGAAGTGGCCGGTCGGCTGGACTCTCAGGGCCCGCTATACGTTCGAGTCCGCGAAAACCACGGCAGCGCAGGCGTTTGCGGCGGCCGATGCCACGCCGAGCGCGCTGGACCGCGTACTGGCGTACTTCATGGACATGGCGTTTCTCGACCGCATGGGGATCACGTTCATCCTGGTGCTGCTCGTGATGGGCGTCGTCACGGCGATCAAGCCGCTGGCCCAGCCCGTGACCATGCCGGTCAACCAGGACTTCGACATGCGGCCGTCGCGCTCAGTCTTCACGCTCGGCCTCGTCGTCATCGCGGCCACGGTCGCCTTGTACGTGATCTTCTGGTGAGCATACGCAGGTCGGGTCAACAGGCCTGACCGATTGACCTGTTTGGCTCACGCGGAGCTGCTGAGTCGCGGAGAAGAAGACCTTACCACGAAGAGCACGAAGGCCACGAAGGGGAAAGAGGAGACTCGTCTCGGCGCCTTCCTTCGTGCTCATCGTGAGCTTCGTGGTTCAACCGGCTTTTTCTGCTGTTCGTCTTGCGCGGAGCTACGGAGAAGACGGTGACCCTATCGCAGGTCGCTCGAGCGGAGATTGTCGTCGTCGTCGCCCGGGTCGGTGTGGCCGAAGTCGCCGTCCGGCCCGGCGGATTCGAAGAGCGGCCGTCCGCCGTTGGCGGCGACCTCGGCCCGGTCGCGCTCGCGGGTGGCGTCGGCGGCCAGGTACCGCAGCGGCCGCCCCCAGGGATCGAGGCCGCCGGCTTGCGGGTCCTGGCCAAGCTCTAGCGAGGCGGGCAGCGGTTCGAGCTTTGCCGCGGTCTCGGGTACGGCCAGCAGTGCGGCGATGGCCGGTCCCGCCGAGCCGTCCGGTGCCGCGGGCGGATAGGCGTCCGTCGCGGCCTCGTACGCGGCCAGTGCCTCCCGCAGGGCGGTCATCTGCGTGATGCCGAGGTTGCGTTTAGCCTGTCGCCGTACGGCCCGTGCTCCGCCGGCCAGCACGAACAGCAGGATCCCCAACACCGCTGCGGCAATCGCGACCTCGAAGACGGTCATCGCGCGTCGCGGCCTGGCGCGACGCGGAGGAGGCAGAAGACAGGAGTCAGAAGCCAAGAGGCAGAGCGCAGAAGCAGAGGAGAAGGTGCAAAGGCGCAAAGGTGCAAAATGGAGGCGGGGCGGACGCAGAGGCGATCGCTCGGTGCGGCATCCGGCGCTGGCGGCGACGAAGCGGGCAGCGGCCCTTTGGAGTGCGGCGGCTTTGACGCCGCTTTGGCTTGGCCAGCGCAAGGTGCTTGTGGTGTATACGGGTGCATGCTCGTGGGATGCAGCGGCGCATCGTGACGTCGCCGACGGAGACGGCTCCGCCGCGGGCCAAAGCGGCGTCAAAGCCGCCGCATTCCAAAGGCTACGCCCTGTCGAGCGTCTCGGTGTGCTCAAGCGGTCCATCCTTTCGCAGCAGCCCGTCGCCATCGGGAAGGCCCTTTTGCAGGAGGCCGGCGCGTTGGGCCCTGCAGCTGGTGATCGGATAGGACAAATGTGGGTAACAGAAAGCCCTGTGAGCAGTGCGGCGTTGGAGGACACTGCCGACACAAAAATGGCACACGAAGAGGAGAGAATAGACTCGTTCGGGCGTCTTCCTTCGTGGTCATCGTGAGCTTCGTGGTTCGATCTTCGTCTGCCCACGCGTGCCTTCGAAATCCCGGCCGGCGGGGACGCCGGCCGCTACAGTCTTCGTCTGCCCACGCGTGCGCTCGAAATCCCGGCCGGCAGGGACGCCGGCCGCTACGGTCTTCTCTTGCTTTCTGTCTCCTGTCTGTCTTTCTACTCCTGATCCGCGATTGCGTTGTAGTAGCCCAGCGGCAGAATCTCGCTCACTGCCTTTGGCTCGTCGAAGGTGTACATGCACCGCGTGCGGTCCACGGTCGTCTGCGTGTGGATCCACACCTGCGGGCTGCTTGAATCGCCGATCGTCGCGTACAGCGTGTATGCGTGGTTCTTCACCGTCGCCCAGTCCGTCAGCCGAACCAGCGGCGCCACGGCTTCGAGGTACGTGTAGCTTGGCGGCGGAGCGTCATACGGCCCGAGCTTCAGCGCCATGCCGATCACGTTCGCCAGCTTGCCGACGGTCGGGAAGCCCGGCCCTTCAGTTGTGGCGACAGCGATCGTGCCGCTGGGGACTCGCGGCACATTCCGCAGCTCGCGATACAGCGCGATCGCCTGGGCCAGCTTCGGCGAGACGGTCGGACCGAAGTCCATGACCCCGCCGTCGACCAACCCCACCGTCGCGCTCGTAATCTCCGTCGGCGCTGCTGGCGTCTTGCCGACCAGATCATCCGTAGGCAGATAGGCAAGCGGGTTGTAAGGCGTGCCAACGGGTGGCGGGGCGAAGTCCGGCAGCACCGGCAGCCCATCGAGCACCCACCACGACGCGAAGTTGATATTGATCCGCCCGCGCACGCGCGGCCCGATCGTTACGTCGCCGCCAGGCAAATCGACCCGCTCGACGACCGGATACCCGGCGAACAGGTGGTTCCACGCCCGGTCATAGTCGGCCGCGGGAATCTTCGCTGCGTCGATAAATTGCGCGTCAGCGGCGAGGTATAGTGGTGGTCCCGAAAGATCAATCGGCCGCACCAGCTCCTCGAGCGGCAGCGCGGTAAAGTAGTCATAGACGAGTTGCCCCCACGGCTGGTTCAGCCGCCCGGCAGCGATGCCGGGGTCGGCATCCTTGCATCGCTGGTCTACGGCAAACACCGGCATGTGGCCGTTGTCGATCCGCTTCATCTGCGCAACAGCGTTCGCGGCATTACTGTCGGGCGGTTTCTCGGCGGCCTGTTCCGTAATCGGCTTGTCGGAGATCGTGGGAGTGCCGTTAACGGACACTTCCTTGATATGGGCGTACCTCGTCACAAGCAGCAACGAACCGGTGGTTGGAAACGCCCGCGTGCCGCCGGTCGTCAAATTCGTCCCGCGATTGGCCGTGACGACCTCGAACGGAGCGGCGTCCTGCGGGAGAACAGCATTCCCCTTGACAGCGACTTGGTTTCCGTTGGCGTCAGATCCAAGCAGGCTGTGCTGTTGGGCCGGAATAGAGCCCGCGTTGCTCGACCAAACCCGGGAGAAGTGCTGTTGACGTCCGAGCGTACAGCGCCAAGCGGTGCCTGGCGTGGCGGTCCGTTTGAATCGCTGAAGGCTGCATTCCCGCACAAGGTACTCGCCTGCCGCCCCCGGTGTGACTGGTTGACCGCCGCCGCCAACGTCAACGACGTCACCATGCTCCGGCAGGCCGGCCCAGACAGGCTGGTTCGGGTTTTCGGGGGTGGGCAGGGCTTCCAAGCCAGAAACCGAAAGCGGCTTGATCCTGTCGACGACCACAGGCGAAGAAACGCTGCCGATCGTTGCCGTCGAAAGATCATAGAGCTTGTTTGCCCTGTAGATCAACTCGACAGCGGTGTTGTCTCCAATGACGACCCCGCTGAGGATCGGGTATGTATTTGGCGCCTCGGACGTTGCGTTACCGCCCGGGATGAACATCGAGAGGCTGCGGGTATCATCGTTTGCCCTGTTCACGCAGACCACGTGCCCGCCCGCCGGAATCCCCACACTGTCCAGAGAGACCAGCGTGGCGACACCGCTGTCGTCATAGAGTTTCAGCGAGAAACCTCCAAGATCGAGAGCGACCGCATACGGATTGTGCAGTTCGACGGCGTAAACACATCTGTCCGGCTCCCGGGTCGAACCCCACATGAACCCACCCACACCGTCCGACACAGATTTGACCACGACTTGCGCATACGCTTCGGTAATGAACGGTTGCTTCTCGACGCCGACGACTTTGATATCGACGGTCGTGGGGCCGGGAAGCTCGGCGGAGAACGCGAAATACGACGGCGTGTCGTCCGCGTCCGCGAAGTCGATCGTGTTGACCGCAAGCTGCGCGGCGTTGAGGAGTTGGTCCTCGTCGGTCGTGATCCCCACATGCTGCAGCATCGCGAGGTAATACGCCGTCAGTTGGACGGCTCGTCGGTAGGGTTCCTTCGGGGTAACAGGCGGACCGATCGCGGGGTCAAGCACGTCCCGCAAACTGAACGTTGTGCGCAGCCCCTCACGGTTGAATGCAACAACGTATTGCGACCCTACTGGCGACTTGACAGTGCCGTAACTGTACGGGCTTGAGGGGCCGACGCTCGGCGGACTCACAATGTCGCTGAACAGAATGGAGGCGCTGCTGGGCGTGGGCTTAAACTTGAAATTCGCAAGGGCGTTCTCGTCCCGCTGCCGGCGCAGGACGTCGTCGCTGTTGATCGTCGTGACCAGGCGCCGACGGTCGTAGGTGTCGTTGTTCCCGTTGTAGCCGACCTCGGTCAGGCCCAGTGGCGACGGCGTCATGCGGCTTACCCACCAAGCCTGCTCGGCCGGCGCAGCGCTCGGATCCACGAGCCACCAGTGCGGCTCGTTGGTGTTCGACGGGTAATAGCCGAGCGTGGTCGTCAGCTTGCCGGGCAGCGACGTCAGCACGTCCACGTCCGCCCGCGGCGGCAGAAAGCCGCGCCGGCGCAGTTTCCATTCGTCGTTCGCCGTGTCGATACTCAGCGGATCGTTCACCCAGAGTTCGGTGAGCAGGTCATTAACTGAGGCCGTGCCGACGACATCGTCATAGTGAATCACCTGGCGCAACAGGGCGGGATGCGTCATCCGGTCCAGCAGCACCATCCCGCCGTGCGGGATCATGCGGAGGTACGGATCGTAGCCGCCGCCGAACGCGGCGGAGATCTCGCCGCCGATGCCGGCAATGGAATCGCGGATTCCGTCGCCGTCGGCATCCTCGTACGGCAGGCCCGCCTGCCAGATCCCGCCGAAGACCTCCTGGTGGTTGGCCGGCGGTGTGCCACCGCTGGCGATGACGGCGTCCTGCTGCCACGATAGCGAGAACCATCGCCAGACGCCGAGCGGGTCCAGGTACGGCTCCGGCGTACTCAACAGAAGGTCGCCATAATAGTGGGGTGGAAGGGTAGCGTGGACCCCCGCCAGATCGGCAAAGTCCTCGGCCAGTGACGGATCGCCTCCCCACCCCGCGGCTCCCTTCGAGCTGTTGTACGGTTCGTTGTCGCTGCCGACGAGATCCTCACGCAGGCCGCGCATCAGCGGGCTGAAGAGGCCCTGCAGCACGACTTTCATCTGTAGGGCGGCGTCTTTCTGCTTGACCGTCTGTTGCTCGAAGCGCGAAACGATCAGCAGGCTCGACCCCATCATGAACAGCATCGCCAGGATCGCCAGAACCATCACGAGGACGGTTCCGCGGCGACCGGCGCCGGTGTATCGATGGTGTGCAGTTCTCATCGCTCTGCCTCCCGCCCGTGTGGCGCAGTCTCCCGGGCCGTGTGAAGAACAGGTTGTACGGTCCGTCGGGTGCATTGCTGCTCGCTCCTACCACGTATGAATCAGCGTGTATTGAATCGGCTCGGCGTTGCCTTCGCTCCCGGTATAAAGCTCAAACGTAATCCGTAACGCCCGCGGCCAGCGGTCCATCCCGGTCGGCCCTGCGAGCGGCTCGGGCTCCAAGGGCCCCCGCCACCAGATCTGCTCGCCCGGCTCGACCGAATGCCAGCGGATCGGGGCCGTGATCTCCCCGGGCGTTGCTATCCCGCCATAAAGCACCTCACGCGGGTCGTCATATGTGTATTCTACGTGGAACCAACTGCACCGCGGCAGGAAAAAATGCGCTGTCCGATGCGCCTGCTCCGGCGGCGGCGCCGGGTCGAGCCGCGTGCGGCGCTCCGCGGGCGCGGCGGCGGGGTCGTAGAACATCAGTTGGGCGGTTTCGGGGACGTAGTTGCCATCCACGTTTGTGTTGGGGCTATAGCCTCCTACGCAGTCTTGCCATGTCTCATAATCGTAGGCGTAGACATCGCTTGTGCAGGCGTCCCAGTCGTGAGTCACAGGATTCATCAGCTTGTAGGTGCTGACGCCGGCAAACCCGTTGTTGTAGAAGTACCAGGTGTTGTCCTCTTTGTTTCTCAAATACCGGCCGCTGCTAAGGTTGGCTGTGAGGATACCCAATGACTGGTCGCAAATGTCGTATTCTGCCGTGCGAAGCGTCGCGTCATCAGGTGTTGGTGGGAACGGAGCGCCGATGAGAGTTACGGGAAACACAGTCGTTCGCCGCGCGAGATGCCATTCCGAGGCCGGCGTGGTGGTGTTGACGAACGGGGGGTTGGCGTTGCCGCCCTCGACCAGTCGGATCTGTGTCCAGGTGGTCCCAGCCGGATCGATCTTGCCGAAATCCGCATGACCGTAGAACACCATCGCCGGTGGCGTTACCGGCACCTGGGGATGGGCATACGATTCGAGCATCCGATCCGTAAGGACCATGAGCAGGTCGGCGCGATAGGTATCCCTTTCGGGGGTCATCGGGTCCGGGATGACTCGCTGCGTGGCCGCATCCTCCGGCGTGCGATACGCCGTGATCTCCGCGCCGACGATGCACATCAGGCCGTCGCTGGGGGTTACCTTCTCCAGGTCGCGCCGGATTGCCGCGACTACGTTGCGGATGTCGCGATACGCGGCCGACGACGACTGGGCCCGCCGTGTGGACTGGCTCGCGGTCGAGAAGACCAGGCTGACCATCCCGATCAGCATGATCAGTACGCCGATGCTGACGATCAGTTCGGTAATCGTAAAACCGGCCCGCGCCGTCGCCGGGTGGCATGGGCAGGCTTGCCCGTGAGTATCGTAGGTCGGGTCAGCAGACCCGACATTCTTGGCTTCCCGGACTAAAGTATCGTAGGTCGGGTCAGCAGACCCGACATTCTTGGCTTCCCGGACTAAAGCCCCGGGTGTAGCGCAGCGGAACCCGGGGTACGCCGCGGCCCCCCGCCTCTCCCAAGCCCGTGAAACGGGCGACAGAAGGTTGCGGCACGCGCAAGCACGGCTCGATAGCAGTGGCACACGCGTGTCGGGTCTGCTGACCCGACCTACGGCTTGGACTTGCTCGTGCGTGTCGGGTCTGCTGACCCGACCTACGGTTACCGTGTCCAAATCCCGGCCGGCGGGGACGCCGGCCGCTACGGTGTGCGGATTCCGGCCGGCGGGGACGCCGGCCGCTACAGTCTGCTTCTGCCTTCTGCCTTCTGGCTTCTGCCTATTCCAGGCTTCTGCCTTCTGCCTCCTGCCTTCTTCCAGCCTCCTGACTCCTGCGATGACGATTCTTCTCGTTGTCATGGCAGATCCACCTCCCGCAGGAACGTGCCGATCACCGGGCTGCGGTCGCCGAAGCGGTAGCTGGCGTTGCCGATCCGCTCGATCGGCGGCGGGATCACCCACACCGCCACATTCGCCATGGCCGGCGGCGGGGGCATGAATTCCGTCTTCGCGATCTCGAGCACGGTCAGGTCTCCCGGGGGAGTGTACGGCGGATACTCAAGTCGCCGGATCACCTTGTGCGGCATACCCGCGCCGAAGCCGAACATCTCCGGATCCGGCTGGGTCATGGGATTGTACGGCGGTGTCCTCGCGATGATGAACGTCGAGCTGGTCGGCAGCAGGTCGGCCACCGCCCTCGTGCACGTGAGCTGGCCCGTGCTCGGGTTGACCTCCGTAAGCCGTACGAGCCACATCTGAGGGAAAAGCGTGTCCGGCGATGGTGGACCCAGGCTGGGATCCTCCGGGGCGAGCGGCCACGTCCCCGTGGTGCCGTCAGGGATATCGGCCGGCGTGAACGGGGGTGGCGGCAAGGGGATGTACTGCCGGGCAAACCGTGCCCCCAGGTCCGCCCGATGTGTCACGACGATCGTCAGAATCAGGCTGCGGGTCTCGTTCGCCGTCGTGACCGCCCGGCGCCGATGAAGCACATGCCACGCATACCGCCGCGACGCAAGCTCGCCGCTCCGCACATGATCGAGAATGCTCGCGATATTGCCCGGATCCGTTGGGTCCACCAGGTTCGGGTCCGTGGTGTCCCAGCCGGCGAGCGTGCGATTGTACTTGACCTCCACCGCCACCGGCGGATACACGCGGTCGAACAGGCTGACGCACGGCAATCGGCTCGGGTTGGTTACGTCACTAAGGAGGAAGGGCGGGCCGGTGAAATCCGGCACCGGCGGCCTCTCGTCCAGATCGGCGATACCCGCGAACGGCGCAGTGCGCCAGTCAGCCGGCAGGTTCTGCATCCAGAGGGCGAACGCCCACCGCGTCGCTTCGACGGCGTTCCCCGGCGGAATGCCACCGGCAGTGCCTACGTATACATCGCCGTCCCAGCCGGAGACTTCGGTAAACGTGGCTGGCTCTGGCCAATACAGCGGAGGAGGGGACGAAGGATCGAACAGGTGAAGGTCGTCAGCGTCCATGTCGCCGTTGAGGTTGTACGCGACCGGCACCCGGATCTGCACCGTTGCCAGCGCGGCGTCGGAGGCGGCGTGGGCGATCGACATCTGGACGGTGTCGCCGCTCATCCGGATCGCGACGGGAAAGACCGTGGCGACCATCGTCATGCCGATGCCGAGGATGATGATCGCAACCATCAGCTCGGCGAGTGAGAAGCCGGATTGTGCGGTCCGCGGCCTCATGGCGTTGTGCTCCCGATGGTCGAACCCAGCATCCGATTGACGTACACCGACAGCCCCTGCTGCCGGATGGATGTCATTCGAATATCGTAATCGGACGGCTGCTCCATAAACGTCGGCCGACTGTACGCGACTACGCTGCGCGCCGATTGATCGAGCGAACGGACGAAGCTCGGCTGGACGGCGGATTCGTCCAGATACCAGACGTAGTTGTCTGGGGTGGTATCCGTCGGCCCCATGCGGACCAGTTCGCCCTCCGGGTTGAACAGGATGTAGAACGTCGAGAACCGGTTATTCGCCAGGTTCGCGTCCGCGTTCGTTACGGCGCTCTGGTAGCCGGTCTTGTCGTTCATCGGATCCATTTCTTTGGTGAGATAGTCCTGGTTCAGAAAGTGCCCCGGTGCCAGCCACGCGCCTTCGGGCAGTGCGACGATCCGCGAGTTGGCCATCGTGCGGAATCCGTACTGGCCGCCACCGCCGCCGCCGTAATGGGCGCCCTGGATGACGAACCGGGCCTGCTGGTGCGGCAGCCACGCGGGTTGCGCGCCGTTCGTGGGAATGCCGTCCACGGTGAATGCCGGAATCGGGATACCGGTCGTGTCGAGCATCCGGTTGTTGTCGTCCGTCTGGAATGCCCGCTCGATCCGGATGCCGACCGTGGTGAAGTTCGCTTCGGCGGCGGTCTGGGCCGTGGCGATCAGGCCGTTCAGCGTGCTGACCGTTTGCGCCATGCTGTTCGACGCCAGCAGCGGCCCGACGGCCGGCACCGTCATCGCGGTGAGGATCAGGATGATCCCGATGACCACGAGCAACTCGATGAGCGTGAACGCGCACGGGCGCCGGCGCCGCCTCGCGGCGGTCGGTGTACGGCTCACACTCGTTCGGACAACGGTGGTCATCTCACTCTCCGTTGACGACAATGTCATCCGTCTCCAATTCCGGGCTGAACGGGTCGCCGAACGCGCCGTCCGGTCCCGCGGAACGGATCTCCCACCGGACCCGGGCGGCCGGCTGTACGGTTGTCGTGTATCGCATCGGCCGTCCCCACGCGTCGATGAACTCCCGCATCGCAACCTGCTCGTCGATGGACGCGCCGCCGCCGGCGGGCACGAACTGCCGCACGAGGAAGTCTTCACACGTCCCGCCGCCAACACACTGATCCCGGTTGGCCGTCGGCACGTCGGCGATGATCGCGGCCGCGCTGTCGCACGTCAGCGTCAGATACAGGTACAGCGATTCGATCGAGCGATGGTCGTACAGTTCTCCCGTTCTCGGATCGATTCCGATGGGGGCGTTTTCCATGGGGGTCTGGCCCGACGGCACGGTCACGACCCCTGTGGCGCCATTGATCGACGGGCATCTGTAGGTCGTTCCGCCGACCGTGACGGTGAAGGGCGGATTATTGTCCGTGAGGTTTCGCCATTGGGTGGGCCCACCGCGTGGATCGAAATCATGCGGCGGCAGCGTCCAGCCGGCAGGCAGATCGTTCGCCCGCCGGAATTCCTCGAGTGCCGCAGCGATGACCTCGAGACGTTTCATCGTGAGCTTGCCCCTGTGGCCTTCGATCACGCCGTTGGCCACGGGAATGATCATGCCGATCAGCAGCACAATGATCCCCACGACAATTACGATCTCTACCATCGTAAACCCGCCGGCCGTCCGGGATGTGTTCGTTTTGATGTAGCGGCCGGCGTCCCCGCCGGCCGTCCGGGATGTGTTCGTTTTGATGTAGCGGCCGGCGTCCCCGCCGGCCGTGTGTGCCACTGCTCTCGAGCAGTGCGGCAGCGAGAACATCCTGCGCATGCGCGGCGACGTGGAGACCCCACGGGCAAACCCTTCGGCCTGAAGGCCTGTCCCGACGCTGCGTCGGGACCCATGCCACCCGTCGCCGTGAATCGCTGGCTTGGGTTGCTCACGTCGTGACGCGTTGACATGCCGGCGCTTCACTTCGGCATGGCCCCCGGTGTCCCCGCCGGCTGTGGACGCGCATACCGACACAAAATCCGGCCGCCCCGGATGTTGGCCGCGCCCGTCTGTTTCTGGCTTCTGCCTTCTTACTTCTGCCGTCCGCTTTTCTGGAGCATCCGCGGGTCGGGTCAGCGTACCCGACAGGGCAGGTCGTCGGGCCTGCTGACCCGACCTACGAATTGGAAGGCGGCGTCTCATCTTATTGGCTCCAAAGATCTTAGGCGCGTCCCACCTCCGCGGCAGGCCGTCCCGATCCACACCGCTGGCATTATACGCATGGGCCAGGTGTCGGCAGAATCGGCATTTACGACTCGGTCCAGCAAACCGCCATGGCCGCCGACAAACGTCCGTATAACGGCTCCACTCTGGCGGGCTGCCGGTCACGCTCTTCCGGGCTTCGGTGGCCTGCCCTAGGTCGCCCGCGAGCCCTGGACGCCGGGGTGTGCGACCGCCGACGGCAGGACGATCACGTCAGCCTGGCTGCGTCGCCGCCGGGGCCGCCGGTTGCGTCGCCCCTGGTTGCGTCGTCGGCGCCGGGTCCGGCACCGTCACTTCGCCGGCGACAGGGAGCCGGTAGGGCTGCTGGGCCTTGTACAGTTCGAGTTGCTTGCGAAGACGCTCACGCACCAGGCCGTCTTGAGCGCCGCTGGCCACGCGTAGCCCGTCGGTGGCCGCCTGGGTGGCTTCGTCATACTTGCCGTTGATCGCGTACGCGGCCGCGACCACTTCGAGCGCCTCAGCGTCGAGCCGGTTGATCTGTGCCAGCGACGCTCGGAGCTTCTGAGCCCATTGCAGCGCGGCCTCGGGTTTGCGTTGCGACTCGATCGGGCTGGCTGCGAGCAGGAAGATGTATCGCCGCAGGAGCCACATGCTCGTCGGGAATTCCTGCAGTCCGGCTTCGAGCACGGTCTGAGCGTATGGGTAGTCGCGTCTGGCCACAGCTTCGTCGGCGGCCTTGGCGTACGCCGCGCGGCGTTCGCTGGGCGTCTGGGCGCCGCCGAGATTGACGGTCGCCGTCGCGCCGGCCGGTTGTGTTGTAGCCTCGGGTCGCGGTGGCTGCTTGGCTCTGATTTCCTCTATCAGTTTGTCGGCGTATGCGTACTTCTGTTTGGCTTCGTCCACGCGACCGGTCTTCTCGAGCAAGTCGCCCCATTCCTGGTACAGCTTGGGCCACGTGGCCGGCCAGAGGCGCTGCTCCGGCGGAATCCGGTCGGCGCGTTCGTAGACGGTCAGCGCGGCGTCCGGCCGTTTTTGCAGCAGCATGACCTTGGCCAGTTTCGAATAGAGGCCGGACAGATTCGGCTGGATGTCGAGCGCCTGGCGGAAGAGGCTTTCGGCCTTGGTGAAATCCCTGCGGAGGGCGTAGATGTTGCCGAGGTTTTCGTAGGCTTCGTGCCAGTTGGCGCCGCCGTCGATGATCGCCTGATAGTGCACGGCGGCCTTGTCGTATTCCTGCCGATTGCCGTAATACGTGCCGAGGTTGATGTGGGCGCCCCAGGCCGTCGGTGTCTTGGCGATCGTGTCGAGCCAGAGCGTTTCCTCATCCTTGTAGGCGCGGGCGCGCACGGCGGTGGTCGCCCCGAGCGTGATCAGCAGCGCGAGCGCGAGGATGCCGCCGGGGAGCGTCGCGCCGTTGAGCGCCGGGATCGGCGGCCCGCCGACGCGGCGGAACAGGCGCGTCAGGCCCGCCACGATCAACGCGATCAGTCCGATGCACGCGAGGTATTGGAAGTGGTCGGCGACGAACGAATAGCGCATCGGGTACACATCGAAGAAGCCCAGCGCCGGGAAGATCGTCAGCACGAAGAAGCCGAAGCCGATGAGGATGCCGCGACCGACCATCGCGCCGAGACCGAAGACGACGACGGCGATCACGCCGACCGCCGCGACGGGCCAGAAATTGATCAGCTCATTCGTGTCGAGTTCTTCCTTCTCGTTCCAGCGTTCATAGAAGAATGCCAGCGGGTAGGGGGCGATGATCTTCTGCGGATAGAATAGCAGCGCCCGCGAGGCGATGATTGTGCGCTGGGCGAACGAGAGGTCGTACGTCGAGCGGGCCTTGACGATGTCCGATTCCTCGGTCCAGGCGAGCTTGACGACCTTCGTAATCGGCATCGGGTCGTAGTACTCCGGCTCCATCTTGTGGAACTCGTACCAGCTCGTCAGTTGGGCCATGAACAGGCCGACGGCGAAGAACGGCACCAGCCCGGCAAGCACCGTCGCGCGGCCGCCTTTCATCTTGAGCCAGAGCGCTAGCAGGATCGCGACGGGCAGGCTGCACGCGACCGTCTTGCTGAACAAGGCGGCGACGAACGCCAGCAGCGCGAACGGATAGAGCCAGCCCTGGCGGCGGATGGCGAAGCGCAGGTAGCACAGCGCCGCGATCATGTAGAACATCGTGGACATGACGTTCTTGCGCTCGGTGACCCATGCGACGGTCTCGACCTGGATCGGGTGGATGGCGAAAATGGCCGCGGCCAGCCACGCGCCCGGCACGCCGAGCAGCAGCAGAATCCGCCACAGCAGTACGGCGGAGATCGCGTGCATGACAATGTTGGTGACGTGATAGCCGGTCGGGTTGAAGCCGTTGTATGGGTTGTTCGGGTCGGACGACTTGCCCCAAAGGCGATATTCGATCCAGAACGTCGTGTGGACCAGCGGGTACCACTGCGACGTGGCCGAGGTCGTCCAGATGCGCCTGAGGCCGTCGCCGGGCTTGATGACGTTCTCGTCGGTCCGGTAGACGTAGGCGTCGTCGTCCCAGATGAATCCGGCCCGCATCGCCGGGATGAATGCCACGAGCGTAATGAGCACGAGCAGCAGGCCGCCGAGCCATCCTGGCCACGCCTGGTGCGTGCCGACCGGTCGCACGGCCGGGGCCGGCATTGCCACCGCCGTCGACGGGGTGGTCGGGGGAGTTTCTTGCGTATTCATGCCGACATTGTAGCGATAGCCCCAACGCCTACAAGCGCCGACCGCGACGATGGTTAGCCCTCAAAAGTCATTGAGTACGCAGCGGATAGCGCCTCGCCGGCCGTCCGGGGGGGGGCCGAATGGTGCAGCGATCGGTGTCGCTACAGGATAGCCCGTGTCGTGATATCGATACGATTATATTTCACTTCAGGAAAATATTCACAGATCTAACCTATTGCCTGACGTTGTGTCTTCAGGGGTGGAACGATAAGTGGCTCTCAACACAAGGAGCAAAGCCATGACACGCACGAGAATGATCAGACTGGGATGTGGGCTTGGAACCCTGGCGGGCGGTTTGGCCCTGTTGGGAACGCCTGCTCCGGTGCACGCGGCCGACATCAGGATCGGCGCGCTGGTCAACGCCGGCCGGGGCGGGACGACGGTTGGCGGCTTCGTGCAGATTGGCGA
>JAFGKA010000200.1 GCA_016928855.1 Phycisphaerae bacterium
GCCCTGTATGCGGCGGCAATCAAGCACGTCGTGCCAGTCTCTTCTTGCGAAGTCGCCGAAGCGGCGAAAATCCTCGAGAACGTCTACCGTTGCGTGAACATTGCGCTCGTCAACGAGCTGAAGACGCTCTTCGACCACATGGGCATTGACGTGTGGGAAGTGATCAACGCAGCCAAGACCAAGCCGTTCGGGTTCTCGGCGTTCTATCCAGGGCCGGGCCTCGGCGGTCACTGCATTCCCATCGATCCGTTCTATCTGTCGTGGAAGGCGAAGCAGTACAACATCGCCACCCGGTTCATCGAGCTGGCCGGCGAGATCAACACGTCGATGCCGGAATACGTGGTCGAGCGGCTTGGCCACGCCCTCAACGACCGCGGCAAACCGGTCAAGGGCTCGAAGGTTCTCGTGTTGGGGCTGGCGTACAAAAAGGACGTGGATGATCTTCGTGAGTCGCCCTCAATCGAACTCATCGAGTTGTTGCGCGAGTTCGGCGCGAAGGTGGACTACAACGATCCGCATATTCCCTCGACGCACAAGCAGCGCGAGCATGACCTGCAGATGAAGAGCAAGCCGCTCTCGGCGGCCATGCTTAAGTCATACGACTGCGTGCTGATTTCCACGGACCACAGCGCGTATGACTACCCGTTCATTGTCAAGCACGCGAAGCTGGTTGTGGATACGCGAAACGCCTGCGTCAACGTGCGAGGCGGAAAGAAGAAGATCGTCAAGGCGTAACCGAAGGGTGCCACTGGTCCCGACGGCACGTCGGGACCCGCCAGTGCTAGGCCAACCGCAATGCCCACCCGTCAATCAGGGAGGTCTCACTGCGGCGGCCAGAAGACGTAGTCGTCCGATCCCGTTTCTTCCACATTGCTACGATTCCAATTCGGCGAATGGACACCGCCGTCGTCCACGCCGTTCTCGGACAGCGTATAGATCCGTGGACCGTCGGCCTCGAGCCGATACGCAAAGTCCGCGCCGGTGAATGGGTCTATCCGCATCTCGGCGTACTCGTCGGGCAGTTCATCGAGCGATGCTGGCCAGCGCCCCGTACGTGCCTTGACCAGGTTCGCCGCAAACGAAAGCCGGGTGGCCCTTCGCGTTGCCTCGAGCTCCGCCCGAAGCTGCATCGCACGGCCCACCGAGGGCGTCACTATTCGGGTCATCGCGTTCGTAAACGCACACCGCTCGGCGGCCGTATCCACTTGCGCCTTGCGTACCTCGGGATAGCCGGTTCGCGTCTGTTCCTGCAGCGTCCCGAAGTATTCCCGAAACGCCGCCGTCGCCGCCCGCACGTCGCTGGGAGACAGGGCCGCAATCTGCTCGGTTATTTCCGGATCATCCTGCCCGGACGCGCTGAGGACGTGTGAAAGGCGCTGCCGGTTTATCTGCGGCTGACCGTCGGCCGACGCCGGCGTGAAAAGGTACTGGACCGCATCCATCACCGCCGCCGATTCCATGCCAATCCACGTCGATGCGTCAGGAGACTCCCGGTCGTGCGACGCCAACGTATCGAGCATAGCCTCCAGCTCTTGCGCAGACGAGAAGACGCCCATCGCGAGCGCGGAGCGCGCGTGATCCTGTACGAGGCGTTGCTCTGCACGACCGACGAGATGCTCGATCAGGGTTACGCCCTGCTGCATGTGATTCGCCGCACGCAGACACGTCTCAAACGCGTCACGCATCTGTTCCGCCGGCACGCGGCCGTCTGTCATTCGCCAGGCATCTGCAATCGTCGCCTTGACCATGTTTCGATGACAACCGAGGGCAGGTAGAAACATGTTGAAGAGAAGACGTTCATCCGTCGACACCTCGCTGGGATGTTTGCCGCTGATGTTGAGCATCGTGGAATAACTGTCGTGCCGGGCTGCCTCGCGAAACTGTTCGCGCAGCCAGCCCAGCGTCACGTGGGTTTCTTCCCAATCCGGGTGCTCGACCGGGTCCCATGGTCCGACCGGCCCGCTGTAATCGCTGTTGAGCATGTCGTTGATCGCTTCAGGCCATTCCGGCTTGCTGCCGGGCTCGTCCCAGGGCATCGGCATGAACGCAGCGTAGGCATCGAATGCGTTATCCTGCGGCACGAACGCATGTGACTCGAGCCACGTCGCGTAGTCCACCGGATCACTGTAGTTCGGCTCCGGCGGCAACGACCCATCGCCACCCGCCATCGCCGCAAGCATCTGCTCGCTGTCGATCGTAACTGCGGTAGGCACACCATCACCACCGTCCGCCAGCGAGGTGGCGATCTCCGCGGACTCGGTCGCGAATGCGCTCCACACGTCAGCCACTTCTTCGCCGCCTGCTGATCCCGCCTCGCCCGCGGCGGCTGCCCCACCGGCGCCCTCGGTGGACACGAGTTCCTTCGCGGCGGTGGTCCTGGGATCAGGCGCGACGCAGTAGAGCATGAGCATCGCACCGTCCTTGAGCCGCACGACAGCAGGGTCCCACGCCTTCGGAATTCGCGTGCCCTTCTCCGGCCGCCAGCGCACGCCGTCGGCCGACACGAAGGAACAAATGCCGTCCTCGTCCGAGCCGTAGGCGCGCCACCCAACTTTCTCCCGAACGACAGCGTTCAGACGCTGCCCTGCTGGAACCTGCGCGGGCCCGCGATGCGTGAAGCGCCGGCCGTCCTGCGAGACGAACGCCTGGACCGATCCTCCGCGATCGGCAGCCGCGCGCTGCTTGGCCGACAGCGGCATCGCATACAACTGCACGCCGTGCTCCGACGAAACCGCGGCCACCTGCGCATCGCCGCTCTTCATCGGAATTCGCGTGACCGGATCGATCGTGAAATCGCACCCGTTGCGTGTGACCGCCGAACCGATCCACGCGTCGGCGGCGCTGTTGCCATCGGGGCGACCGTCTTGCTCACCGTTCTTCGCCACGAAGTACAAGCGGAGCAGGCCCTTGGGCATAATCGCGAGCGATCCGGCGCGCTCGGCAACCAGCGCGGTCTCCCCCGGCCCAGTAAACGTAAGTCGTCGCGGCGGCGACCATGACCGGCCTTCATCGCGAGAGCGTGAGGCAAACAGAACGGATATCGTCTTCTCGCCGACTTTTTCAGCACGGCAGTAGACAGCCAGCAGATCGCCATTCGGCAGACGTACCAAGCCGGGCGCCGACGCATTCCGGAGAAACACATCTTCGGTCGGCGTAAAGGTCAGGCCATCCTTGGAAACTGCAAGCCGCACGAACGCCTCGCGCGCCGGCCTCGTCACGGCCGACGCCGGAACGGGCTCGTCAGCGTGCACGCCCAAGCCACAGGCAAGAGCCAGAACTGCAACGAATACGGAAACGCGCGCGGGCGTCATGGGCCTCATCTCCTGCAAGGTGTACGTCCGCTCAGCAAGACGCAACCAAGCTTGCGGCGTTAGCGTCGACGGGACGAGCGGGGCTGACGAGGCTGCCAGTGTCCCCACCGTCAGCCCTGGCCGAAGACGTTCTAAGGCCCAACGGGGAAAGGAGTTGCATGCACGAGCTGCGGTGGGTCGCTTGCGTCGGGTTGCCATGTCGGCGTACACTCAGATAGCGGCGCTGCGTGCCGGGGCAGATGCCGGGAGCCGAGGTGGAAACGACCCAGACCAACCTGTTGTGGGCGGTCCGCGACGCCGCGAATGGCGACGCCTGGATCAGCTTCTATCGCATTTACGCAACGATGGTGCGCCAGTTCGTCCGCCGGCTCGGGCTGCCTGATGCGGAAAGCGACGATGTGACCCAGGAGGTGCTGCTCGTCGCACACAAGTCGTTGCAGCACGGCACATACGACCCGACGAAAGGCCGGTTCCGCAGTTGGCTCTTCGGCGTCGCGCGGCGCCAGTCGCTGGCCGCGATGCGTGAGCGGCAGCGTCGAACGCGTGTGCAGCGCGTTACGCAAGATACGGGGGATGATCTGCTCGACATCCTCGCGGACAAGCACGCCGAAGAAACGGCCCGCAACCTGTGGGAGCGAGAGTGGCGATATGCGTTGCTCGAGGAGGCGCTGCGTCACGCGGAGGCTGGAATCGGGACGAAGGCCATGCAGGCGTTCACGCTGCACGCGATCCAAAATCAATCCGCGGAATGCGTAGCTGAACAACTGGGTATCACGCCAGCCAGCGTATACGTCTATAAGGGACGGGTGTTGGCGGCGATACAGGAATGGACCAGGCGATTCGAAGGTGACTGACGCAAACGACACATTGCCGTGCCCCAGCGAAGAAGGCGGACCTCTTGCGAACGCGGACGAAGCGACGCTGCTGGCGGATCTGCGCGTGGTGATCGACCGTCGGCCGACCGCGTCCGAATCGGCGGCACCGCTGGCTCCCATGCACGAGGGCGCACGGCTCGGCCGCTATGCCATTGGACGGCTTCTCGGCGAAGGCGGCATGGCACGCGTCTATCGCGCCATCGACACCGAGACCGGTCAGGCCGTCGCGGTAAAGTTTCTGAAGGCGCAATACCAGGGCGACGGCCCGATTGCCCAGCGATTCGAGCGCGAAGCCCGCACGATGGCAACGATCCAGCACGCCAACGTCGTCCGGATCCTCGGCGTGGAACGTTGCGGCGAGGCCCAGGCGCTCGTGATGGAACTCGTGCCCAACGGAAGCCTCCGTCGCCGCCTGGACACGGAGTTCCAGAGCAAGACGTCCATTCCACTCGGCGAAACCGTCAGCCTCATCCGTCAGGCGGCTGCCGGCATCGACGCCGCACACCGGATGGGCATCATCCATCGCGACATCAAACCGTCGAACCTGTTGCTCGACGCCCAGGGCACCGTGAAGGTCGCCGATTTCGGCGCGATTCGCGTGATGGAGGGGGCCACGTGGCTGACCGGCATGGGCCAGCAGATCGGTACGCCAGGCTACATGAGCCCGGAGCAATGTCAGGGCAGCCGCGTCACGCCGGCGAGCGACGTGTACTCACTCGGCGCCACGCTGTTCGAACTGATTACGGGCCGGGTGCCGTTCCATGTCGAAGAGGCCAGCCCGTTCGCCATGATGCTCAAGCACATCTCCGAGCCCGCCCCGGATCCTCGTGCCTTTCGCAGCGAAACACCCGCCTGGCTAGCCGCGGTCGTCGCCAAGAGCCTGGAGAAGACACCGCACAACCGATTCGCGACCGCCGGCGACTTTGCCACGGCGCTCGCAAACGGCGACACGATCTCCGAAGACGCTGCCCGAGAATCGATTGCGAGACTGCCCGGTCACCAGATCAACATCCACGCTGTCCGCACGCAGTTGCAGCACCTGAGTCATCGGGCTATTACCTGTTGGGCCTGCCGCTGCGCACGACGTGTGCAATCATTGAATGGCGACCCGCGCGTCGAGGCCGCATTGGCCATGGCCGAAGCCACGGTAACGGAGGCCTCGGACCGCGCGTCGGACACCTCGTTGACACGGGCGCTGGATCGGATCCGGAGTCTGCGCGCCGCCTCGCTACGCGCCGCCTACACGGGCGAGCACTCGCCGGTCTCGCCCGCCGCCGTCGAGGCCGCCCGCGCAGCCGCTGCCGCGGCGGCCTGTGCTGCGGCGCGATGCATCGACGACGCATCCGCCGACGCCGCGTTTGCCGCGCGCAGCGCTGTTGCCGCCCTGACGCTGGCCGACCAAGGGGTAAAAACCTTCTGGAAGACCGCCAAGCAGGATTACCAGATGCTGCTGAAAGCCACGGCCGGCCAGGAAGGAACAGTCGGCCGGCCCCTGTCTGAATCGCTTCTCAAGTCGTTCGAATAGCGCCGCCGCTTGCAGCCGGTGCCCACAACGGGCGCACATCTATCGCCGCGATTCTTGCGTATCCACAAAGAGCACAGGACGAACGGCACCTGCCCGCGCGGAACGAATCAGGCCGCATGCCCGTTGAAGGCATACTGCAACGAACGGCTCTCCACGTCGGCCGCATCCAAGAGCTGAATGATCTCCTGTGGCGAGAGGCAGTTTCGGATGCTCTTGAGCACCCGATCGCGAAATGGACGGAAGGCGTCATGACCCGATGCCGTCTCGAGGCGGTGGAGCCGGCCGAGCACGTTCACGATGGCGAGGGCGCTCGCCAGCTTGGTCACCCGAATCCCGTTACCGTTTCCCGGCCGCATGCCGTTGCCGCCGTCGGTCAGGTCCGTGAGCCAGTCGGCCACGCTCTCGGGCCATTGCGCTGCGGGAGTGGACCGAACGCGGTCAGCCAGTCGCGGCCAATAGATCATGCAGTGCTGGTGGAGATCCGCCGACGAGAATTGCCTGGACGCGGAAAGCATTTCGCAACTCCTTTCGCAAAACCCGGACCGCAGGTACATAAGTATGACTCATCGGCGTCCGCTGTCAACCCCTTAAAAAAAAAGAAGTTACGGTAACTCGTTGTACGGATATGTACATTACGGCTTAGGTTTTGGTGCACGGGGCTGGACATTCCTGTAACAGCTTGTGACAATCATGGATACAAATGCTCGTCGGAGGCTGTCATGGCGTTGGAATTCAATATCGCGAGGTACTTCGCGGACCGCGGGCTCAAGTGGGACGCCGTCCAGAGCCTGCTCGAATGGCCAAGAGACCGTCGGCACGCCCTGCGACGGTTTGTCGAGGGCACGGGCCGCCTGTCGCTGCAGGAGATCAACGATCTCCTGCAATACGTACACGACCATTGCCCCAACTGGGTGGACTACCTGTTCTCGCCCAACGTCCTGCAGTTGATGTCGGAAACGGGGCGCGTGCGGATGTATGTCGTAGGGGGCACCCAGGCGAACGAATCGCGCGACCACTCGTCGATGTTCGACCTGCTGGCGCTGTCCTACGTCAACGCCAACCTGCCGCGAACAACCTGGCGGCCGGTGCGCTTTGATATCGAGCCATGCCAGATGAGCTGGGTGCGCCGCGAGAATGAGGCACGGCGGATCGCGTCCGTCGAAGCTCAACAGCCGGCGGAATGGAAAC
>JAFGKA010000201.1 GCA_016928855.1 Phycisphaerae bacterium
AAAAAAACGCGGGCCTGTCTCCGTCGGCCGTAGGACCGTACGATGACAAGGCCCATGCGCTGGGATGGACGCATTGACGGTCGCGGCGTGAAGAAACCGCAACCTCAATCATTATACCCCAACACCGGCCGCAAGGCCACCCGAGAAACAACCCGCGATTGTCGGTATAATATGCGATAGGACGGCTAAACCGATGCGTACGACGAGACCACCCGATCCGAAGAAGCCGACAACGCCGGTCCTGGGACACGTGCTGCGTTACCTGGGAATCCTGCTCGCCATCGCCACGCTCGGCGGAGCGATGGTCGCACTGACTACCCTTTCCGCCACGCGCACTCGGATCGGCTTGCAGGATGTGCTTCTCCTCGGCACGCTGCTGGTCAGCGGCCTGACCGCGGCCGCCGTCCTGCTCGCGATCGCGGCGATCGTGCGATGCCTGCACCGGGCTGACTCCATCCTGACCCGCCTCGAAGGCGGCGCGCGCGATGCCAGCCTTGGCGACACCACCGTGATTGCCTCCCCGGTTGCCGACGCCGCGCAGATCGAAGGCCTGCGCCGTCTTCTCGAGGAACTGCGCACGGACGTCCTCGCCACGGAGGAGCAGCGGCAAGAGAAGCGCGAGCGATTGCTCAAAGCCGAACGCGACGAGTTTCGGGCTCGCATCGACTATGCCATCTCAACGAGCCAGTTCGCCCATGCCCGGCAATGCCTGATCGAAATGCAGCAGCGACTCGGCACCGACGATGAAACGCGCCGCTTCAATGAGCGCATCGAAGCCGCGATCACGCAGGCGCAGGCGAACGATATCAGCAGCACAATCAAGCAGTGCGAAGACCTGATGGGGCTTCGGTCGTGGGACCAGGCCTTACGGGTCGCGCAGGAACTCACGAAACGCTACCCGACCGCGCCCGAGGCGGAACAACTGCACGCACGCGTCCTGCGAGAGCGCGAGCTGTATCATCAACAGCATCGCAGCCGGCTCTTTATGGATGTCGAGCGGTTCTCATCGCGGCGGCAGTGGAGCCAGGCGCTCGCCGCCGCCAACCAGTTGCTCGAGAGCTACCCGGAGTCGTCCGAGGCGCAGACGCTTCGCCCGCAGCTCAGCACGCTCTCGACCAACGCGGAAATCGAGCAACGCCGCGAACTCGAAGAACACTACAAGGAACTGTGCAACACGCACCGCTACGCCGAGGCGCTGGGCCTGGCCCGCAACATCATGCGCCAATACCCCGACTCGCCGCAGGCCAAGGCGCTTCGCGCCCACCTGCCCTCACTCGAAAAACAGGCGAAAGAGCAGGCCCGCTGACCTCGCCCGCGCCGGGTTCATGTCCGTCTGGTGCCCAGCCCCCAAGCCACTGACCGAGCAGCTCACCATCGAGTCTGCGCAACCCGCGTGGCGGTCCTCGCACAGTAGGAGGTCAGAGCGTCTCATTCGATGGGCTCGAATCCGAAGTGTTGGATGGCCCGGATAGGGGATGATTGTCCTGCGCTTGCACATCCGCGTGTTGGGTCGCCCACGGGTGGGCAACAACCAACCAGTAGCCCACGCTCATCGCCAGCGTCACGCCGGCCAACCCCCACAGGTACGGTGGGGTCAACTCGTCGAGATCAAGAATGATGACCTTCCGTGCAATAGCCATGAGGGCTGTCGCCATGACGATCCGGATGTGGATGACATCCTCGCGCAGATAGATCGTGATATTGACGAAGATCTCGATAGCAATCAGAACAGCCATAAAGGCACCGAACGTGGCAAGAATATCACTGATCTGAAGGAGCATGAACGGCGGCTCGATCAATTTGTTGTATAGAACCCAAACGACATCCGCCACGCCCATCAGAATCACGAAGACCATCAAGACGGCCAATATCCGAACGGCAAACCGGATTACAGCGAGAAGTCGACTTGTGAACGGATCGAATTGGGGTACGCTGCTGTGCATGGATTGACTCCCGCGCATCAGGACGGACAAGAACGTCACCGCGGCACACACAGGCCGGTCGACGCCAAGACTAGCCCGATGACAGTGCCGGATCATAACCAAATGGCGGCCTCGGGGCCATGGCAGTCAAACAGCCCAATCAACAGCTCAGCCTCTGTTCCCGGCCCGCCCCGCGCCCGGGCAGGGACGCGGCCCGCTCGCCGTGGACCCGTGCAGGAGCAGGCCTTCCCTCGATCGAACACCACAAATGAAGCACGCATCTGCGCACAGCGAAGGAGGACAGGTTCTCCCCTGATATGAAGACGCCGCCGTGTACGCCTCGCGGGCGATCTTCGAACGCCGCGTTGCCACCCGACGCGCAAGCCGCTCGCTGCATACATGCGTGTTCGCTTGCGATGCTTCAATCGCTCCGCCATAAGTGCCTGCTCGGGCCGGCGGAACACCAGTTGCCATACCATCCGCGCCGCGAGTAGGCGGGCACGAAACACCGCCGGGCGCAATAAGCGACCCGCGCTCGGCGAACCGAACGCGGGCCTATGTTTGGGGTGCTGCCTAAAGCAGCTGCGTTCGCTGCCTCAAGGCAGCCCACCTATGTCATACGTCACTAACCACCTCCTTTCACAGGGGCCTTCCCGGGCCGGCCGTTGAGGAGTGATGCCCCGAACGGCTGTCGCCGGGCTTCGCCCGCCCACGGGTCGCCACCCGCAGGCCCGCTACGGCCTTCTCTGGCCGCGGGCCGGAAAGATTGGTACGAACGCACCGTGCACCGGTTCGCCCGTCTGCCTTCCCCGGCCACCCGATTATATGCAGGCCAACCCGCCGGCGCCGCAGAAAATCCGAAAGCTTCTTTCGGTCTCGGCGCCGCTTGCATTTCGCGACGTTCGGGCGTAATCTGACCGGTCCAGGACGCAGGCGGGGGCCGATAAGGACAGCCCTGCGGCGACCTCGTGGTCAACGCCCGGGTGGCGGAATTGGCAGACGCGCATGGTTGAGGGCCATGTGCCCGTAAGGGCGTGCTGGTTCGACTCCAGTCCCGGGCATCAAAACAGGGCAGGTTGGGTGGCGGCTCTGCCGCGACTGGCCTGCCGTTTTTATTGGCGGCGCCGCCGCGACCGCTGCCACCCCACCGCCAGGCTCTCACAAGCCCGACGACGGCAAACGAGCCGGTGACACGGGCGGCCGGAGCGGCTATCGTTCCGGGATGCGCCGAACCCCCACCACGACCCAAGCGATATCCCTGCCCGCGAAATCCGTTACTCTCCTGGCAGCGGTGGCGGCGATTGGGCTGTCGGTTGCGGCGCGCTCGAGCGTCGGCACAGAACCCGCCATCGAGTGGACGCAAATCACATCCAACGCGGGCGGAGCCAAGGGCGCGTTGGTGCTGGCGTCCGGCGCGATCCTGGCCACCCGGCCGCACTGGATCGAAAAAGAGATTCACGTGGTCTGTGCCCGCAGCGCCGACAGCGGCAAGAGCTGGACAGGCGACGCGATCATCGCTCGTGAGAAATCGCCGGCCGATCTGGGAGACGGTCATCTCATCCAGCTTCCGACGGGTGAGATCCTCTACAGCTATCGACACAACGTCTTCGGCGCGACGCGAGGCGAGCCGCGGCGGTTTTCCATCCGCGTTGCCGTCAGTCACGACGATGGCAGGACATGGCGGCCGCACTCGACCGTCGCAGAATCGACGCACGACCCCGCCGAGGAGCCGAAGGCGTTGCGCGGGCTGTGGTCGAGCTTCCTGCTGCTGTGCCGCGACGGTACGTTGCACTGCGTCTACGACGATGAAGACACGCCGCACCGCGAAGGCTTCGTTCGGCATCAGTGGCTGACGATGAAAACGTGGGATCCGGCTGCACGCGCCTGGGACAAGCCGGTCACCGTGTCGCGCGCCCGCGATCCTAAGCATCTATCACGTGACGGGATGCCAAGCATTGTGGAGCTGACACCGGGCAAGCTGCTCTGCGCGTTCGAGAGTGTGCAGGTTGCGCCGCCGCACGCAAACTGTATCCGATACGTGACCAGCGACGATGGCGGCAAGACATGGAGTTGGCAAACGGATGGCCGTGGGCTGCTCTACGAGCCGGCGAACGACCATCTGGCGATCTCGCCGTGGCTGGCCCGATTCGGGAAGGACCGCCTGATCTGCGTATTCGCGACAGATGAGGATGCGCTCGAGCCGAGCAAGGCCGGCACGTCGCCGCGGCGGATGCGGACGGATATCAAGTATGTGCGCAGCGACGATGGTGGCAGGAGCTGGTCGAAGCCCGCGCAGACGATCTTCAACCAGACGCACCGAAGCTATGCGCCAGGCGTGGTGTTGCTCAAGAATCGTTCGCTGCTGGTCACGTTCCTGGATTATGCCCGGTACGATTATCATGCATCACTGGGAACGCTTCGCGAGTAGGGACAAGGGCACAGAATCTCAAGCCGCAATGTAGCGGCCGGCGTCCTCGCCGGCCGTGTTCGTAATCACGCTACCGCTGCCCATACAAAGCCGGCCGGCGAGGACGCCGGCCGCTACGTGTCGCAGGCCATCCCTTTGCGCGACTCGATCGTCAGGGCTCCGCCCGGAGCCGGTGGTTGCGGAAACACGTCTCGCGCGGCATAACGATGAACTCTGTCGGCCTTCCGAACGGTCCGGCAATACCGTGAAAGGAGTAAACGTGGCGATGTTTTCAAAAGCAGCACTCGCAGGCGTTCTGATGACGATAACCACCGCTGAAGCCAGGATCGTGTTGAGCAGCCCCGACGGAAACGTGCAGGCAACGGTTTCGACCGATGCGGATGCACGGCTCCTCTACGCTGTCACGTTCCAGGGACGCGAAGTCCTCGCGCCGTCGCCGATCGGTGTCGCGATCGATGGCGCCGATTGTGGGCTCAGCGTCGAGCTGGGCACGGCCGAGGAGACTGCATGCGACGTCGCGTTCGCCTGGCGGGGTAACCATACCGAAGCGAAGCTGCGCGGCCGGGCTGCGTCCATTCCGGTCAAGCCGAAGGACGCCGCGCCGTGGACGCTCGAGCTGCGCTGCTTCAACGAGGGCGTGGCGTATCGGTGCGTCATCAGCGGCGAGGGCGAGCGACGCGTGACGGGCGAGGCGGCGGCGTGGAATCTCGTTGAAGGCACGCACGCCTGGTGCAACCCGAACACGAAAGATTGCGAGGGGACCCACGAGCGTCACCTCGTCAACGTGATTCCATCCGAGACATTCAAGGAAAGCATCGCGTTGCCGATGACGCTCGAATTGCCCGGCGGCGGTTTCGCGGCAATCACTGAAGCGAACGTGATGCATTACAGCGGCATGACACTCGAGCCCACGGGGCAATGGCAGGTGAAGGCGAGCTTCCGCGACGACCCGGAAGGCTGGCCGATGAAGGGCGTCATCGAAACGCCGTGGCGCGTGCTGCTGCTGGCGGCCGACCTGAACACGCTGGTCAATAACGATCTCGTCGCGGCGCTGTGCCCGGCGCCGGACCCCAAGCTGTTTCCGGACGGCATCCGGACCGACTGGCTCAAGCCGGGGCGCTGTCTATGGCAATGGTGGGCGTACAACGATCCCGGCACGCACTGGAGCAAGCAGAA
>JAFGKA010000202.1 GCA_016928855.1 Phycisphaerae bacterium
CCTCGTTCGATTATCCAACCGTTCGGGTCGGCACGCGGCCGGTTTCTATTCCGGAAGGTCCAGCGTCCCGGTCAGCTCCGACGGGGTCTCGATCGGCGCGGCCTTTACGACGTTGTCGGTGACGGCGTAGACGTCGTCGCCGATGAACACGCCGCGCGTGTACCAGTCGTAGTCGTACCAGTAGTCGGGCGAGGTCGTGACCTCTCGCGTGCTGATCCGGCCGAGCAGGTCGAATCCGGCTTCGAGCGTGACACGGTAGACGTACAGGCCGGTGAACGTATGGGTGCCCCACTCCGGTCCGGACGTGTCACCTTCGTACAGCACGATCGGGATGGCCAGGGCGTTCTTCTGTGGGTAGTAGTTGAACGCCTTTGGATTGCTGGTTGCTTCGGAGTACGTGCCGCGCGTGCCGATTGGTTCCTTGTGCATCAGCGTCGGATTGGCAAAATCGGTGACGTCGAAGATGCTGAGCTGAATACCCTGGAACCAGGCGAAGTCGCCCACATCGTCCGCGTCGATACCGATGGTGAGCATGTGGTTTTCGTCGAGCACGTGGATGTACTCGGAGAAGCCCGGCACCTTGAGTTCGCCGAGCACCCGGGGGTTCGTCGGGTCGCTCAGATCGAGCGTGAAGAACGGGTCGATGTTCTTGAACGTCACGACGAAGCCGCGATCACCGATGAACCGGGCGGATTTAATTTCCTCGCCAGGGGCGATGTTCTCGACCTTGCCAACGATGACAAGTGCGCCGGCGGTTTCGCCGGCGGCCATAACGTAGACGCCGTTGCCCGAAGAGTCGTCGGAGCTGCCGCTCCAGCCCACCGTGGTTGCCAGCCGGAGGTAGCCGTCCTTCTCGCCGAGCGAGTACTGATTGAGCAGCCGGCCTGGTACAAGCCCGCTGGCGACATAGTCCGCGCCGTCGCCGGTCAGATCGAACTTATGCACGACGGTATCCGCGCGGCTGCCCCACCAGACATCGTAGTCCGTGTCGGTGACGTAGAGGGCGCTCGTCGAGGCATAGATGGTTCCGGCATCCGCGGTGATGGCTGACGACGTGAACGGGGCGGTCGGGTTGTCGATGTCCACGGTGATGACTGTTGTGATGCCGTAGCCATCCTGGTTGGCCGGGTAGAAGCACTGCTGCCAATCCAGAATGTCGCCACTGGCGTCGGTGCCGTCCGTGGCGGTGATGCGATAATCCGGAAGCCACTCTTCCAGCGGTTGGGCGCGAATCAGGTCCGGCGTCGGCGTCGGCGGCAGTGAGGGCATGGTGGTCAGGACCACGTGCAGCTTGTTGCCGATCATGCGCGATGTGGCGAGTGAGCCCTCGAATTCGAGTGTCGCCTCGACCGACGGCGCGGACCGGTCTGTCACATTAATGACTGTTGCGGTCATCGTGTTCGTGTCGAACGCCGGTGCTGGCTGCGCGGCAACCTCCGCGCCGGCGTCGTCGGTTGTGGCGACGTCCGGCACGGGGTCGTCCCAATAGTCATAGCCGTAGCTGTAGCTGTAGGATTGCGAGAGCGCGATCAGCTTGTCGCCGTAGAGGTACAGTGCCTGTGGGTTGTCCGGCAGGTCCAGCTTCGCGACCTGTTGCATGGCGTCGGGCGGCGTGGCCTGGACGATGCGCAGGCTGTCGGCCTTGAGCAGATAGATGTACTCGCCGTCGTTTTTGATGAGGTCGCTTTCGTCCACGCCGAGTTCCTGGATGTTGGTCGTGCTATGTTCATCGGCGTTCGCGCCGGCGTCCTCGCGCCCGTCGGCGGCGTCCGTGGGCAGCGGCGGGGCGGCGGTCGATCCCAGGCCGAAATCGAGCCATCCCCAGCCCGGCGTGGAGTAGTCTGTTCGGGCGATGGCCTGATCGGCCAGATACGTTCGCATGGCGTCAGCGGACTCGAAGCCCTTCAGGGCGGCCTCGCGCGTTTCGCCCGGGGGCGGCGGCGGTGCACAGGCGATTCCGACAAGCGTCAGGATGCTGAGCAAACACAGTGTGGGTCTCATGAGATCGTCTCCATTGTGAAGTGTCCTGGCTTCCGGTGCGGTTTGAGCCCCGCGCGCTGCGACCGCGCTCCGCCCAACTCTGACTGTTCGCAGGCACGGCATCCCCGCCGGGGCGGGGTGGCCATGTAGCGTATTGTAGCCCTGGCAAGGTGTCTTTGTCTTTGGGTTTGTTGCGGCTTGCAGCGGTGGCAGCGTGTACAAGGCTGGGAGGAGGGGGCCCGCAGTACGTGGCCGGAGGGGCTCGGGGTAGTCGGTCTGGCAAGGGTTCACGTCGAACCGGCATATGGCCGACTATTATTGGATGGACCGTCCCGGCCGGCCGATCGCTGGCGGGGCCGTGCGGGGTGGACCGAACGGACGCAGGCCCTATAATAAGTCCCGTTGTACCATGGGGTTCGAGCGACTTGGAGGCTGCGGGGCGGATGGGGAGGTCGCTGACTGATTCCAGGGCGTAGGCCGAAAGGGCACCGTCGTTGAGGCGGATTCCTGGATCGTCCTCGTTTCCACGTTGAACCAGAAGGAGTTGCCATGGACCGTCGCCTGCGATGTGCGACAGTCGGGTTTGTCGGTTTCTTCTCAGTCCTGGCGGCCGGGTTACCGGCTTTGTCTGCTGCGCCCGAATGGAGCCAGTTGTGGGACAGTGCCGTCGCACGGGTCAGCGAGGGGCGGTTCCACGAGGCTCGCGGCGCGGTGGACCGGCTTGTCGAGGCCGGCGGTGCGGATGAGCGAACCACGCAGATGCATACGTGGCTCAGCGCGTTCGACGAGCTTCAGGAGCAGCGGCGGGATCTGGCACAGGCCGATTACGAGAAGTACGTCGGCTGGGCGAAGAAGCGTGCCGAGTCGGGTAAATGGGACAAGGCGGTCAACTGGCTGTTTGCCGCGTTCCTGAGTTGTGAAGACCGTGAAGTGTTTCGCCAGGAGCCGTGGGTTCTCGAGATGGTCGAGCAGGCGATGGCGCACGCCGAGACGCTGCGCGAGAAAGGCGAGTGGATCGAGGCCATTCGGATCTACGGGGCATTCGACGAGATCTTCACGCCGAACGGCGAGGTGTATCATCAGCTTCGCAAGCTCTGTCAGCTTCATATTCTGCTGGAAGAGACTTACCGGGCGGATCGGCAGTGGAAGGATGACGTTCGCGATATCGAACCGGGTATGGCTCACCGGGCCCTGCTGCTGGTTTCCGAGCGGTACGTGACGGAACCGGATTTTGCGCAGATGACCCTCAGTGCGCTGGAGCGGCTGGTGACGCTGGCGGCGACAAAGAAGCTGGCCGAGACGTTTCCGAGCATGGAGAGTGCGGAGCTGGTCGAGGAATTCTCCCGGCGGATCGGGTATCACATCCGGCGGCTTCGCGACGAGGAGCGCGTGACGTTGCACCGGGCGGTGGCACTGTTCGATCGGGCGCTGGAGGTCAACAACGACACGCTCCGGATCCCGCAAGAGGTCATCATCGCGGAGTTCATGGAGGGGGCCCTGGAGCCGCTCGACGAGTTCAGTTCGATGATCTGGCCGGCGGAGTTCGATGCATTTCGCAAGGAAACCATGGGCGAATTCAGCGGTGTCGGGATCCAGATCACGCTGGAGAACAGAGTTCTCAAGGTGATCTCGCCGCTGGAGGATACACCGGCGTATGAGGCGGGGATTCAGCCTGGCGACGTGATCACGAAGGTGGACGGCGAAACGACGGTCGGCATTTCGATCGATCAGGCCGTGCGTCGCATCACCGGGCCTGTGTTGACCAACGTGGTCCTCACCATTCGCCGAGCCGGCGTGGAGGAGGAGTTTGACGTTTCGATCCAGCGGGACCGGATCAAGATTCGTACGGTCAAGGGCGTGAGCCGCGAGGTGAACGGGCAGTGGAACTGCTGGGCCGACCCGGACATGAAGATCGCCTAC
>JAFGKA010000029.1 GCA_016928855.1 Phycisphaerae bacterium
CTAAAAGGACCGGCCTATGGACCCGCCTGCGGCGGGGAAGGCCGCTGAAAGCGGCCAATGGGCGGGCATTCACCCGCAGAATGTGGGCAACAGCAAGCTCAAGAGCAGTGGCACACGGCGCTCCTACGATCGCGCGGTCATCTCGCGCTCGTTGAAGATTTCAGCGGTGAAGAGCGAGACGTCCGTACCTGGCTCGCGCCAGGCGTCGGGCGGCAAGTGGGCTTTGTCCGCACAGCAGCGGCGGAGGAACTCCTCCTTGCTCCACTGCGGCCGCTCGGTGGCGACCTGCGGCAGGAAGCAGCCCATCTGGTGCCCGCGGCGGACGTGGATGCCGTGCACGCCCAGTTCGAGCGATAGCGGGTCATCCGTGTGGCACATTGGTGAAAGAAGCGAGATCTCGATATCGAGATGTGGCAGGTCGGCTGTTCGCAACGGCATGGCGAGGAACCGCGGATCGTGTGCTGCCTCAACAGCGATCTTCTGGATCATCTCGGGCAGCGGCCCGTCCGGGCTGAACGTCCCGATGCAGCCGCGAAGCTGGCCGCCGGTCCGAAGCGTAACGAACGCACCGCCGTAGCCGGGGGCCTCCGCGTGGACATCGGCCGCTGGCAGAAGCGGTCTGCCCGCGATTCCGGCCTCAACGGCGTCGCGGGCAATTCTCAGCAGGGTCCGTCGCTCGGCGTCGGTCATGCAAGCCCCCGATCGGTTCGCGCCACTATCCCCTACTTAATATACTTGATGACCGCGAATCCGCCAATTAACAACACGACAAAGGCGACACACAAGAGGTTGAAATAGCGGTCGATTCTCGGTTTGATCTGCTCGCCGAACAAGCCGAACGCCCCAGCCACCAGGAAGAATCGCGCCGAGCGGCTGAGGGCGGACGCCAGCATGAACACGAGGAACATCGGCGCGCTGGCGCCGAAGAACATGCCGGCCGAGATTGTCGCCACCTTGTACGGCAGCGGCGTGAAACCGGCGGCGAAGACGATCCAGAAGTTGTAGGCCTCGTACCAGCGCTGCGCCTTGCCGAAGTTCGCTTCGTTGATTCCGGGGATGTGCCAGGCGTAGACCGTCGTGGATATCGCATCCCAGACCGTCAGCCCGATCAGATAACCGAGCGCGCCGCCGATGACCGAGCCGATCGAGCACCACATCGCGAGCCGGAACCACTTGCGACGGTTGCCCAGCACGAGCGGCCCGAGCAGCACGTCCGGCGGGATCGGAAAGAAGCTCGATTCCGCGAAGCTCATCAGGAACAGTGCGATCGGCCCATACGGCGTGTCCGCCCAGTGCAACACCCAGTCGTACAGTCGGCGATGCAGATGCCAGCGCACCACACGCGGCGGCGGGGTATTCGACTCAGCCGCCGATGCGGCGGGTTGATCACTCATCCGTACGAACCTCCAGGTTGCACACCGCCGGTCTTGCTGCCTTGTTTGTGCAATCCCGGCCGGCGAGACGCCGGCCGCTACATCGCCTCTTCGGTCTCTCCATCCTGGTTTACAGGCTGAAGCTACCGCACACGTACAACCGGCGGATCGGCGAAGAGTGCGTGGTGCGCGGGCAGATTCGCGTCGTCGGCGCCGCCCGTATGCATCAATAATCGATAGCGAAACACGACGGTCTCACCGTTCTTCCACGTTTTCGTGCCGTCCTTCGTCTCCGGTTTGCAGAAGTGAGACAGTCCGAAGCAGTTCGCCGTGAACAGGCCATAGGCGCGCACATGGTAGCGCGTCGGGTAGCCGTGGTTGGCCGGGTGGTCCAGGATCGTCAGCCCGACGATCGTGCCGTCCACCGGACCGGAGTAATCACACCACGGCGCCGGCTGGCCCCAGCAGGCCTTCTCGCCGCGCTGCCCGGCTGCGTTGACGATCACACCGCCGGCGGCTTCCTTCATCGACGCCGCGACCCGTAAAGCGAACAGCCCCCCCTCCTTGGTGTCGCCGAAGGTCACGTCACCGTCAGTCAGCTTGAACGCGACCTGCGTATCCAGCACACGCACATCGGGCATCGGCGCATAGACGGTATACGTCCGATGCTCGGTCAACTGCCGCCTGCCGCTGGCGTCAACCCATTCGATCAACACCTCGATCCGGCCGAACACGGGACCGCTTGCGGTCGTGATGAACTTGCGATGCTTCTGGTAGCCCTGATTCGGGCCGCGCTGCGCGCTCCAGTGATCCACTTTGTTGACATCACCCCACGCCGTGTAGAGCGACGTCTGATGCGGATGGTCTTCCCCTTCGCCGGGCACGCCCTTTTTCATCGGAAAGCTTCGCGTCATCGGCTTGCCGGTGGGGCCGATGACTGGATAGAGAAAGGGCCGTATGACATCATCCCCGCCGTGATATGTCGTGAATGGCTGACCGTCCAGAAGCACGTCCGCCGTGTTCGGCGTCGGGGTCTTGACCTCCACGCGAGCCTTGGCGGCCTTGTCGGGGCCCTTCACTGCCAACGTGCGCGTCGAGCCAGCCTTCATACCATCGAGCCAGAGGCACATGGCGCCGTCAGCGACCACCTGTGCCGGAATCGGCTGGCCCGTCTCGGTATCAACGACGACGGCGGCGCCCTCGGGCAGCCCGGCACCGTCTTGTAGCGTCACCCAAACCGGCCCTGCGGGCCGATCCAGTTTGCCCGCCTCTACGCGAATCTCTGTTTCGGCCATGGCGTACCCAATCCCAGCCAGAAGGCAGAAGGCAGAAGGCAGAAGCAGATGGCTTGGAGGATTGCGCTTCATGATTCGCCCCCGGAGGGTCAGATACGTTTCTTCCTGATACTCTGCTGACTGCCCCGGCGTCCGTTGCATTTCAGGGGCGCCATTGTCGCCGCGACCGGCCAAAACGCAACATATCCGCAAGCTACGCTACCGCCGCGACTTCCGTCGCCGGCGACGCCACCGATGAACGAATATCACTGGCAGCACCCAGACGTACGGACGCAGCGCGACCCACGCACACGCATACCCCAGGGCCGCGCCGGCGATGCAATCGCTCAACCAGTGGACACCGTGCGTGAATCGCGAAAGACCACACCCCACCGCCGCCGCCAGAAACAGCCAGCGCGCCCGGGGGTAGAACCAGCTCATCACGCCAGCGAACGCGAACGCCAATGTGGTGTGACCGGAGGGAAACGCCTGCGTGCTGGCGCCGCGGGCGCCGAAGTCCACCCCCTGCCAGACCGCGCGCCAGGCATCCAAAGACAGCTCGGCAATCGCCGAATCCTGCGGACGGTAGCGGAAGATCGCGAGCTTGCCCAAGCCCTGCATCGCCCCGGCCAGAAGGCATGCGCACAGTACCGCCGCCACCAGTAACGCCCGGCGCCGATCGAAGCAGGCCAGCACCGCCGTCACGATGGCGATGAGCGAGACCTCACCGCACCGCCGCAGCCATACGATCACCCCATCGGGCACCCAGGCGAGGTTGGCCTGCCCCCACGCCATGATGCGCAAGTCGAATCGTGCGGCGAGCAGCACGGCCAGGCCGATGGCGGTCCAGATTCCAGCGCGAACGCCCCACTCTCGCGGCGACACGTGCCGAGGCAGCGGAAGAATAGCACCGTTCGCCGGCAGTAAAGCCCGCGGCGGCGAAGCAGGATCGTGCTCGTGGTCACTCACCGGCAGCCCCTCCAGCCTGAAGGCCTGTCCCGACGTGACGTCGGGACCCACGCCACCCTGGAAGAGGAGGCAGAAGCTAGAAGGCAGAAGGCAGAAGAACAAGGGACGATGAGCACGGCTCTCGGGCAGTGTCTTGCGGAAAGACACAGCTCGATAGCGGTGGTACGCCCGAGACGGTTTCCGCCGTCGCACTGCTCAAGAGCAGCGGCACGCGGGAGCCGAATTCCACCATTGCACAGCTCGAACGCGGTGGCGCGCGGCATGGGGTGTTCTGTTTTCCCCTTCTGCCTTCTGGCTTCTCTGTCTTCCAGGGGCCTTGTCGCTCATACCGGACTCCGATTATGGTGCTGCGCGTGGAAAGGACAAGGTAACGCCCCGCGGCCGGCCGAGTGTGACCGCGGAGGCCGCCCGGCAGGAGAGCCCGGATGATCGAACACGTACGATCGCTGACGCTTCGCGATCGTGTGGTGCTGGCGGCGTTTTCGCTGGTGCTGCTGTTGCCCGGCACGTTCGGTGTCAGCCTGGTCGACCGCGACGAGGGCTGGCACGCCCAGGTCTGCCGGGAGATGCTCGACAGTGGCGACTGGCTCGTGCCGACGTACCTCGGCGCGCCCTGGCTGGCCAAGCCGCCGCTGTTGTACTGGGGCGTCATCGCGTCGTACTCGCTCTTCGGGGTCACCGCGGCGGCCGCCCGGCTGGTGCCGGTGCTCGCGATGACGGGCGTCGTGCAACTCGTCGCCACGCTGGCCGCAACGATGTTCAACCGCCGCGTCGCACTGACGGCGGCGATCGGGTTTCTCACGGCCGGACTCCCGCTCGTGGTCGGCAAGATGCTGCTGACGGATGCGCTGATGTGGCTCTGCTGCATGGGCGCCATCGTTCTGCTGTGGCGGATCGCGACGGATCACGTGTCCACGGGCCGCTGTATCGCGTTCTGGCTCTGTGTCGGCCTCGGCATCCTGGCGAACGGGCCGGCGGTGCTGGTCTTCGTCGGCTCGTTCGGCTTGGCGATGCGGTTCGGGCCGGCCGGCTGGCGATGGATGTACAATGGGCGGCTCTGGGCTACGGCGATCGTCGCCCCACTCGTCGCGGCCCCGTGGTACGCCTACACCGCCATGCACGAGGGCGGCACACTTTCGCAGCAGTTCCTGTGGTACGAGATCTTCTCGCGCATCGCCGGCACGCCGCATGGCCACAGCGGGCCGCCGGGCTATTACCTGCTGCTGAGTCTGGCCGGCTGGCTGCCGTGGACGGCCCTGGTCCCCGGCGCGGTGATTCTCGCGTGGCAGGCCCGCAGCACATCGCCGGAAGCGCGGGTGCTGCTGATCTGGTGTTTCCTGCCGTGGATCATTCTGGAGCTGATCCACAGCAAGCTTCCGCATTACATCGTGCCCTGTTACATTCCGCTCGCGTTGATGCTCGGCCGCATGTGGGATTCAACACTGGACCGGCGAGCGGATACCACCAAGCCGCCCCGCGCCGAGCGCACCGTGTTCGGCATCTGGGTCTTCACGCCCGTCGCGATTGGCGTTGGCGCGATCGCCGCGGCTATCTACTGGCGCGAGATGACGTGGGCGCTGTCGGTCGCGGTAGCCGGCGGCGTGCTGATCGTCGGTTTCCTGATCGTCGGATATCTCACACGGCGGAACGACCCGGAGGCGGTCTGGGCCGGTGCGGTCGGCTGCATTGGGCTGTTTCACATCGTCGTCGGGCTGTGGGTCCTGCCTGAGTTTGAACCATACCGACTCAGTCGCATCGTCGCCGAGCGCGCCAACGCGGTGGCCCCGGCCGGCGCCCGCGTAGCCGTCTGCGGCTACGAAGAGCCGAGCGTCTTCTTCTACCTGCATGAACCGGCACGGGTGATTGCGACGGATGAGCTGGCGCAGCGCTTCCATAAAGCTGACGCGACCGCAGTCCTGATCGCGCGCGAGCAGGACTGGCGCGACGCGGGCATCGCGCCCGGCGGGGCCGGCGCGGAGTGGTTCTCTGTCAGTGGATTCAACTATGTCAAGGGACTGCGGGTCACGCTCTGGATCGCGCGGCGCGAACCTCAGGCGGACGCCGCCGACGGCTGAGGCCGCTCGCCGCACGCCTGCAGATACCATTGCACGGTCATGGGAATCCCGTCCTCATACCGCACGGTCGGCTGCCAGCCCAGATGCTCGCGGGCCTTCTTGGTCTCGAAGAAGCAGCGGCGTCCGATGAGCCACACGGCGTAGCGCGTGACGATCGGCGGCTTCTTGAGCTTGAACAGATGGCCGATGCACTCGAGGATCAGCGCCGCAGTGTGCGCGATTCGATACGGCACGCGCTTCTTGACCGGCGGCTCGCCCAGCGCTGCGGCGATCATGTTGAAATACTGCTCCTGCGTGAGCACGCCGTCGTTGCTGCAATTGTACGCCTCGCCGATCGCTCTCTCGCTGTCAGCGGCGACGATGGCCGCCTCGGCCACGTTGCCGGCGTACACGACATTGAGACGGTTATCGCCAGCACCGATGAGTTTCGTCTTGCCCTCACGGGCGGCGGCCACCAGCCGGCCGATGGATGCGCGATCACGCGGACCGTAGAGCCAGCTCGGACGAATGACCGTGGCCCGAATGCGGCCTTCACGGTGGGCCGCCCAGACGAGGTTCTCGGCCGCGACCTTCGCACGGCTGTAGTAAGCCCATTTGTAGAGCTTCGCGCCCAGTGGCGCGCGCTCGTCGAGCACGAGACCTTCGCCGTCGACGTGCCCGTAGACGCTGATCGAGCTGATATGTACGAAGCGCTTGACGCCGGCCGTCGTCGCCGCATCGATCAGGTTGGCCGTACCCTCGATGGTGATGCGGACAAAATCCTCCCACGGGCCCCAGTCGCCCACACGGGCCGCGGAATGATAGACGCACTCGGCGCCTTCGCATGCCCGGCGCAGCGAGGCTTTGTCGTTCAGGTCGCCTTCGATGAATTCCACATCCTGGCCCTTGAGCCACTCGATGTCGCTGCCCGGCCGGACCAGCACGCGCACCGGACGGCCGCGCTTGCGCAGTTGCTCCACAATGTGGCTGCCGAGAAGGCCCGTTGCACCCGTAACGAGATTCATAGCCTCACCTTCTTGTTCAGGGATTGCTGTCCACGCGACGAAGCCACCATACGGGCGGCTGCCGTAAGCGTCAACCGTGGTGGGAGGGCGCCTCACGTCCGCTTGAACTGACGTTCCAGATCGTGCAGCGTCAGCCGGAGCGTCGTCGGCCGACCATGCGGACAGTTGCTGCTCCGCTCGACAGTCTCGCGCTTGGCCAGAAGGGCTTCGACTTCCTCGGGCGAGAGCGCGTCGCCGGCCTTGACCGCCGCCTTGCACGCCATCATCTGCAGCAGTTCTTCAAGCATCGCCTCGGAATCGGGCTCGACCGGCCCGGCGGCAAGCTTGTCGATCAGGTCGCGGACGAACGCCACCATGCGCTCTTCGCGCAGGAGCGTCGGCGCCGCATGGATCGCCACGGCGTTCGGACCAAACGGGCTGATCTCGAGGCCGAGCCGCTCCAGCAGCTCGCCATACACTTCGAGCGTTGCCACCTGCTCCGATGACGCCCCCACCGTTTCCGGCAGCAACAGGCGCTGGGATTCGAGTGGCCCGTGCGAGACCTGAGCACGGAGTTGCTCGTACAGCACGCGTTCGTGCAGCGCGTGTTGATCGACGATGATCACGCCCTCGACCGTCTCGGCGATCAAATACGCCCGATGCACCTGCATCGCCCGATCCGCCAGCCCTCGAGTGCTCGTCAACAATGCGTCTCGTTCGACACTCTCGACGGGCAAAAGATCCATCCTTGTGGGTCCCGGGCTTTCGTGCGGCGGCGCAAACCGATCGCGAGGGTCGTTCGAGCCACGCGCGCCGGATGTCGCCGACGGCAACGCGGCCGGGTAGCGCATCGGCGACGCCGTGGCCGCCGGCCGCGGATTGCCCTTGAAGAAGTCGGCGATCGCCTGGCGCACATCCTGTCGCCGGCTTTCCGCGTCATCATCCGCCGCGTCCTCGGCCGCGCCCGTTGAAAGGGACGACGTCAGATCACGCTGCAGGAACGTATCGCGCAACGCGGCCAGCACGGCGGAATGAATCAGATTCGAGTCGCGCCAA
>JAFGKA010000203.1 GCA_016928855.1 Phycisphaerae bacterium
CAGGATAGGGACCGCTCGCGAACCAGCCCTACAAGGGCTGGCCTATGGACCCGGCTTCGCCGGGGATACCCCCTGAAGGGGGCAAGTCTCGCCATTGTGCGAGCGTCACACAGATGCGATAGATGTGGGTAACAGCAAGCTCTTGAGTAGTGTCTTTTCTGAGTCGTTACACGAATAGGATATTGGAATATCAGACGTGTCGCGTCGATGGGCGCTGGTGCTCGTGGCGCTACCGGCTGCTGCGTTGCTCCTCCACTCGAGTGCCGTTGTCCTTGTTCGGCTTCCGCCGCCTTCGACTCAGGCCGGCTCGGCCGCACGAACGGCGCCGACGGGGACGCGTTCCGGCGCGTTGGTGCCGAAGCGGCGCGGGATGCGCCCGAGCAGGATCTGCGAATAGCTGCTGTAACCGTATTCGAGGAAGTATCGCCATGGATGCTTCGCGAAGCAGATCGAAGCTGTGCGCAGGCTGTTCAGAAACCCGGTCGGTCCGTCGAACGGGTCCATCCAGTGATAGCATGGCGCGATACTGGACGGCAGGTGTGAATCGGTGCCCGCGTACTGGGGCAGGCCGTACTGGCGGGCGAATGCGAGCGACTTGCGGTCATCGCGTGACCACGGGCTCTGAGCGTTGAACACCTCGACGGCGTCGATGTGCTCGATGAGCGCGTGGGCGCCGTTGCGCAGGCTCTGATTGCAGAACGTCGAGAAAATGTGCGGGGCCAGGACGATTCCACCCTGGTCGTGGATTCGCCGGGCGGTTTCAAGTGCCGTCAGGCCCATCGGAATCTCGTGCTTGAGAAACAGCCCGATCAGATGCCCGTCGGTCGTGCAGAGTTCCTCGCCGATAATAACGTGAAAGTCCGCCCGCGCTGCGAGCGCCTGCGCCCCGCGGATCGTGTTGTGGTCGGTGACGGCGATACAGTTGATCCGCTGCGCGTGAGCCGCCCGGATAAGATCGTCGATCGAAGTCTTCGCGTCCGCTGAGTAGTTCGTGTGCAGATGGATAACTGTCTTGAGCTGCTGCATGCTTCTCTCCGCCCTCCAACGGCGATGGGAGATTCAAGGGTCGTGCGGGGCATTGCCGTTCCAGGTCGGTCTTGTCCCGGCCCCCACATAGTATACCTTTGCAGGCCGCCAGGTCTCGTGTGTTCCGCACAAAAAAAAGAAAGCGGTAGAGGTTGTCCGATGGGCCCCGTGACGTCGGGCTCGATGGTCCACGATTACCGGACCGGCCGGCCCGGTACCGGTATCGCTGCGTTTGACGCCCCGGACGATCGCCCGTATCCTCGCTGACGGTTGGCAGAGACCGGGCTGGCTCGGTGGACGAGCCCGCGACGGCACACCCTGAAACGACCTGCCTACGGGAGAAACACACCGATGATGCGTGAACGCATTTGGCGATGGATGTTCCGATTGACCTCGTGTGCTCTGCTCGCTACCAGCGGCTGCCCGGACCGCGACGACGTGAAGGACCTCGCCGCCGGCAGCATTGAGGGGTTCCTGAGCGGTCTGATCTCGATTGCGATCGAGGGCTTGGTTGACACGGCGTTCGGTCAGTAATTTCGCGCCGGCCATTCCCACTGTTTTCGTCGATGAAGCTGACGAATACCACGTTGCTGTCGTCCGAGCGGCTCGCGACGCTGTTCGCAGAGCAGGTCGACGGCTGGCCACATCGGGCGTTGACCGTGCGCGTGCGCTACAGCCGCGGCCGCGAGTTCTCGGGCACCTGCGACTACACGGCCAAGGCGATTTACATCAACCTCGGCCGGCAGGTCCAATATCCCTACGACATCTACACCCATATCGCCCGGGCGAAATCCAACGCGACGCACTGGTGGAAGCCGATCTACCGCGTGCGCGTCGCCGACGCATACGGGTTGGCGTTGTACGTCTTCTGCCACGAACTCTATCACTGGCTGGTCAAGCAGGCCCGCCGCAATACCCGACAAAAGGAATCGATGTGCGACCGCTTCGCTACGCGGGTGCTCGTCGATCACTACGGCGCCGGTGTCTTCGACGAATCCGGCCGCCCGGCGCCGCGGAGCGACTGGGACTTCCAGGATCTCGACGGTTTCGTAGCCCGCGCCCGCCGCATGACGCAGGCCGAGCTGGCTGCCGTGCGCAAGGCGAAGGCCGCCTGTCGTCCGCGTGCCCAGGACAAGTTCCCCGCCGACCACAGCGGCCAGCCGCTACTGTTTCCGCTGTGACGTCGTGCTGAGCCGTCCGGAGGGTTTCGCAGTGTCAGAAATACGTTAACAGGAGCCCACAAGATGTTCGCTCGATATCTGCTTGTTCTCGCCCTGTTGGGTCCGTGCGCAGCTTTCGCGGCGGACGACGCGCGAAGCCAACCGCTCAACTTCGTGGTCATCATGGCGGACGACCTCGGCGCCGGCGAGCTTGGTTGTTACGGCAACACAGAGCATCGCACGCCCCGACTCGATGCTCTGGCGAAGTCCGGGATCCGCTTTCGGACCTGCTGGGCAACGCCTCTATGCTCGCCGACGCGCGTGGAGATTCTCACCGGCCGTTACGGTTTCCGCACGGGGTGGTACAACTTCTTGGGCCGGGTCACTACGCCGCTGGATCACCTCAATCCTGATGAGCCGACGTTCGCCGATGTGCTCAAGGCGAAGGGCTACGCGACAGCCCTCGCGGGGAAATGGCAGCTCGGCACGATCACGAAGCAGCCGAAGATGATCTTTGACAGCGGCTTCGACACGTATTGCACGTGGGCGTGGATCGAGCTGCCGAAGGATGCGAAGTTTGCGGGCTCGCCGCGGCAGCGCTACTGGCATCCGGCGGTGATCACGGACGGCAAGCACCAACCGACAAGCCCCGAACAGTATGGCCCCAACGTCTACTGCAACTGGCTCATCGAGTTCATGCGGAAGAACCGGGACCGGCCGTTTTTGGCCTATTACCCGATGTGCCTGACGCACAAGCCCTGGGACCCCACGCCGAGCCTGACGTCGCCGGGTAAGAAGACCGAAAAGGGCCTGAAGCCGAACGTCGAGTACATGGACCACCTGGTCGGCCGAATCGCCGATGCCCTCGATGAGCTTGGCATCCGCGACCGGACGGTGATCTTCTTTACCGGCGACAACGGCACGGCCGGGCGCGGCAAGGGGCAGACGACGGAGCTCGGCGTTCGTGTTCCCATGATCGTGAACTGTCTGAAACGGATAAAGCCAGGCGTCAGCGAAGAGCTTGTCGATCTTTCCGATATCCTGCCGACGCTGGCCGAGCTGGCGCACGCGGACCTGCCCGCGGGCGTGACCATCGACGGGCACAGCTTCGCGCCGCTGCTGCTGGGCGGTAAATGGCAGCCGCGCGAATGGATCTTCAGCTACCTGGCGTACGATCGCATCCTCCGCGACAAGCGATGGTTGCTCGAAGGCGACGGCCGATTCTATGACTGCGGCACCAGCCGCGACGGCACGAGATACAAAGACGTGACCGACTCGACCGAGCCCGACGCAGCCGCCGCCCGCAAACGCTTCGAAGCGATCCTGTCGGAGCTGCCCGGGCCCGAACGCCCGGCCGGGCAACCGAAGGCAAGAAACCGCGAGAAGCGCTGAACGCGAGCGTGCGGCCAAGCACACAGTCTTTGGGGTCAGAGCGCATTTAGTCGGTAGTGATCCGTTTCCTTAGGCGGGCGACTGTTCGCCGGAGCGTGGGTGAGGCGGCTTCGATCCGCCGAATGGCGTCGGCGACGCCGCCGTGCGAGCTGTAGCCGAGCGCCTGGGCCCGGCGGGCCGGCGTGCTGCCGTGGATCTGGAAGCCGCCGTATGGCGGCGAGCAGAAGCCGTAGCGGGGGAAAGCACTGGCGGGCGAGCCGCCAGTGGCACCCGGCGGTTTCGCGCCTCGTTCGGCGGTCGCAGGGACGACGCTCGGGAATCCGGGCACATGAGCGGCCCTGGGGCCCTCGTTTGGCGGGGCTGGACTTGCGTGGCGGGTTCTGCTATAGTCAGTGGCTCAATGGGCGAATAGCCATTGGATCAGGGCCAGGTATCGATGGCTTCACAGGACGCAGCATGCGGCCGCCACACTTCCCGGCACCATCCACACTCGCCAGCTTTTGAAAGAGATGATTGATGAGATTTGATGACTTGCGGCTCGCCGAGCCGATCCTTCGCGCGGTTCACGCCGAGGGCTACACCATCCCCACGCCGATCCAGGCCAAGGCGATCCCCCACGTGCTGGAGGGCCGCGACGTGCTGGCCTGTGCCCAGACGGGCACCGGCAAGACCGCCGCGTTCGCTCTGCCGATCCTTCACCGGCTCGGTCAGTTGCGACCCGCCGGCCAGCCGCACCCGCGTACGTCCAGGCGGCGTGCGACGGGGACGCACCGAACGGATGGGGCGTCCGCGGCCAGCAGGCCGATCCGGGTGCTGATTCTCGCGCCGACGCGCGAGCTGGCCGCCCAGATCGACGAGAGCTTCCGCACCTATGGTCGGCACATGACGCTGCGGCAGGTCGCCATCTTCGGCGGCGTCAACCAGAACCCGCAGGCCCGGGCGCTGCGGGACGGCGTCGATATCCTCGTTGCGACGCCGGGTCGACTGCTTGACCTGATGCAGCAAGGGCTGGTCTATCTGCGGCACGTCGGCGTGCTCGTCCTGGACGAGGCCGACCGGATGCTGGACATGGGCTTCATCCGCGACATCCGCAGGATCGTTGCGAAGGTTCCGACGCAGCGGCAGACGCTGCTGTTCTCGGCGACGATGCCGTCGGACATCCGCGAGCTGGCCGAGGCGATCCTGCGCGAGCCGGTCAGCGTGCACGTTGCGGCGAAGTCGATGGCGGCCGACACCGTCGAGCAGTCCGTCTACTTCGTCGAAGCCCAGCTCAAGCCGGCGATGCTGGCGTACTTCCTCAGCCGCAACGCGGTGACACGGGCCCTGGTCTTCACCCGGACCAAGCACGGGGCGGACCGCGTGGCACGGCACCTGGCGCGGGCCGGCATTCCCGCCGAGGCCATTCACGGTAACAAGAGCCAGAACGCCCGGACGCGGGCGATGAACCAGTTCAAGTCCGGATCGCCGTCCGTGCTGGTGGCGACGGACATCGCTGCCCGCGGGCTCGACATCGACGAGATTTCGCACGTCATCAACTACGACGTGCCGAACATCCCGGAGACGTACGTGCACCGCATCGGTCGGACGGGCCGGGCCGGCGCTTCGGGCCTGGCGGTCTCGTTCTGCGACGCTGGCGAGCGGTCGTATCTCAAGGGCATCGAGCGGTTGATTCGCAAGTCGATTCCGGTCAGTCCGGACCGACCACGGCTTGTCGCGGAGGCATGTCCACCGGCGGCGAGCCATTCGGAGCACGAACAGACGACCGCGTCGGGCCAGTCATCGCCGCGACAGCGCGCAGGCGCCGGTCAACACGCCAGGTCGCGCCAGGCGGCTCCGGCACCGAGGCGCCGCGATTCGCGTTCGGGCATGACACTGACCCACCATTCCAAGGCCAGACCTCGCGGTCTGCGTCACCGTTCACGCCGAAGAGCGGCCGCCTCGGCATAACCGCCGTGCCGTGCGGGCAGCCGGCAACGTGTGCCACTGCTCTGTGAGCAGTGTCTTCATGAGGTCGCGCTGCGCTGGCATGATCAGCCGTTCTGGTTCAGGATTTCCGTTGTGCGGCGGCAGAGTTCGCGGCCGTAGTCGGTCCAGATGCCCTCGCCCCAGTACCGGTAGCAACTCGTCTGGGTCATCATCAGGTGGTAGAGCGCCTCGCGATACCGGGGGTTCGACGTGGGCACGCCGCGGTTTAGCATCTTCTCCGCGAACGCGGCGCTGGCGGTCTCCATTGGCCCCAGCACGCTCTCGTAGCCGCGGACCCAGGAGATACTGTTGGTCCAGCTCCCGCCGTCCATGTGGAATCGGTCGTCTTCGGCCTGCAGTTGCCCGATGAGTTCGGCCAACGCCTCCGGCCCGGCGCCATCCGTGAAGCGGCCCCAGAGCCGGCTTTGCAGGATGGGCTGGATCGCCGGCAGGTCCGCCTCGGTGATCCCGATCGATTCGAGGTACTCGAGGTACTCCGTTACGTTTACAGCGGGCGTTTCGCTGGCCGCGCACTCGCGCATGACGTCAATATACTTCGGCGGAAACTCGTTCATCATCACGCCGCCGTTCTCGCCGTCGGCGATCTGGGTCACGAGCGGCGGGACCGACGTGCCCGCCAGCGACATGCGGGAAAGGCCCCTGGCCTCGAAGTACGGCTGCATCTGGCCGACGAGCTTGGTGTCGCTGCCCTGGGTCTTGATGATGGCAATGATGCTTGCGGTCTCGCCATGCGAGTTTCTGGCTACGAGGCGATGCGGGATGTGCGGATCGCGGATCGGCCCGCCGTCGGCGGCGCGCTCGACCGTGTGCTCCTGGACCAGCATCCAGCGGTATCCGCACTCGGTGAGCGTCTTGACGAACGCGTAGGCAACGTCGGGATGGTTGGGCAGGGCCATCTCGGCGGGCGAGAAGCCCCTTACGCGGCTGAGCGCGTCGAGGCCGAAGATTGCGGCGAAGTGGTGCTGCCAGGCCCGAACGTGGAGGCGGTAATCCTGTACCGGCGTCGAGGGGGCCACCGGATGCCCCCAGGCCGAGCCGAGCCACTCGACGCAGCGGCGGTACGCGGGGTCGCAGGTGAGGGTCCGGAGCGCCTCGAACACATCGTCCAGTCCCATCGCGCGGAGCCCGTGGAGCAGGCAGCCGGAGTAATCGAGCATCACGCGCGGCTGGCAGCCTTCGCGGACGAGTTCGGGGATGAACTGGCCCATCCGCTTGTAGCACTGATGAAAGACGGTCGCGTTGTGGTTATCCCCGATGGCCGGATTGTCCATCATGTGCTGGAGATTGCTGATGATCGCCGCGGTTCGCAGGTCACCGGCTCCGGCGGGGATCAGCGGCTGGTGCATGTGCAGCGCGACGGCGAACGCGCTCTTGATGCGGCCAAAGTCGATCCCGCTGGCGGCCAGGCAGACGGGCCCGGCCCGGCCCATCGCCTCGTCGATCAAGGCTTCCGAGCCGCAGACGTTCGGGACTCCGTCGATTGTTTCGGGAATCGCAGTATCTCGCATAATCCGCCTACCGCCTCCTGCATGTGCCGGCCGCCAATCATCCCCACGCGGCCGGGGTATCCCATATCTTACGATCCGTACGATACCCCGGCCATCCTGGCCAATATCGACCAAATCCGTTAAACAGGGCGAGAATCCTGGCCTCTTTGCGGAGAAACTGTGATGAAACGATTGGTCCTGCTGTTCACGATTCTGTCGATCGGCGTCGTGGCCGCCGCTGCCGTCGCCGCCGAGAAGAAGAATTCTGCCGATTCCAGCCAGGCCGCTTCGCCCCGGACCGTTCTCATGAAGGGGACCGTCTTCGAGGACCTGAATGCCAACGGCCGGCGCGAGGCGGACGAGCCGCCCATCAGCGACATGCCGGTTTCCGACGGCCTGACGTTCACGATCACGGCGGACGACGGTCAGTTTGCGTTCACGCTGGATGAAAAACTCCGCGGCTCGTTATTCGTGTGCACGCCCGCCGGCTGGCGTGCGTCGAGCCAGTTCTTCGTGCTCGCCGACTTCGACCGGTTCGATGGCCGGACACAACCGGCCGACATTGGCCTGGTGCGCGATCCCGCCCGCAACACGGACCACTTCTGCTTCGTCCAGCTCAGCGATACGCACGTGACCGCGGCCGAGGAGGCCATCCGGACGATGAAAGAAGATATCGCGGTCGTCAATCGGCTTTCCGACACGCCGACGTTCGTGGTGACGACGGGCGACGTGGTCAACATCGGCAAGGACGTGGACGAGTTCAAAGGCTACGTCGAGGGCACGCAGGATATTCGCTTTCCGTACTACAATGTGATCGGCAACCACGACTACGGCGGGCAGGCACGCAGCACGCAGAATTACGAAAAGTACCTCGGCCCGCCGTACTACTCGTTCGATGTGGGCCCGTACCACTTCATCGCCAAGGACATCATCTGTGTCAAAGGCAAGGATGGTGCCTACGAGCGCCAGATGAAGTGGATGGAAGAAGACATCCGCCTCAACGCCGCCGGCAAGCGCATCATTGTGTTCCAGCACTTTCTGCCGAGCAACCCCGAGCTCGACTGGCTCGCGGGCCATAACGGCGTGGCCATCTACTCCGGGCACTGGCACGGCCGACGCGAGCGCATCTACAAGGGCGTGCTCGACGTGAACAGCTCCACGCTGCGCTTCGGCGGCATCGATCGCAGCCCGCGCGGCTTCCGCATCGTCCACGTCGACGGCGAAACGATTCGCTGCGAATGGCGCGTCGGCCATCAGGACAAACGCGTCGAGATCATTCAGCCGCCGGCCGACGGCGAGGTCGGGCCGGCGACGGTCGATCTGCGCGTGCTGGCCTACGACTCGGCGGTGCGGGTCCGGCAGGTCCGCTACCGGATTTTCGACGGCGGCAAGCCGGCCGACACAGCCGCCACGGCGCTTGCCGAGGGCGATCTGTTTGCCCGGGGTTCGTGGGCCTGGACCGGGATGTGGGCTGTGCCGGCGGGCACGGCGCCCGGACCGAAGTGGATTCAAGTCGATGTCGCCGGTTACGACGGGAGCGCCTGGAGCCGCGAAGGCTCGTTCACCCTCGGCGCCCGACCCATGCCGGAGGTCGTTGCCGGCGAGGACTGGCCGTTCTTCCATAACGACGCCGGTCATCGCGGCTATCTCGAAGCGGGCCCGCGCCCGCCGCTGGCGGTGGCCTGGGCGACGCATATCGGTGGCACGATCCACATCTCCAGCCCGGTGATCGCTGGCGGTCGGGTCTATGCGGCCTCGAGCTATGAGGATTCCCTGGACGATTGTGCGGTCAGCGCGCTCGATTTGGCGACGGGCCGGCAGCTATGGCGGGCGCCGGTCGATTCGTCGGTTACCCACAGCTTGGCGGCGTACGGCGACCGTGTGCTGGCGGTTTCGGAGGCCGGAACGCTCTACTGCTTTGACTCCGACGGCTACCCGCGCTGGACAGCCTCGCTGGATCGCCAGGGCGACACACGCTGGGAGCTGAGCTTCCCGGTCACGGACGGCAAGGCAGTGTACGCCGGTCGAGCCAGCGGTTTCGGGGCCTATGACCTGGTGACAGGCGAGCCGCTTTGGCGTCAGGGCGGTGGCCGCGACTGGTGGCCCAGCATCTACTCCGGGCCGAGCATCGGCACCGGCGTCGTGTACCAGGGCGGGCCGTTCGTGCGGGCGCTGAATCCGGCCACGGGTGACGTGCTCTGGGAGCAGGAGAAGATGGTGGTCTCGACCGTGGCCGTCGTACCGGCGGTCGTGGAACGCGGCGAGCAGGGCGACCGGCTCTACGTATTCAACAATCGCCAGACGCTTCGCTGTCTCGATGGCCGGAATGGCGAGCGGATCTGGGACGCCCACGCGGCCGGCCCGGATGCCAGCGGCGTCGAGCCCGTCCCGCTCGGCGATGAGACCGGCACGCCCGCCGTTGGCGACGAGGTGGTCTGCCTCGGTGGCACCGACGGCAAGACCGCCGACGGCCGGCAGTTCCCCGCGGCGATGTACGGCTTCGACAAGGCTACGGGCAGGATGCTGTGGACGTTTCCGATCGGCGAGTCGCTCGCGCCGTCGGTGCCCTACAAGCGCGAGGTGTGCACCATTACCAGCTCGCCGGTCATCGTCGGGGACGTGGTCTATTTCGGCGCGTCGGACGGCTGGCTCTATGCCCTGGACGTGCACAGCGGTCAGTGCGTCTGGAAGCGATGGCTCGGCCTGCCGATCGCGTCAACCGTCGCCGTCACCGGCAACACCGTCATCGTCGCTACCTGGGACGGCACAATCTACGCCCTGACCGCTGGGCCTTGAGGCGCCGACGTTCGGGACTCCGTCGATTGTTTGGGGAACCGCAGTATCTCGCATAATCCGACCGCAACCTCTACAAGAACCCCGCGCAAGAGGAGCGTCGGGCACGCCCCTGCTGTTGAGCCAGGTCGAAGTGTACCGCAACGCCCAGCAGGAGTACAATCGGAAGTCGTGTGCTGACGAATAGTGTCTAATTTATGGCGCTGCCGATGGCCGTTACCGGGCTCGTTGCCATGGGCGGGCCCGACGGTACGCTTGAGTCGGCATTGCGGAGGCACGGATGATGCGGAATACACTTCTGGTCGGGATGGCCGCCTGGATTGTGGGTGGGGCGGGGGCTGCTGTGGCTGTTGCGGAATCGAGGGCTGCGCCGACGGGGCGGCGGACTAACTTTCTTGTGATTCTCTGCGACGACCTGGGCTATGGCGACCTGGGGTGTTTCGGGCATCCGGTGATTCGGACGCCTGCGCTGGATCGGCTGGCGGGCGAGGGGCTTCGGCTTACGAGCTGTTATGCTGCCGCGCCGGTTTGCTCGCCGAGCCGGGCGGGGCTGCTGACGGGGCGGAATCCGAATCGGCTCGGCGTCTACGACTGGATCCCCAACAAGCACGTCATGCACATGCAGGACGACGAGGTTACCATCGCCGAACGGCTCCGGGCCGCCGGCTACGCCACGGGCCACTTCGGCAAATGGCACTGCACCGGCAAGTTCAACAGCCCCGCCCAGCCGCAGCCGGGCGATCAGGGCTTCGACTACTGGTTCAGCACGCAGAACAACGCCGGCCCGAGCCACCACAACCCGGCTAACTTCGTTCGCAACGGCGAGTGGATCGGAGCGACCGAGGGCTACTCCTGCCAGATCGTCACCGACGAGGCGATCGAGTGGTTGCGGAAGAAACGGCCGGCCGAGCAGCCCTTTTTCGCATTCGTCTGCTTCCACGAAACGCACGAGCCGATCGCGTCGCCGCCGGAGTTGGCGGCCCGCTACCCGAACGCCGTCACGCCGGAGCAGGCCCTCTACTTCGCGAACGTGACCAACGTTGATCTCGCGGTCGCCCGGCTGCTTGAAGCGCTCGACGCGATCGGCGAGGCCGACAACACGCTCGTGCTCTTCACGTCGGACAATGGTCCGGAGACGCTCAACCGCTATCCCGGCGGCAACGGCGCCCGCTGCTACGGTTCGCCGGGGCCACTGCGCGGCATGAAGCTGCACATCTACGAGGGCGGCATCCGCGTGCCGGCCATCCTCCGCTGGCCCGGCCGCGCGCGAGCCGGCACCGTCAGCGATGAGCCGGTCTGCAGCCTGGATCTGCTGCCGACGTTTTGCGCGATTGCCGGCGTCGAGCCGCCGCGCGATCGGCCGATCGATGGCGCGAGTTTCCTGCCGATGCTGGACGGCCGTCCGATCGAGCGCAAGACGCCGCTGTTCTGGTTCTACGGCATGGCGCTGACACCACCGAAGGCCGCTCTGCGGGAAGGCGATTGGAAGCTCGTGGCGCATTGGGATATCGAAGAGACGTTTGATCGCGCCACGCCCGAGGCGGTCCGTGCGATCAAGCGGGCCAAGCTTGTCGATTTCGAGCTGTACAACCTGCGTGAGGACATCGGCGAGAAGCGTGACTTGGCCGCCGAGCAGCCGGCCCGCGTCGAGGCGTTGGCGCGGCGTCTCCGTGAATTGTTCGGTCAGATCCAGAAGGAGGGCCCGACCTGGCCGGCGCCCGCGTCGCGGCCCGCCTCGCAGCCGGCTGCGAGCAAGCCGACATCGTCTGGATGCGCTGCCATCGTAGGATAGTCGAATCTTAATCCGGACCATTGTTCCTGGGTGGGCCTCCCCTACGATCGAGCAGTGTTTCTGGAAAAGCACTGCTCAAGAGCTTGCTGTTACCCACATCTGTCCTATCCGATCAGCGGTTGCAGGGGCAACGTGCCGGCCTGCTTCCGGCCCCCTTCAAGGGGGCCTTCCCGGCGAAGCCGGGTTCATAGGCCAGCCCTTGTAGGGCTGGTTCGCGAGCGACGTGCGTCCGCCTCTTCTTTTCTCGAAAGGCGTAGTCCGCTTCAGCGGGCTTCTGATTCGTTGGTGACGTTCATATGGCTCTTTGAAAAAGCCCGTTGAAACGGGCTGCGCAGAAGAACGGAGGGGGGCGGTTGGGCTGCCCGCTCCACCGGCCCTACAAGGGCCGGCCTAATAACCGGCCTTCGGCCGGAAAGGCCGCTGAAGCGGCCTGCGAACGGCGAACGGGCCGGCGAACGGCGAAGCGGCCTCCAAGAAGAACAGCCCCGTACGAACACATGGAAATATGGCCAAACCTCCAAGGCCGCGCAATGAGCTTCGGCGCTTTTGATGCGATTACCCTAACCGCCATGGCTTTTGCGCGCGGGCTTACTTGACCCCGACGCTGAAAAAAGGATAACCACGAAGGGCCCGAAGGACACGAAGAGGACTCACGATCGGACGAGGGGCCGAGGAATCCATCTATCTGGCTCCAGGTTCCGTCTTGTTGCGTGAACTGGATCGTCACAAATACCATTCTTCGCGCTCTTCCTGGGCTTCGTGGTGGTGTCTTCTTATGCGACTGGGGGGTTGACCTTGATTACCACGAGCGTGATGTCGTCTTCCTGCGGATGGGTGCCGCGGAAGGCGGCGATTGCGTCGGTGACGGCGTGGCTGATTTCGGCGGCGGGTCGGTCGGCATGGCGGCGGATGATGTCGCGCAGGGCGTCCTTGCCGAACATCCGGCCTTCCGGGTTCTGGCTCTCCCAGATGCCGTCGGTGCCAATCGCGATGACGTGACCGGATTTCAGGGGCTCGGGGCCGAACTCGGTATAGGTCCAGGAAGTCTCGATGCCCAAGGGGATGTCGCGGCCCGCATATTCAGCGAAGGACTGCGTGGCGGGGTCATAGACGATCGCCGCATCGTGACCGGCGCTCATCCACCGGGCCTGCCGGTGTTCCATATCGAGCACGAGGTAATACAGAGTCATGAACCGACCATCGGGCGTGTCAATCGTCAGGTGATAGTTGATGGCGTTCATGAGTTGCGCGAGCGAGCCGGGCTGTGTCGCATGACTGCGCAGGAGGGCGCGGGCGGCGGTCATCAGCAGCGCAGCGGCGATCCCATGGCCGGTGACATCGCCGACCGCTACGGCCAGCGTCCGGGGGCCGAGCGGCGCCAAATCGAGGAAATCGTAGTAGTCGCCGCCGGTTTCGTCGCAGTAGATGCTGCGCCCGGCGATATCGAGCCCTTCGATTTCCGGCGGGCCGGCAGGCAGCAGGTTCTGTTGCACCTCCATCGCGAGGGCGAGCGATTCGCGTAGGCGCATGCGATCCCGGAGTTGCGGCACCATGGTGTTGAACGCCTTGCCGAGTTCGCCGAACTCGTCGCGTGTGATGACGTTGGCGCGGGCGTCAAGATCGCCGTGCGCGATACGTTCGGCGGTGTCGGCCAACGCTCGAATGGGGCGCGTGACCGAGCGGGAACTCAGGAACGCGGCGACGATCACCACGAGCAGCACGCCGACAAAGATGGCACCGGTCTTGCGGACTTCGTACCATACCCGGTCGAGGACTTCCTGCTCGGCTGCGGCGGCCTGGGCGATGACGACTTCGCGCGGCACGATCATCACGAAGGCGACGCCCCCATCGGGCGGCATGCCGTACGCCCACAGGGAATCGCGGCCCTGAAAGCCCATCTGCCGCACGCCGGAGCGTCGGGCGAGGATGTCCTGGTGCATGGCTTCAAGCTGCTCAGAATCGTCGGATTGCAGCCACTCGACCTCGTACGGCTCGTCCCGCAGGCGGTCGTTGGTGGTGTCGTAATCTCGACCTACAATCAGCAAGCCGCGGCCGCCCAGGTCCGGCCGGTCCACGGGGACTGTCACGAACGCAAGGTGGTCTTGCGCGACGAGCGGCGGTTTGTCGATGCGGTTCACAATGTCGTTGACGAGCACGTCCAGGGCGGTGACGCCGACGAATGTGCCGTCGGTGTCGTACAGCGGCATGGCCATGGTGATTGTGACCTTCCGGCTCGATGCGTCGATGTACGGTGGCGTAAAGGTCATCCGGCCGCGCTCGCGGGCGAGTCGATACCAGTCGCGCGTTCGGTGGTCAAAATCCGGCGGGTATCCGCCGTGACCGGGGTACGAGCCCAGGACGCCGTTTTCGAGGCCGGTGTACTGCCAGAAGATCAACGTTTCATCCGCGTCGTGGAAGAACTGATAGATGGAGAGCATGCCGGTCAGTCGGGCCACGTCCGCCGCGACCTCTTCGGGGGCGACGCCGGCCGCGAGCGTGAAGACCTGCTCCTGGTAGGTAATGGGGATCGGTTGCAGCTCGCCAGCCGCATCGCGCTGGCGGTATCGAGGGGAGGTCGTCATGCCCTCCGGCAAATCCCTGCCTCGATCGTACTCCGCCGAGAATACGGGCCGGACATCCTCAGGCGGCGGTTCCGCAAGCAGCCGCTCGGCCTCGCGTGCCTGAAGCTGGAGAGCCAGGCGGAGGACTCGTCCCTGCCATCGCAGGGCCATTGCCTGGTATTCGACTGTGTGCAGCAGGCTGTCGCGGGCCTGGCGGGTCTGGGTCTCTCGTGCCCGCGCGGCTTCGCTGCGGCCGACCCGCATCGTGCCCACGACGGTCGAAATACGTACACAGATCAGAGGCACGAGGGCGATTGCCAGCAGCAGAATCAATAGCTTCCAGCGAATGCGCATCGCTTGATCCCTTCGATGTGTGGCAGCCTGGCGGCTACAGCAGCATCTTATCGCGTTGGCTCAGGATGCGAAACACGGCCCGGCGTCCTCGCCGTCGCCTTCAAGGCGGCGTGATATCGGCGCCCGAGGTTGCGCAGTCGACGTCGCAGGCCCGGCTGTGTTCCGTCGTAGCGTGTTTCGGTGGTTGCCATCGCGACGAACCAGCGCACCATGTTGGTCCAGTCGCGCAGGTCCACGGTCTCCGGCGTCAGGCGCCGGCGCGAAGCGGCCATGTTGTGGTAGTTGCCCAGTGCGATGCACACGCCGGTGGCCGCGTATCCGAACTCGCAGTAGACGCTCGATTCACAGGTGCCGCCGTCCATGAGGGCCCGCTGAAACGTGAATGTGCTGTCCGTGGTGGCCACCGTCTCGGCAATCGTGCGGCACCAGGCGGTGGCCGCGGGCGTGAAGACGGAGGTGTGGTCGCCGACGCGGAGGATCGGGCCGCTACCCATGCGAACGTGCGGCCGTTCGGCGCTGCATTCGATGGCGACGATTATCGCGTCGGCGGGGAGGCTGCGGTCGTTGGCCGCGGCGATCGCGCCGGCGAAGCCCACCTCCTCGGCACGCGTCAGCAGCACGCAAAGGTTCGGGCTGCCGTGACGTCGAACGAGTTCATCCACACACGCCAGCGCGGCGGCGACACCAGCGATATCGTCGCAGCCCCGCGCGCGGATGCGGTGGCCGCGGATGGCGGTGTCGGGGAAGTTCCACATGCCGACGGCACCGGTCTTGACCTCTCGCGCGACCCGGATGTCCGCGCGTGTTACGCGTTCGCGTCGTTGCGCCGGGCCGGGTATGACCGCAGTCTGGATCCGGACGACTTCGCCCCGAACGGGTTGGGAGCCGCTGAAGAAACGAACCTTCGCGCCGATGAAGTAAGCTGGCTCGACGCCGCCATGCCAGGCCGCGCGAACCAACTCCTTGCCGATCATGCGTTCGGCGATGAAGCCGGGATGGTCCATATGAGCGGCCAGGACGAGCGGCCGCCGACGCGCGCGGCCGAGGCGCAGCAGGACGTTGCCGAAGCGATCCTGTGTGAACCGTACACCGGTTCGTTCGCGGCAGAACGCCCGAACGTAGTCGATGATCCGGTGCTCGGCGAACGGGGCCGTCGGCAGCGAAAGCAGGTCTTTCAGAATGCGAAGGTGCTGAGCGTTCATGGCGTCTAAACAAAGGCACTACGCCCTGTTGCGAAGCACGGTCGGCCAGGCGCCGGCTGCCACATTCCACTGTATGCCGCGGTGGCCATCCGCTATCCGATCAGGATGACGTGCACGTTTCGCGGCCCGTGGACGCCCATGACGAGGTTCATCTCGATGTCGGCGGTCTTGCTGGGGCCGGTGATCAGCACTTCGTTCGCCGGCATGTCCGGCCCGAGCGAGGCGGCCCAGTCGAGGAGGTCCGGAACGATCTGATCCTTCTCGACGATGGCGATATGCTCGGGCGGAGCCAGGCTCGCCAACCGCCGGGAGCCCGAGCCGCTCGTCACCACGATCGAGCCGGTTTCGGCGATAGCCATGCGAACACCGGTGATACCCACATCCGCCTGAAACGGGGCGTCACGATCGCGCAGGTCGAGCTGCTGGCAGTCGGCGTCGCGCAGCGCCAGTACAACCGTGTCGTGTTGCGGGAACGGATCCTCGTTGACCACGGCCTTGTGGGCGTCGAGCGACTTGAGGATCTGTACGAGGGTGGCGGATACGCCAGAGGCGTCCGCGACGCGGTAGAGTTTCATCTTCGCGTCGGTGACCATGGCACAGAACCGTTCGATCAGGCGTTCGCTTTCGGCGACGACCCGGGCGGCGCTGTGGTCTTTGGGCAGTTCGAGTCGGTCGTCACGGTATCCGATCGCGTCACGGACCGTCTTGATGAATTCTTCTTGCGATACGCCGGCCACGGTATCCTCCGGGAGCTACGCGGATGGGTTCAGATCGTCCCACATCTTGAAAAACGGGCGCTTGGCCATGACGGGCAGGTCGCGGTACTTCGTCCAGATCGAAAACGGCGGCATGGCCCGCCGGTGCCAGCCGCGGGGAGCCAGCCAATCCCAGAGGCGGCCCATGCGATTGCCCATGCCGTAGAGGGCGTGCGACAGCATGCCCCATCGCCACGCGCGGAACGCCAGCCGCTGGAACCAATGCATATGGCCTTCGCGGCGGAGTTCGTCGCGCATGCGAATCAGCAGCGCCGGCAGCGAGATTCGCACCGGACAGGCGTCCAGGCATGCCTCGCACAGACTGCACGCGTTCGGCAGATCTTTGTATTCCGAAAAGTCTTCGAACAGCGGCGTCAACAGGCTGCCGATCGGGCCGGGATAGACACTGTTGTACGCATGGCCGCCAATTGTGCGGTAAACCGGGCAGGCGTTCAGGCAGGCGCCGCACCGGATGCACCGCAGCAGTTCCTGGTACTCGCTCGCGAGAATCCGCGTCCGGCCGCGGTCGAGCAGCACGACATGGAACTCCTCGGGCCCGTCGAGGTCCGCGGGCCGCTTCGAGCCGGACATCAGGTTCGTATAGACAGTCAGCCGCTGGCCGGTTGAACTCTTGGCCAGCAGCTTGACGATGACCGCGAGATCCTTCATCGTGGGCACGAGCTTCTCGATACCCATCAGCGAGACAACGACGCGCGGGTGCGTTGTGCTCAGGCGTCCGTTGCCCTCGTTCGTCACAATCGCGACCGTGCCGGTTTCCGCAACGCCGACATTGCAGCCGCAGATGCCCATATCGGCGGCGCGGAACTTCTCACGCAGGTGCACCCGTGCCGCGCGGGTGAGCACCTCAGGGTCCTCGGTGTATGGGGTGCCCAGAACCTTCTCGAACAGACGGGCGATCTGTGGGGTCGTCATGTGGATGACCGGCGTGACAATGTGCGACGGCTTGTCCTCGCCGACCTGCACGATGAATTCACCGAGGTCCGTCTCGACCGTCTCGATGCCGTCGGCTTCGAGCGCGGCGGTCAGGTGAATCTCCTCGCTGGCCATCGACTTGGCCTTGACGATGCGCTTCACGCCATGGTCGCGGGCGATCTGGCGGATGATCTCGCCGGCCTGTTCGCCGGTTCGGGCGAAGTGCACGTGCCCGCCATGCCGCCGGACGTTCTCGCAGAAGAGACTCAGGTACTGGTCCAGGTGCTGCAGCGTGTGGCTCTTGATCTCGGCGGCGAGTTGTCGTACGGCCAGCGGGTCGCCCAGCTCCGGCAGCAGGGCCTTGCGGCCCTCGTACTGCCGCAGCACGGCGCCGCTCACAGCGGCTGACAGGCCGGGTTGCGCCATGGCGGCAGCGCTGCGTGCGTGGAAATCCGCTCCGGTCGTGGTTTGCCCGTGACTCATTACACCCTCACTCGGGGCCAGTCTTGCCGGCTGGGCCGTGGCGCGGTCACGCCGCCGAGCCGGCCTTACGCTTCTCGGCCGCGGTCATCGCCTGATCCAGAATCTCGGCGATGTGTAGCGTTTGGATGTCGACGCCCTGCCGGTGGAGGGCTCCGGTAATATTCAGGGCGCAGCCGCCGTCCGTAATGACGAGCAGGTTTGCGCCCGTCTTCTTGATGCACTCGACCTTGTCGCGGACGAGCGCGCCGGAGATATCGCCGTACTTGACCGCGAAGGTGCCGCCGAAGCCGCAGCACTGGTCCATCTTCTCGAGCTGGCGATATTCGATCCCACGGATCCGCTTCAGCAGCCGGATGACCTCGTCGGTCATGCCGATTCCGCGCATATGGCAACTGTAGTGGTACGTAGCGATGGCGTTGTACTCGAGGTCCCAGGCGTCCCAGTCGACCTTCAGCTTCTTTTCGCAGAACTCGAGAAAGTCGAATGTCTTGTCAGCCATCGCGACGGCTTTGTCGCGGAGGGCCGGGTCGTCCTTGAACAGATCGGGGTAATACTCCCGCACGATCGAGCAGCACGAGGCGGACGGCGTGACCACGAGTTCCGA
>JAFGKA010000030.1 GCA_016928855.1 Phycisphaerae bacterium
ATAGTTGCTGACCTGGTTGATCTTTTCGATCGTGTCACGGAGGGCTTCATCCTTGTCGATGCCGACGAAGAAGTCGAGCGTTACCTGGCCTTGGCCTTCGGTGCAGGTGCTCGTCATCTTTCTCAGGCCGGTGACACCCTTGAGCTTCTCCTCCTGCCGTTCGATGATCTCGCGTTCGACTTCCTGTGGGCTGGCCGCGTGCCAGCGCGTCGTGACGGTGATCTTCGGCTCATCGACGTTCGGCGTGAGCTGAATCGGGATGCGGAAGATCGACAGGACGCCGAACAGACAGACCAGGATCACGCCGACAGCGACTTTGACCGGGTTGTCGATGGCGAATCGGATGATGTCCATGGTGCGTTCTTTCTCAGAGGGCGGCGGGCGGCGAGGCCGGCTGTGTGGTGGCGGCACTGCTGGGCGGCGGCGCCGCCTGGATCTGCTCGACCGGCACAATCATCACCGGGCTGGGAAAGAAGATCCGTTCGTGACCTTTCACGGCGACGGGCATACCGGGTTGCAGACTCTCGGCCACAACGGCCACCCAGCCTCCATCGTCGGCGCCGACCTCGACGGGCACGGGCATCGCCATCATACCCTGCGGGGATGGGATGATCATGACGACCAACGCGACGTGGCCGCGCCGAATGACGGCGTCCTTGTGGACGACCAGTTGCTGAGCCGTCGTTCCGGCGGGCGCGGCGGCCCGGGCGAACATGCCGGCCCTGAGCTTGTGGTCGCTGTTCGGAATTTCCACATCGACGGGGAACGTTCGGGCCGCTTCGTTCGCTTGCGGCACGACCAAGCGAATCGTCCCGGTGAAGGTTTCGTTCAACGCATCGATCCGGATGGGGACTGGCCTCCCGATCTGCGCATATGATACGGCGGATTCCGGCACGTCGAACCGCACTTTGACTGAATCAAGCTCCACGACCTCCACGACGGGCCCGCCGGTCTGAATCCACTCACCGACCTCGGTGTGCTTGGCCGTGACGTAACCCGTGAATGGGGCACGGATCCGCGTCTTGCCGAGCTCGTCCTCCAGTCGGGCGGCGTCCACCCGCTGGGCTTCGGCGACATGGCGGGCACGCAGGACGACCTCCGCTCGCGGGCCGGCAACGGCTTCGTCGCGCAGAGCGACCGCCTGCTCATAGCGCTGCTCCGCGGCGAGCAGATCGGCCTGGGTGTCGTTGATTTCCTTCATCGTGGCGACGCCCTGACGCTCCAGTTCGGCAATGCGCTGGCGCTCGAGTTGCCATTTCGTCAGCATGGCCTTGGCTTCCTCGGCCTGGGCTTTGATTCGGCGCAACTCCTCGGCTCGTGTGCCCGCTTCCAGCTCGGCGAGATAGGCGTCGAGGCTTGCCAGTGTTGCCTTGGCGCGTTCGAGTTCCAGGCGGGTCGTCGTGTCGCGCAGGGTGCAGACGACCTGGTTCTGTTCAACCCGGTCACCCTCTTCGACGAGCAGTTCCTGCACGAGCCCGGCGATTTGAGCGCCGAGCACGCTCCGCCGCATCGGCAGAACCGTGCCGACGACCGGGACCGTCTGCGAAACCTCTCGCATCTCCGCTGGGAGGACGGCCACCCGGGTCGCCGGAGGCTCCTGGCCGAATGCGGAGGTTGTGCAGGCTATGGAGACTGCGATCCCCGCCCATCGCGTCACTCGAATTGCATGCATGGATGTTCCTCGGGATTCTGCTCACCGGGGGTTGCGGAATACTCAACAGATGTTAATTCTAGGCAGGCGCTTCGACGCGTCAAGGCGACATCGGCGGTATGGGTCCTTTACGGCAGGCACGACACATGGCTTCCTTCCCCGGATCGGTCAGGGTGTTGATTCGCGGCGTCGCGGATGCTGTGTTCCCGCCGGCCTGTTTCGGCTGCCGGGCGGCGATCCTCGGGGCCGCTCAGCACTGGTGCGATGCGTGCCTCCAGATGTGGCTGGCGGCGACGGGGCGGGCGTACTGCCCGACCTGTGGGCGGGGTGTCGGGCCTTATGAAGTGATCGATCGACGATGCGGCCGGTGCAGCGGCGAGCGCTTCGCCCATGACGGGCTGGTCCGCGTTGCGGGATACGAACCGTTCGTGCGGAGCCTTGTGCGGCAATACAAGTTTGCGGGCCAACAGCGTCTCGACCGACCGCTTGGCGAGTGCATCGCCGCGGCGATCGAGTCCGCGCCGTGGCGAGGGGCTATCGAGGCCCTGGTGCCGGTCCCGAGCCATTGGACGGTGCGCTGGCAACGCGGGTTCTTTTCAACCGGGGCACTGACGGCCCAGGCGGCCCGGGTGCTGGGGCTCGAATCCTTGCCGCTGCTGGTGCGCCCGAAGCGGGGGCGCAGCCAGATCGGTTTGCCGCAGACCGAACGCTGCAAGAACGTCCGTGGCAACTTTCACCTCGCGCGAGGCGCCAACGTAGAAGGCCGAACGCTTTGCGTGATCGATGACGTCATGGTCACAGGGGCGACGTTGAACGAGAACGTCCGCGTCCTCAAACAAGCCGGCGCCAAGGCCGTGCACGTAGCGATCATCGCCAAGGTCGATTCAACAGCGACCGACGTGTGACATTAAATCAACACTCGTCTGTTGTATACGATCCATTCAACAAACAGCACGCCGAGTGCGGCGAGAATCAGGTATGGCCAGAGCATGCGGTTGGTGCGATGGGTGTCGGCGGTGGCGGTGATCCGGTCGTCGCCGATGCGGAAGTCCTTGTTCGGCCGGATCTGACTTTCGTGATCATCGAACAGGTTGACGGCGAACGCCGTGTCACCGGCGACGGCACCGTCGATCGTGTAGAGGCCCGCGCGGGTCATGTTGGCGTAATAGCCCATGCCGTCGTCGCGGACCGATACGGTATCGGTGTGGCCGCTCGGCCGGCGGACGGTCAGGATTGTCGTGCCCGGTTGAGCGGTGATGCTGGCGGCGTCGCCCGGGGCGAGGCTTCGCGGGTTGCCCGCCGTTACGGCCCCCGCGAGGAACTGCACGGCGTTGTACATGAACGCCGGGAAGCCGCGCTTGGCGATCCAGTTGGTGTTGAGGTGTTCGCGCTTGGCGTCGAAGACGCCGAAGCCGACGACGAGGTACTGGCGGCGGTCACGTGCGAAATAGGCCAGCAGGGGCGCGCCTTCGGGCCCTTCGATCAGCGTCTCGGCCTCCTCCGGTAATTGGAGCCGGTTCCACTCGGCAAACGCGATGATGTTTACGGCGACGTGGCGCAGCACCGGGTGGGTGTCGTTCCAGTCGACCGCGAGGCTCATCCCGCCGGTTCCCGTGACCTTCACGTCATCGAGCTTGGGGATGCCGCCGAAGAAAAGATAGTTGCCCGGCGGCAGGCGGCCGGTGTCGTAGCCATCGATGACGGCGACATCGTACTTGAGCCGGCCGTCGCTGAGCAGATCGTCGTCACTGGCCGCTTCATATTGTTCTGGGGTGAGGATTGTCGGCGCAGCGCCCGGTAGCGCCGCCAGCACGCGCGAGAGATAGAAGTTCCCGTGCGTGACCAGCAGCGTGGCGAGCGGTCGCGGTCCCTCGATCGTGCCGAACGCCTGGTTGTCGGCGGCCAGCGCGTCGTCGCCGCTGAGCCGGACCTCGATCTGGCCCGCGGCGGCGTGCGGCACGTTGTCAAAGACGACGACGACTTCGCTGCCTTCCGGTGGCAAGTCCGACGTTGCCGGGGTGACGGTTGCCTCATCGTCGGCCGCGGCGGCAGCGCCTGGCGCGAGCCGGCCGAGTACGCGCACTTCCTTGAGTTCCTTGTCGATGAATAGGGCGAGGTCACGATTGACCGCTGTTTCGCCAAAGTTGCGCACGCGCGCAACAACCGTGATGTAATCCGGCCGCTCGTAGTCGCGGCGGACGTCCATGTTCACCACGCCGACGTTGTCGCTCGCGTCGCCGATATGGATGATCTCCATCGAGCCGCGCCGCAGGGTCAGTTCGGCCGCATCGGCGATGATGCCATCGGACAGCAGGACGAGGTGGGCGGCGTCGATCGGGTTATCCGGCGTGCCGATGCCCTCGCCGATCGGTGTCGAGTAGGACTCGGCCAGGGTCATGGCGTCGCGCAGGCGGCTGGCCCCGTCGGTCGGCTCGACCGCGTCGATCTGCCGCTTGAGCAGGGCCTTGTCGTCGGTGAAGCTGGCGGCCAGATGCGCCCGGTCGGCGAAGGCGATGACCATCATCTGCGTTTCCTTGCCCATGTCATCGACGAGCCGCTTGGCCGATTCCTTGGCCGCGTCGAGCCGTGTCCGCTTGTCCGCCTCGATGCTGTTCATGCTCGCCGAGCGGTCGAGCAAGAGGATCACCTTCTGCTCGCGCGACTGTGATCGATTCCAGATCGGGTCGGTCAGCGCCAGGATGGCCAGCAGCAGCAGGAGAAGCTGGAGCAGCAACAGCAGGTTGTTGCGAAGTCGCTGAAACGGCGAGTTCACCTGCAGGTCTTGCACGGCCCGTTGCCACAACAGCGTGGATGAAACGGGCACATCCTGCCGCTTGAGCTTCAGGAAGTAGAGCAGCACGAGAGCCGGCACCAGCGCTGCCGCGGCCAGCGCCGCCCATGGAGCCAGCAAACTGATGGGCCAACTCATCGCAACAACCCCCGGCGCCGAAGATAGTTCAGCACAAGCTGATCGAACGGCACCTCGGTACTGGTGAACAGGTAACAGATGCCCCGGCGCGTACAGAACTCGCGGAGGCTCTGGCAGTAGGCCTGAAGGTTCTGCTTGTAGCGGTTGACCAGGGCGCGGCTGATCGTAACCTCGGCGACGTCGGCGTCCTCGACGTCGCGCAGCCGAAGGTCGCCGGCGAACGTCGGATCGATTTCACCCGGCGCGAGAACCTGGACGGCGTAGACGTCGAGATTGCGTCCGAGCAGATAGCGCAGGCCCGTCTCGAAGCCGCCCTTGTCGAAGAAGTCGCTCACGATGATGAGCACGCCGCGCTGGGGATGACGGACGGCGAAGGTCCTGGCCGCGGCGGCAAGGTGATTGCTGCCCTCGTACGGCGTTTCCTGCAGGAAGCTGATGATCCGGTGCATGAGCCGCCGCCCGCGGACACCCGGCAGTTCATGGCGCAGTGTGTCGGCGTAGGCGTAGAGGCTGACCCGGTCGTAGTTGCACAGACCGATGTAGGCCAGCGCCGCCGCGACACGCCGGGCATAGAGCCCCTTGTGCGGCTCGCCCCAGTCCATCGACCGGCTCGTGTCGAGCAGGATGCTGACGTGCAGATCCTCCTCTTCGAGGAAGAGTTTCAGGAACAGCCGTTCGAGCCGCCCGTAGATGTTCCAGTCGAGGAAGCGCAGGTCATCGCCGACGACGTAGTTGCGATAGTCGGCGAATTCGACCGATTGCCCCTTGCGCTTGCTCCGGCGTTCGCCCTTCATCTTCCCCGCGAAAATCTTGCGCGAGACGATGTCAAGCTGATCGAGCCGCGCCATGAATTCCGGGTCGAGCAGTTCGGCGGATCGGTGTATGGTAGATGCACTCATACGTTACTCTCTGTCGTGCGATACCAATGTAGCGGCCGGCGTCTCGCCGGCCGTGAGCGCGAGCATCGGCGTTCGCCCGTCGGCGTGGCCATCCGCAATGGGCGCTAACCGTTCGACGTCGCCGTAGCGGCCGGCGTCCCCGCCGGCCGTGGACGTATGCATCGGCGTTCGCTCGTCGGCGTGG
>JAFGKA010000204.1 GCA_016928855.1 Phycisphaerae bacterium
CGGCCCGAGCGTGTAGACCGCGCCCATGTCGCTGAGCACACCCTGGCCGAGGTGATGGATGTGGTTCAGGTCGATCGTGTTGCGCCGGGTAAGGCTTTCGGCGTAGCCCCATCGCCAGCCGACCGAGATGCCGGTGTAGAAGAAGTCGGCGATTTCGTTGTGGGTGATGCGGTTGTCGCCGCTGTAGCCGATCCAGACGCCGACCGCGCCTCGGTGGATGCGCCCGCCGTTGCGGATGATGTTGTTGTCGACCAGGATGTGGTCGGTCTGTTCGTCACGGGTGGTGCGGATGCCTTCCTCGCCGATGCGTATGCCGCCGGCGCCGAGATCGTGGAGGTAGGTGCGCACGACGCGGCCGTCGTGGCAGCCGGCGCGGAACCAGATCGCATGAATCCCGGTGTGGCTGATTTCGCAGTCTTCGATCGCGATTCGCCGCGCGCCATCGACCATGACAGTGGCTGGGACCGTGTTGGCCGCCTGCGGGTCGACATGGCCGGTCGGGTCGAGCCGGTGGCGGCTGTGCTGGAACGTCAGACCGCGCAGCGTGATGTCCTCGACGAACTGGCCTTTCGCCGCGTCGCCGGTGAAGTGGACGAACGCGTCCGTGACCGGCGCGATGCACTCGGCCGTGGCGAGATCCTCACCGGGCAGTGGGATGTACGTCAGCGTGCCGTCTCGATCGAGCAGCCACTCGCCCGGCGCATCCAACGCGGCCTTGATGTTCTCCACGTGATAACGCTGACTGGCGTCCCATCGCATATACGGCCAGAACGCCTCGCGTTTGGTGATGACCGTGTTCGTTTCGGGGTCGAATGAGCGGATCCGTTGCAGCGAGATCTGCCAGGCGTGGTAGACAACAAGGACGGCCTCGTCGAGGTCGGGCCAAGCCTGGATATCGCCGGGCCGGGTCACGAACGCCCGCTTCGAGAGGTCGGCCGGCTCGTTCGTATCGGGGTCGATGCCGTGCGCGATGGGGCGAAGCATCCGGTGGTAGAACTGGTTGGGCGTCCGGGCGCGCACCGCTCGGCGGCCGTTGACGAAGAGCTGCTCGAACCGCCAGGTGCCCTCGGCTGCCTCGGGGATTCGCACCGTCCAGCGACCGTCGGGCGTCTTTTGGAGGCCTGTGATACGCCGGCCGCCGTCGATGATGGGCTTCGCGCCGGCCGCCGCTTCGTAGGACACCGGGCAGGCTTCGGTGCCGCTGTCCTGCGGTTCGAAGAGGATTGATTCGGTGATCGCATAGCGCCCCTCGGCCACCAGGACGCGGACGGGCTCGGTCAGTGGACCGCCGGCCTTGAGGCGGCGGATCGCGTCGCGTGCGCCGGTCAGCGTGGCGAGCGGGCCATCGGTGCGGTCGGCGTTGGCTTCGGCGAGCGTGCCTGTCCATGCGTCGTTGCCATCCGGAGCGACATGGAACGTCGCGCCGGCGGCGCCCGCGGCACCGATTGACAGAGCGAAGCTTACGCGGATGACAGTGAGAAACGCGCCTCGGAGCGGATGAAGCATGAGGTAGCCTCCTCGTGGCTGGTGTGTGGAAGACGGCGTTCGCCGGCAGGCTCAGGCCCACGACGGCTTGGCTTCGGCGGCGCGGCTGCGCTGCAGGGCCAACTCCTGCGCCTCGAAATAATGCGCGGCCAGCCGCCGCCAGGCAAGCAGGTCGGAAAGGCTCTCGACCCGGTTCCGCATCTCGATGCGCTGGCGCCGGTTGAGCTGGCAGAAATCGACTAGCACCTCGGTCAGGTGCTGGATGGTCGTTTCGATGGGCTTGTGGCGGCGCGGGAGTACATAGAGGCCGGCCGCGTCGTGGTCCGGGATGTTCGTCTGGACGAACGAGCCGAACCCGCTCAGGTCGGAGGTGACCGAGGGCACGCCCATCGCCGTGCATTCCGCGGGGGTGTAGCCCCATGGCTCGTAATAGGAGGGGAAAATACCCAGGTGGCACCCGCGGACGAATTGTTCGTAGTCCATGTGGAACAGCGGACTCGTGGGCGTGACGAAATCCGGATGGTAGACGATCTTGACGCGGTCGGTTTCGGCATTGAACAGGCCGAGGTACCGGATGTGACAGAGGACGGCATCATGGGCGTCGTCACAGAGGTCGTGCGTCACGACGATCGGAAGACCGGACCGGTGACGCGCCTGCTGGATGCGTTTGAGCCGTACAACGGCGTCGGCGTCCAGCAGTTCGTGCGCTTCCGGCAGCCGCCCGGTGGCGGCGATGGATAGGATTCGCTCGCCCATCCGCGTTTCAAGATACTCACAGTATCGCCGCAGTTCCTCGAACGTGAACCGCGCATGCAGCACGTCCCGGTTCATGCCGCGTACGGCCGTGCGCGTGATGACGAATGCGACGACGGTGACGTCCGAGTTGTTCTCGCGAAGCGTCTGGTTGAGTCGGGCGAGGGCTTCAAGATAAACATCCATGCCCTTGTTGTGGTACTCGTACCGTCCGGCCAGGAAGACGTAGATCGTCTTGTCGAGGTCGAAGACGTATGAGCCGAAGAAGTGTCCCATGACGAACTGGTTCAGCCGCTCCTTGTATCGCCGGTGCAGGTTTTGGAATTCGTGGAGGGCTTCGAACTTCTGCACGCGCAGGCCGTTCGGCGTGATGAGGTCCGGGCGTCGGCAGAGAAGCTGTGCCGATTCATCCGCCGTGACGTCGGAGACGGTCGTGAAGACGTCGGCGGAGGCCGCCGCCGCGCGCTCGATGCAGTACCGGTGATAGATCTGGCGCCGCCCCGACTCGACGTCAGGATTCAGCGTGCCCAGGACATCATAGAAGTCATCGCGATCGCCGCAGACCGCCCGCCCGACGACCGTGGCATGTGTCGTGAACACAGTGGCGATCGGCAGGCCGCGCTTCTTGAGTATGGGGATGGTCAGGCCGGTCATCCACTCATGGAAGTGGCCCACGACGCGCGTCCGCGCCGGCAACCGGCTGGCAAGCACCTCGAACAGGCGGCTGACCAGAGCCGCGAACAGCAAGACATCGTGGCTCAGGCCGTCATCCGGCGGGATGTTGATGTCGTGGTCCATCCACAGTCGGTACTTGAGGTCGGTCAGCCGGTCGGCGGCCGCTCGCCAGTCGATCAGGAGCACGCGCGGATAGCCAGTGATCAGCCAGCGGCCGTAGTGGCATTGGATGCCTTCGGCGGCCAGGGCTTCGATCACCTCGCCAATGAGCCCGTTGGTTTCGATGCGTTCGAACTCCGCGTCGGTTCGCTCCGCGTCGTAGGGGCCGATGAGCAGATAGCGGTCCTGCCACTGTTTGAGCATGGCCGGCGTCTTCGACCGCAGGACCGTATAGATCCCGCCGATCTGGGTGCAGACCTCCCAGGCGACTTCAAGCAGATACGCCGGCGGATCGGTGGTGTGGTTGGCATCCATACGGCAACGTCCGAGCTGCGGTGAACAAGCCCCCCAGGCTCGGGGCAAACGTGGTGAATCGGGTCTCCACTCTCCAGGCTCAAGACGTAAGAGTCTACGCCGGGGCGTGCCATTCGTCCAGAGGGGCGGTGGCGATCGAGGCACGCCGAACAGTGAATCAGCTGCCGGGGCCTCCGATCTGCGATTCGGTCGCATAGGGCTGTGCAAGTCGCGCGGATACACGTGCGACCGCGCCACGTTCGATCGTCGGAGAACTCCGCCCGGCTGCACCGCGCTTGGCAGGGACGGGCCACCCGTTGTTCGTCGTCCGTTTCTCGCGATTGACGATGGGGGGGGTTCGTGGTTACCCCGGCTTCCGCTGCGCTTCAGCCAGGGCCTGCAGCATTGTCCGCCACTCCACGTATGCGTAGGGCACGCCCAGCCGCTCGTGCAATGCCCGGAGTTTGGCGAGGTGTTCCTCGGTCAGCGGCGACTGCCACGTCTGTGCGTTCGGGTCGCAGTGGAACACGCGGCAGCCCAGCGGGCGGCCCGCGCGGGCTCTGCAACGGCCGTCGATCTGATACGGGCAGCCGCCCGTCGCCTCGGTCGTTCCGCTCGGGCCGTGCTTTGCTAGGAAATAGGCCGCCTCCAGCGGGGTGACGAAGAGGTTGTGACCGTACTCGTCGAATCGGCAGCAGTCGCCGCGGTTCTGGCAGAGCGGCTCGTGGGCTGCGATGGCCGCATCCAGAATCTCATAGAACGCGGCCATCGCCGAGACGACGTCGTCGCGCTCGGCGGCGCGCCGAATGGCGTCGGCGACCGCAGGTGTCAGGGCAGGTCCGACCATTTCGTAGCGGTCCGAAGCTTTTCGATCGTGGCGAAATCCCGCACGTCGCCACAGTTCATGCCCGGGCAGTTCTCCGCAGTCTCGGCCCAGACCTTCGCGGATCGGAGGTTGTAGGTCCAGAATGGCCATGTCCGGCATTGCAGTGGCCGCACCGGGTGGATCTTGCAGCTCGTCAGGCCATCAGCCCGCTTGAGGAAGATGCAGTCGAGGTCGCGCTTCTCGATCAGACTTACCTTGAAGCCCACCCGTCGTGTGTATTCCCGGGTGAAGCGGTCGCGTTCGATCCCGAGAAACGCCGCGATCTTCGTCGTTTCCTCGCGGCTGAGCCATACATAGCCGGGCGCGCCGCTGCAGCAGTTGCCGCACTGGGTGCATTCGAAGCGCAGACCCTCCCGATACCATTTCCCGTCAGCCACGTATCTGTACTCCGGCTCGCAATCCGCGTATCATCCTGGGACGTGTAGCGTACCGTACGTCGGCCGATGGGGCAATCCGGCCCGGCGGTGGCATCTGCCGAGGGGCATGAAGCGAAACGGTGGATCAAGAGGCGGGCTGACGGCGACGCTCCCTGCCATACGCACCAGCACGCTCGGGACGCCATCATGGCTTGGCTGGAACATCTTTCGTACGCGGGTATCTTGCTGGCGTTGCTTGCCGCCGGGCTCGGCGTGCCGATTCCGGAGGATATCCCGCTGCTCACGGCTGGGTACCTCTGCCATCACGGCCGGGCGAGTCTCGTGATCATGCTGCCGTTGGCGTTTCTCGGCGTGCTCGCGGGCGATTTCATCCTGTTCAGCATGGGGCGGCGATTCGGCGATCAACTGCTCGAACATCGGCTGACACGGCGGCTTTTTCGGCGCAAGACGCTCGATTCGGTGATTGCGCGATACCATCAGCACGGCGCCAAGATCATTTTTGCCGGCCGGTTCATGCCGGGCATGCGGGCAATGATCTTCGCGGCCGCTGGTGTGGTCGGGATTCCGTGGTGGAAGTTCGTGGCGGTGAACGGCGGGGCAGCACTGATCAGCGTGCCGGCGCTCGTGATGCTCGGGTACTACTTCGGCACGAAGTCGGCTGCACTGTTCGCCGAGGTGCGGCATGCCCAGCACTACATTGCGGCGGCGCTTGTCCTGGTGACGGTCGTGGCGGTCGCTGTCGAATGGTACCTGAATCGCCGGCCGCGCCGAAATGGCCCGGTCGATGTGGCGCCGGTCGAGCCGCGGCCCGTGGAGCTTGGTCCATTCGAAGCTGAACCGATTGCCGACAAACCGGTTGGTCGGTCGCGGCCGATCTCGCCGCGTCAGCCGACCGCGGCGGAGTAGGGGGCGTCCATGGCCAATGCCCAGGCGTACCTTCGGCCGGATGTGATCCAGCAGGTGCGCCGTCTCGATCTCAAGGC
>JAFGKA010000205.1 GCA_016928855.1 Phycisphaerae bacterium
CGCCGCGAGAATCACCCAGGCCGCAAACAGCAGTGAGCCGACCGCCAGCGTCGCTACGGCGGCCGGCACGGCATCGACCCACAGCCGCTCAATCGCGCCGGCGGCGAGGATCGTGGCTGTGACGAATGCAGCACCAGCAAGAACCCGCCCTTGCCGTTGCTCCAGACTGAGCAAGACGGCCCACGCGCCAAAGGGCGCGAGCACGACAACCGTGTTGTATTCGATGGACGGGCCGAACAGCATCGCCCACGCGGCTCCAAGCGAAAGCGTCCAGGTCAAAAGCCACTGCGTTGACCACGCGCGGCGCTGCTGCCAGAGGCACCAGCCGAGCACGGCGAGGCCCGTGGCGGCCTGCAGGACGCGATACACCGTCGGATTCCAGGAGGCGCCGAGCAGCCTGGAAACCGTCCATACGTCGCGGTAGCTGCGGACGAGGTCCATTGACATGACGGACAGGTACGACCACCAGCCACGGTACTGCTCGATCACGACCGCCGGCATCTGCGTCAAGAACGGAATCGCCGCACCGATCGCCATCGCCACGGCGAAGCGCCCGGCCAGCTTGCGCGGCCACAGTACCACACAGAGCATCGAGATCGCCACCGGCCAGACCTTCAGGTAGAACGGCACCGCCAGCAACGCTGTGGCCGTCCACCATCGGCGGCGGACAATCGCCGACGCCGCCAGCATGAGCAGCCCGATGATCAGCGCGTTGGTCTGGGCATTCCAGAAGCCGCGGATCGCGCCGAGCATCGCCAGCAGTAACAACACAGCCTCGCGCTGCGGCGGCCAGTCGCCCGGCAGGACGTCGCGCGCCAGCCGACGAAGCCCCCCGACGTAGACGCCGATCATCATCAACGTCCACAGGGCCGCGCCAAAGCGGTTGCCGAGCCACCAGAACGGCGTCAGAGCGATGGCGAACGTCGGGCTGTAGGGGAAGCGGCCGAGCCCTTCATGCTGGGCATAGAGTGGCTTACCCTGCCACCAACTGCCCGCTCGTGCGGCGCACTTGGGAAAGACCGTGCGTTGCTCAGGGGAGACGAGCGTCTTGATCACAACGGCGGCCGCGAACACGACCCACAGGCCCAGAGCCCAGACAAGCCACGGATGGGCTTGCCGGCTAACGTGGGAAGCTCTTTCGTCACTCGATCGCACGGCCAACTGGCTCCTCCAAAGCCGTTTCGACCTCATCATCGCTCGCACATTGTAGAGCCGCCGAGCCCAGCCGCAACGAGCCCATCGCCTCATGACCGAAGCCGCTCCGCACGACACGGTAGAACCGCTGCGAGGGAGCCACTACACTACCGCCCATGCCAAGAACAAGCCCGAACGTTGCTCTGGCAAACCGGCAACGCCGGTTGACGCTCGGCGGCCTGATGGCTGGGCTGATCGCACTCAACCTGCTCTGGCGGACGGTGCGGTATGCGCTGGCGATGCCGATCTGGGGGGATGAAGCGTTCATCATCATGAACGTCATCCACCGCGATTTCGCTGGCCTGATCGCGCCGCTCGAATACGGCCAAGTCGCCGGCCTGCTGTTCATGTGGGGCGAGGAGGCCGTTGCGCGGCTGCTCGGCTACTCGGAATGGGCACTGCGACTGCCGCCGTTCGTGTGCGGCGTGCTGTCGATGCTGGCGTTCTGGCGGCTGGCCCGGGCCACGCTCGGGCAGCGCGCCGCGCTGCTGGCGGTCGGCTTTCTCGCCGCGGCGTATTACCCCGTTCGTCATGCCGCCGAGGTCAAGCCCTACGCCGGCGATCTACTGGCCTCGATCGTGCTGTTGTGGCTGGCGTGGATGGTCTATGGTCGAATGTGGTCCACGGGCAAACCCTTCGGCCTACGGCCTTTCCCGACTACGTCGGGACCCATGCCACCCGGAAAGAACAGGCAGAAGCCAGAAGCCAGAAGGCAGAAGCAGAGGAAGGAGAAGCAAAGAGCACTGCTCGAGAGCAGCGGCACACGGCCCACAGGCAAACCCTCCGGCCTGCGGCCTGTCCCGACTACGTCGGGACCCATGCCACCCGGGAAGAACAGGCAGAAGGCAGAGGCCAGAAGGCAGAAGCAGAGGAAGGAGAAGCAAAGAGCACTGCTCGAGAGCAGCGGCACACGGCCCACGGACAAACCCTTCGGCCGGCGCCCTTCGGGCGAGACAGTTGAGCAGTTGAGCAGTAGAGCAGTAGAGCGAAATGCGGGGGGAGGCTGCTGTTCTGGCACTTCTTCGGGCCTGCCCATGCCACCCGGTGCCCTTCGGGCGAGAACAGTTGAGCCGGTGAACAGTAGATCAGTAGGGCGAGATGCGTGGACGTGGGGGCTGTTGATCGTTTTCGCGGCCGCGAGCGTCTGGGCGTCGTACCCGGTCGTGTTCGTCGCGGGCGGCGTGGGCCTGTTGCTGACCGCGCTGCTGATGCGGCAACGTTCGGTCCACGTTGCCGCCGGCTGGCTGGCCTACGGGATCTGCGTCGGCGCGAGCTTCGTGGCGATGTACCTGCTCTATGCCAAGCCGCATACGGCCGCCGGCTGGGTGCCCGACCACCCGGAAACGGTAGCCATATGGAGTCCCGGGTTCCCGCCGTTGCGCGAACCGTGGCGAATGCCGGTCTGGCTGCTGGACGTGCACACCGGAAACATGCTGGCGTACCCCGTCGGTGGCAAGCATGGCGGCAGCGCGTTGACGTTCATCTTCGTTGTACTGGGCGTCACCGCCCTGTGGCGCAACCGCCGCGATCTTCTGGTCCTTTTGCTGGGCCCGCCGGCGTTCACGTTCGTCGCAGCCGCGATGGGCCGCTATCCGTACGGCATCAGCGCCCGATTCACACTGCACATGGCGCCCACGATCTGCCTGCTGGCGGGCGTCGGCCTGCTGGTCGCACTGCGACTCGTTCTGCGGCGGCGTTGCGCGGCCGACGGTGTGCGCGTCGCTGCGATCGTGCTGGCGGTCATCGCCGCGGTCGGCATCGTGCGGGATGTGGTCAAACCCTACAAGACGCCGTCCGACCGCGAGAACCGCCGCGTGCTCGCGTGGCTCGCCGCCGAAAGTCGGCCATCCGACGCGTGGATCAGCTTCAATGTGCCGGATCCGGAAACGACTCGTGGAGACGATCTGTATCTCCGCGGTGGCAATGGTGCCCGGCACCGCTACTACCTGCACCGGCTCGCGCCGGGGCCGCTATACTGGGCGCCGCCATTCGATGCGTTACCCCCCGTCGCCGAAGGGCACCGAACATGGCTGATCGTGTATCGGGACGAGCGGGCGCCGTTCCCGGAGGATCGGCTGACGAGATACATCGAGGGCCTGGAACAACAGGCGGGTTCACATGCGACGCACCGCTTCACGCTTGACGCCAGGAAGGGGGAATACGTCGAGATCTACGCATTCGGCAAACCGCCGGGCGTGTAAACCCTCCAGTTGCATAAGAAAGCAAACCGCCAAGAAGACACAGAAGAGGAACCGCTAATAAACGCTAATCGACGCGAATGGAAAGAGGGGCAAAAGGCAGAAGAAAAGAAGTACGGGCCGCCTTCAGATTAGCGTTCATTCGTGTCTATTCGCGGTTCGGATTCTTCTTGGCGTCCCTGGCGCCTTGGCGGTCATTCTCTCCGCAACGTTGGGGTGAAGTCCGTCCGCTGCCGAAGCGGGAACCCTGGCCGGCGTCACGACTGTGGCGGCATCGAGCACGCTGCCGTCCGTCGCGATCTGACGGACCGCGAATTCCGCGGACTGCACATCGACCACGGTGAAGCTGTAGGTCGAACCGTTCGCTGCCGCCATGAACGGCGGCGCCGGAGTTGGGGGCTCGTCAAGTCGCCCACCGCCAGCACCGGTCGTGATGTAGACGGTGCCTTCGCCGTCGGCAACCACCTGCCCGTCGC
>JAFGKA010000206.1 GCA_016928855.1 Phycisphaerae bacterium
AAGGGTTTGACTCTGCCCCGCTGTGATCGGGATCGGCGCGACCGCAGGGCGCTTATCGCGTCGTCGAAGATGTTTACAGCGGTGGTCTGCAGACCCGACGGATGACGAACCACCCACCGGGCACGCCAAGAAGAGCCATCACCACGAAGCGGGTAAGGACACGGAGCCCGGGAAGAAAGCCGGGCGCGGAGGGGACAGCCACGCGGAGAAGCATGGAGAGTTCAGGATGGTCTTCTCATGCTTCCAAGAAATCATCCTGACACCTTTTTCTTGCGTGGCCATTATTCTTCTTTCACGAAAACGAAGCAGTACCGGCTGTTGCGTCTCATTTCGCCACCGGTCAGTTCCTTTACGTGATAATGGACGACGGGGCGTCCGTCCTCCCGCAGTCGCCCGACGTTCAGATCCATCAGCACCGCATTGCCCGATTCGACCGTACCGTTCAGTATGTGCCATCGAAAGCCGCTCCACGCTCCCAACGTGCGCAGCTTCGCATCAGCCGGCAGCAGTTCACCGTGATCAACATCACCGACCACGGTATGCACCGCCCCTGTCTTCAGGTTGATCGTGACGCCATCGAAGTCCGGATGGTCGCCGACTAAATCTAGAGACACCTCGTCACTTGCCCGGCTTTGTATGGCCAGAATGGTATCTTCTGTGGGTATGAGCATCAGTTCCTCAACGAGTTCCAGGTACTCACGGTACTCATCTTCGGTGAGGCCGTGGTTGGGATGATACGGAAGCGGCCCCCTGTCCGGCGCGTTCTCCATCTGGCTCATGAGCCATTGCGGACGTTTGCGCCATGACGCCACTATTTTGTCCTGCAGTTCCTGTATTCTGGGTGAACCGCCGGGTTGGTATGTGGAGACTCTTGCGGCGCCGGGCTTCAGAAACACGGCCAGTTCTTCGAGCTTGGTGACCGTCCACGACTGCTGCGGCGCCTCCTCTTGGCAGCCGGATGCCGGGAATCCGCTTAGCAATAGACCGATCGCACATATACCGGTCTTCGTCGCGTGGCTCATCGCACGCCTCGGAGCCGTGCTCGGTACGGTGATGTTCATGAGGCTTCGCTCCTTATCTCACGTTGCTGGCGATCTCCGATACCAGTCGACATCGATCACACCGAAACTCGTACCGATTCATCCACGCAGGTTCCACGAGCCATTTCTTGCCGCAGCCTGGGCAGCGACGCTTGTGTTCCGAGGCGAGGCTACGGCCGTAATAGCGGTACAGGTAATAGTATGTGGGAACGCCGGTCTTCTTCTCGATGCAGCGGCAGAGATCGCGGCCGTCCTTCGAAAGCTCGCTGTCGTGTCGCGACAGTTGACGATAGGCGAACCGCTCGCCCATACTGCTGTTGATCCAGAGCTGGTCGAGCGTCTGATACTCGTTGACCCAGCCGCGGACGTCCTCGTATGTTCCGTATTCGCTCGTGTGTGAAATCCGGTACAGTGGAACAACGCCGCCACATCCACCGCATCGCAACGGGACCTCGGCGGAGAGAAAGTTCGTTTCCAGAATGAATGCAGGCCACGTACGGCATGCACAGACAGGATCCGATTCAAGTTCGAGGCCGATGATTCGTACAGGGCCGAGACGCAGGTCTGCTTTCGTCAACGCACGAAGATCATCTCGCACATGGCAACTGAAGAGCCTTCTTTGCAATGAATCTTCTTCGGGTAGTCCGACGACGGCCTTGTATCCGCCCCGGACTGACACAATCGAGAAACTGCGATCAATGATCTGCCCGTTGTTCAGCAGGGCGCACGTCAGATTCCATAAGGCAAGTTCTTCCTGCTCGTGGGAAGCTGGTTTGCCTTTGGTACGGACGAATGTGAGTTCCGCAGTATACATATCTACCTCATGTCCAACCGAAACCGGACCAGCAGATCGTTGAACGCGAGTCGGGCCGATGCCGCTTCGGGTAGACTGTTGGTTCGCCCGGCCTCCTCAAGCATCTGCACGAGACGTTCGTATTCCGTCCGGTGGAACTTCAGTAGTGTAGGTCGGGTTAGCCGACCCGACAATCGGGCTTGGCGGGGTTACCATGCCTGGTCGGTGGGGAGCCAGAATTGCAGGCGGCTGGCGGCCCAGCTCAGGAATTGTCGCCAGCGGTCGCGACGGCGGTGGTCGGCGAGCGTGTAGGGCGTGGCGACTTCCCACAGCCTATCGAAGCGTTCGGCCAGCGGTCGGACGACGCGGGCATCTCGGCTCCATAACGCGATTTCGAGATTGCGGAAGAAGCTCGTGCGGTTGAGATTGGCGCTGCCCACGATGGCATAGTGTTCGTCGGCCAGCGCGGCTTTCGTGTGCAGCATCGGCTTGGCCAGTCGCCGTACGCGCACGCCGGCACGCAGGAGTCGTCCGAGCACATGGCGCCGGGCCAGGTCGGCGAATCGCACGTCACTGTGTGCCGGAACGAGAACATCCACATCGACGCCACGGCGGACAGCCTTGCCCAACTCGCGAATGATGCGCCGGTCGGGGATGAAATACGCATGGGCGATGCGGATCCGCCGCCGCGCGCGGGAAAAGAGATGCAGGTGCGTGCGCTTGACGGGCGAGAAATCCGGCATGGGAAAGCCATCAAGGATCAGCGAGCGGTGCTGGTGCAGCCAGTGCCGTCGGGTGCGCTGGAGCGATACCCGCGGATACCGCCGTGTCCAGACCCGCTCGAACGAAAGCCGTGCCGACCGCGCGATGCGTCCTTCAAGCCGAACGTGCGCATCCTCCCAGTCGGCCAGTTCAGCGGAAATGTTGATTCCCCCGAGGTAAGCGACCCGGTCATCGACCACGAGGAGCTTGCGGTGATTGCGCCGATCGACTTTGCGCCAGTTCCGCAGCAGGCGTGACCCACCGATCGGATTGAAGGCGTAGACCTGCACGCCGGCCTGCCGCATCGACTCGAAGAACGATTCCGGCGTGTCGAGGCAGCCGAGGCCGTCGTAGATGACGCGCACGCACCGGCCCGCCTCCACCTGGCGAACGAGGGCATCGCGGAACCGCCGGCCGATTTCGTCGTCCTCGAAGATGTACATTTCGAGGCCGATCTCGCGTTCCGCGCGCTCGATGTCGGCGAGCATGTCCTCGTAGACGGCGCGCCCCGAGAAGTACAGGCGAACATCTTGCGCGAGAGGTTCCTTGCCGCGATGGGTCGTCGGATCGTGCACGAGCGAATGGTATCCGTGCCGGGGGCGAAACGGTATTCCATCATCGGAGCCGGGCGCGCCGCCCTCACGCGCGAATCAGGATGTCGGGCCGCGGCCAGTGCTTGCCGCCGGCCGACACCTCGATCATAGGCCAGCCGTTCGACGCCGTGATGATCTCCGCGCCGTCCGGGCGGGCGATGATGGTGTCTTCGCTCTTCGTGCCGGTGATCGACGGGTTCCAGCCGAACGCCTGATCGGCCCGGACACGCAGCGTCGAGCCGGGGGTGGCCTTCGCCTCACGGGCGAGGTAGCCCATCGGCCCACCCTGATGATGCAGCTTCCATTCGTCGGCGAAGCCGGTTTCGGCGTAGATCGCCTGGCCGGCCGCGAGGATTTCACCGAGCGTCCGGCCGGGCTGCGTGGCGGTGTAATACGCGGCATCCACACGAACGACGGCGGCATGCTTGCGGCGGAGTTCGTCCGAAAGCGGCTCGAACGAAACCAGCCGGGTGACCGAACAGATCAGTCCGCCGCGTTCGGCGCAGGTCGCGAGCAGGATCCGCTTGCGGATCTTCCGGTCGGTCGGCACCGGGTGACGATACAGGCTGATCCGTTCATCGGCCGCCATGAGGATCACCGGTGTTCGGATGCCGTCGCGGTTGAGACGTTCGGTCAGGGCGGCGCCGGTCTCGAACTCGCTCTGCCCCGGCCGGACCTCGCGCGCGACAGCCTGTACCGCCTCGCTGACAAGCGCCCCGAGTTCGCGATAGCGTGCCAGTTCGGCCGCGCAGAGCGTCCATCGCAACTCGGCGAAGTCCGCCGGCAGGGCGCCGACGCCGGCAGGCATGGTCGGCAGTATCTTGTCCGCGACGGCCTTACGCCCGCCGATCAGGTCTGCCCAGATCTTCGTCTGCGCCGCGGCGTCGTACCAAGGAGCATCGATGACCGCGATGGGCCGATCCCGAAGCTCTTCCGTCCGCATCCGCGGGCCTTCGATCGTGTTCGTGACGCACCGGACGGCGTCGCGGGTGACCGCCAGCGTGGCCACGCCGGTGTCCGAGCCCTGGACGACGTGATTCGTGCCGCCGGCGGTCAGCCAGGCGAAGTTGCAGCGTTCGGTCAGGAAGACGATGTCACATTTATGGCGGTCGAGGAACGCCGCCACTTGTGTCTGTTTTTCTGCAATCTCTTCGGTGAAGGTCATCCGGTCGCTCCGCTGCAGCGTGCCTCCCGGGGGCTCATCGGGAGGCGATCGTGTTTCAGCCCCGTTCCGCGATGAATGCTTCGATGTCTTGCCTGGCGGGCGCCGACGGCTGGGCGCCGAGTTTCGTGACGGACAGGGCGGCCGCGGCGTTTGCGAATCGGACCGCATCGTGTAGCGGCTTCCCTTGCGAGAGGCCCACGGCCAGGGCGCCGTTGAACACGTCGCCGGCGGCCGTGGTGTCCACCGCGTCCACCTTGAAGCTGGGGATCAACTCTTGGCCGTCGGCGGTCGCGACGAACGTGCCGCGCGGTCCGAGCGTGATCAGGACCGCCGCCGGGCCCTTCGCGAGCAATGCGGCCGCTGCTTTGGCGGTGCTGGGGTCGTCGTTGACCACGATGCCGGTCAAGAGTTCCGCCTCCGTTTCGTTCGGCGTCAGGATCGATACATGCGTCAGGATGGCGTCCGACAGCGGCTGGGCCGGTGCTGGATTGAGAATGACACGCACGCCGGCCGCCGCCGCGATCCGGGCAGCGGCCTCGACGGTTTCGAGCGGAGTTTCGAGTTGCATCACGAGGACGTCCGCGGTCACGATCGCATCGCTAGCCCGGGTGATGTCGTCGGGACAGAGTCGGCCATTGGCGCCGGAGGCTACGCCGATGCTGTTCTCGCCGCCGGCCGCGACGAAGATCAACGCCACGCCCGACGCCGCCTGCGCATCGCGCGTCACGTGCTCGACGTTGATGCCGTCGCGAACGAAGCCTTCGACGGCCTGGCGTCCGAACATGTCGTCGCCGACGCGGGCGATGAACGTGACCCGGCCGCCCGCACGTGCGGCGGCGACCGCCTGGTTGGCGCCCTTGCCGCCGGCGGCCATGGAGAACTCGCCGCCGAGAATCGTCTCGCCGGGCCGGGGGATCCGGGCCATCTGGAGGATCATGTCCGTGTTGGAGCTACCGGCTACACAGATCTGGTTTGCCATCGATTGAACCCTCCGTTGTCAGCCTCATGCCGCCTTCAGTTTGCCGGCCACCTCGGGATTCGCGATCACGATCAGCGTCAGGCCGATGATGAAGAACAGGAACATCAGCGCCAGCAGCGCATTGGTGCCCTTGGGGGCCACCTTGAACTCCCGCCAGATGAAAACGCCCCAGAGCGCCGCGACCATGGTGGCGCCCTGTCCGAGGCCGTACGAGATCGCAAAGCCCGCCGTGTCGCCGGCGATGATGGCGAAGGACATTCCGACGCCCCAGATCATGCCGCCGACGATGCCCACGAGGTGCAGCCGCGGGTTGCCCTTCTTGAAGTAGTCGCCGAACGGGACCGGCGAGCCGACGAACGGCTTGGCCATCACGATCGTGTTAAACACGAAGCTCGAAAGAAACAGGCCCACCCCGAACAGCACCAGTGCTGTGTACGGCGTCAGCTTTCCGGCGAAGGCGACATCGTCGATGGACGCAATCGGCGCCATCGCCGCAGCCACGAGATAGAAGAAGAAACCCATGAGCAGGCCGCATACGACGGAGAGCGCGATACCCTTGCCCAGCGTCTTTTCCTTATCGGCCGGCAGGCGCCGGTAGGCGGCCGCGTCGATCAGAATCGCGACGACGATGCCGGCGACACCGACGAAGAGGTATTTCGGGTCCGGCTTGGGATCGCGGATGTAGTTGACGATCACGCCCTCGACCAGCGCGATGCCGATGCCGATCGGAAAGGCGACCGCCATTCCGGCGATGTCGATCGCGGCGACGAGCAGGATATTGGCGAGGTTGAACACGATCCCGCCCAGCAGCGCCAGCCCGAGGGCTTGCAGGCTCGCCTGGCCGAGATCGTCGAAGAACGAACGGCCCTGCGAGCCCATGCTGCCCAGCGTCAGGGCGAAGATCACCGTCAGCAGCAGCACGCCGATGCAATAATCCCAGTAGAAGAGTTGGAACTTCCACTCCTTGCTGGCCAGTTTCTGCGTGTTCGCCCACGAGCCCCAGCAGAGCATCGTGATCACGCACATGACGACCGCGATGGCATACGATTCGACAGTAACCATGCTTGTCTCCTGCGCCGGATTCCGTCGTGCGATCTCGGTCACGGTCTGTCGATCGCCGAGCGGATTTCGATTCGGCCTCTGGCTCCGCGCCTATGGTGGTGAAATGGGCTCCGGGTCGCCGCGCCGCCGACCCGAGGGCTCGCATTGTAGCGCGGCCGCGGGGCCTTGCCAAGCGGCGGGCCGGATTGTGATGTGATGGCCCTGGCGAGGGCTCAAAGCGGGCTCGCCCCGGCCTGACGAGGGGCCTAGAATCGGCTTTGACAGATTGGAGGTCAAGCGATGTCAACCCAACTCGAGGTCCGAGCGACGTTACCGGATTTCTCCCTGCCGGCGGTCGACGGCCATACGATCTCAGCCAGCGACTTCGCCGAAAAACGGGCGCTGGTCGTGATCTTCTCCTGCAACCACTGTCCATATGTGAAGGCATACGAGGATCGCATACTCGAGATCCAGCGCGACTACGCGGACAAGGGCGTGCAGTTTGTCCTGATCTGCAGCAACGATGCGGAGAAATACCCCGAGGACAGCTTCGAGAACATGAAGAAGCACGCCGCCATGAAGGGCTACAACTTCCCGTATTTGCACGATGAGTCACAGGCCGTGGCCCGGGCGTTCGGCGCCGAGAAGACGCCGCATCTGTTCGTGTTCGACGCGGACCGCCGGCTCGCCTACGAGGGGCGGATCGACGACAATCTCGAGGACCCCGCGGCCGTCACCCGGCATTACCTGCGCGAGGCCCTGGACGCGATCGTGGCCGGCGAGCCGGTATCGGAATCCAGCACGTTCGCGGTCGGCTGCACGATCAAGTGGAAGTGATTGTCCCCGTTCATCTTTCCGCGGTGATTCTGCCGATACACAGGATTGAGCGAGGATGGAGACTCCCCGCCTGATGCAAGCCATTTGGGCTCATCCGGAGCCCGGCGAGGTGTACCGATGGAATACGCGGCGATGACCTTCTGGCTGCTCGTCATCGTGTTTTCGGCGGTGGCGGTGCATCGGCTCTGGAGCGGCCTGATCCAGCCGCGGATCGTCAATTCGATCCTCCTGCCCGGCACGCTGGTCGCTCAGCTCGGCCATGTGCTCGGCCTGCTCATCACCGGCGGGACGGTCAACAACACCACGCTGATCAAGGACGACGAATCGGGCGAGCCCCAGACGGCCAGCAATGTCAAGCCGCGCATCCCGGTGGTCGGCCCCGTCATCATCGCGATGCTGCCGATTCTCGCCTGCATCATCTCGATTTATGCGGTTTCGCAATACCTCGGCCAGGATATCCTCGGTCGCATGGCCCGCGAGAACGTGTCTCGCCAACTGCCGACGTCCCTGGCCGCGGTCTGGCCGCTTCTGCGAGATAGCATCACCCTGGCCGAGCGACTGGTCGAGGCCACGCTTGCCAGCCGGTTCGACGATTGGCGGACGTGGGTGTTCATTTACCTCGTCATCTGTCTGACCGTGCGCATGGCGCCGCTGCCGGGGATGCTGCGCGGTGCGATCGGGGCGATTCTTGTACTCGGTATCCTCACGGCGCTGGTGGGTCTGGTGTCTTCCACTGGCGGCGTGTCGCTGGTGGATTCCGGCTGGCCGCTGCTGTCGTTCAGCGTGGCGGCGCTGCTGTTTCTCTTGCTGGCCACCCTGGCGGTTCACGGCCTGGTCGGGCTGGTCAAGATCCTCTTCGGGCAGGAAAAGGCCGGCTGAGCGCCAGGCCGTCAACTCTGTGCGTCGGGGAACGTTTCCGTCACAATCCGGAGCGGGACCTGCGGGGCATCGGCACCGTATGTCGCTTTACAGTCACCCAGTTGGCATCCCATGACACAATCCACAATTGCGTCAGCCGTCGCGCGCGCGAGGGGTTCGGCGTCGGCGGCATCGGCGACCTCGGCGATCAGCTCGACGCCGCAGCCGCAGGCGCACGGTCCGGCATGGACGGCGGCTTGGATCGCTTCGAGGGCATCGAGCCTGTGAGTGCGATACCAGTGCGTGCCGTGTACGAGGTGATGCTCGAGCGTACGCCACAGCACGGCAGGTGATCGGGCGACCCGCAGGCACCATTCCACCGTCTGCGGCGCACAGGGTCGCGTCGGGCCGGACGCAGGAACGTGTTCAATTCGCAGGTGAAGCCGGAACGGTCCCTTGGGTGAAGCGTCAGACATCGTGTCACGCACGGTCGTCCGTCGGTTCGGCGCTTCAAAAGGGTTCGGAGGGGCCACCCTCCGCATCCTGTGAAACGGATGTGTCGGAACCGACGAGATAGATTCGATTCTTGCCGTCGCGCTTGGCGCGGAGCAGCGCCTGATCCGCCTGCTCGACGAGATCCACGGCCCGTTGGGCATCCCACGGGAACGTCGCCAGGCCGCCGCTGATCGTCAAGGCTCCCTCCGCTTCGGGCCCCAGCGATTCGAAGCGGTGGGCTTCAAGGGCCTTGCGGAATCGGTTCAGGATCATGAGGACGTCGCGCGGATGTTTCGAACCGGCCACACGCGGTTCTTCCGCTTCCCAGAACATCACGGCGAACTCGTCGCCGCCATAGCGTGCAACGACGTCGTGCTGTCGGCAGCAGGTCCGGAACAGGCGTCCCGCCTCGCGAAGGATCTCGTCGCCGGCCGCGTGGCCGTAGGTGTCGTTGAAGTGCTTGAAGTCATCGAGGTCGAACATCAGCAGCGTTACGTGCGTCCGGTCCCGGGCGGCCCGTTGGAGTGTCGCATCGAGCTTCTGCGTAAAGTGACGTCTATTGGGCATTCCAGTCAATTCATCGGTCAGCGCGAGCTGTTCGAGCGAGTCCCGCCGGTCGCAGGCGTCGAGCAGGTGGCCGACCAGACAGGCATAATGGCGCAGTTTCTCCATGTCGCCGGCGCCAAAGGGGAGCCCTTCACGTGGTCCGACAATGATCTGGCCGACCTTGCGTCCTCCGATCTCGATCGTTTCAGCCAGCACCGGTTCGCTGCCGGCGGGGCCGGCTTCGGTCTGCGCGTTCGCGGTCACGATTGTCAGATCGCGGCATTGCAGCGATGCCCGCAGCAGCGAGGCCATCTCTTCGAGTACGTGCCGACGCCCTTTCTCCATTGATGAAAGGACCTCGGCGAGCCGACTCAGCTCGGCCGGGTCGATCTGGCGGGCGGTTCCCGACGGCACTTCGATCCACCGGCCCGGCGTGGAGATCTTCAATGCCTGGTCCAGATCTTGTCCCGAGGGCGGATAGATCACGTAATCATCGGCACCGGCCTCCAGCGCCCGGCGCGCCGCCGGCTCGCCGGCCGGCCGGCAACACAGCACGACCCGCGCCTTTCCGCCGACCGCGCGGCGAAGGCCGCCAACGGCGGCAGGCAGCCGGTCGAAACCGGGCTCGACGCCCACGAGCACGTGCGAGACCGGGCCCGCCACGTCCGGCGTGCACGCCGCAATGCCGGACAGACAATTGGGCCGCGAACAGATGTCGACGTGCGGATACCGCTGCTTCGCCAACTCCGCGATGTGGCCGAGATCGTTGACGACAAGTAGCGACGCATCGGTCCTTTGGTTCGGCGAGAAGGCCATCATCATAATCCTATTGCGCGCGCCTCTGCGGGTCAGGCATCTCACCACGTGAGCCGAGCAGCGCGTCAATCTCCTCCTTGGTCAGTCGAACGTCCCGATCAGAACGCTCATCCGCCTGTTCCTCGTCGCGGCCGGGGTTGGGAGGGGTACGGGCCGGCCGGTTCGGGGCTGGGCGCCACGGGACCGGGATCGTGCCGTCGTCGCCTTCCTCCGGCAGCGACTCCGTGGGGGCCGTCGCGCTCGATTCGGGCTCGGCCGGAGCGATGGGCGGCTCGGCGAGGGCTTGCTCCTCGAAGGCCTCCGGCTGGGCGGGATCATCTCCGGTTTCGAGCGGCTCTTCGATTTCGGCCGGTAGCTCGAACGCGAGCGGTTCCTCGACGTCGATCGGCTCGGCCGGGGCCGAGGCCCGCATCCGCGGCGGAAGCTCGGGCTCTTGGGTCTCGGAGTCGCCCAAGCGATCCAGTCTGTTCAGCCTCGTGGGGGCTCTTTGGGCTCGCGGCCGGATCGGATCGGGCGTCACCGCCGTGGGAGCGGCCGCCGGCTCAGGTGGCGCCAGTTGCCGTACCGCGTCGATCCACGCTGGCAGCTCGTCGGCGTCCAGCATACTGGCGCCGGCTTCCACCGCAGCGAGCGATGCTGGAAGGGGGTGCCCCTTTTTGCCTGCGATCAGACGCAGGTATCCGCGGTCGACGTACCGGCCTGCCAGGGTGAAAAACTCGCCTTCCGACGAATCAAGGCAGTCGGCGTCAACCAGGACCGCCAGCGGCGGAAGTTTCGGATTCACAATGATTTCCGCGAGGGCTGCGTACACATTCGGCACGCGGATCGTCTCGATCTGGGCCTCCATCAGCGCGCGCAGAACGTCTTCGCAACGTTCACTGTCGCCACTGGCCACAACGATCACCCGCGGCCTGTCGTGGGCCGTCCTCGATGACATGAAGCTTTCCCTCGCTCACCGAAGTTGCATCAGAGCACTTCCATGGTAGTGTACCATATCGCGACAGCGGGCGTCAATCTGGGTAAGCGCGGGTTCCGGGATGTGAGTGTGAAAATGCGTAGAATTTCCAAGGTGATCGGTTGTTTGTGTGTGCTGGGGTGCGTGCTGTGCGGGCCGGCGTTCGCCGGTGCAGCGGATCTGGCCGCCGAAATCGCCAAAGTCGTCGATGCGGTGAAGCCGGAATCGATGCGGATGGGCATACGCATCGTCGAGCTGCAGAGCCAGGCCGTGGTCTATACCCACCGGGCGGACGAGGCCTGCAAACCGGCCAGCAACATGAAATTGCTGACGACGGCGGCGGCCCTCGACCTGCTACCGGCCAGCTATAAGTTCCGCACTACACTAGCGATGCGCGGCGACGACCTGATCGTGCTCGGCTCGGGTGACCCGTCATTGGGCGACCCGCGGCTGGCTCAGGATGCCGGCGAGCCGATCACGGCGATCTTCCACGACTGGGCGGCGAAGCTCGAGGCCCTGGGGATCGTCGGAGTGCCGGGCGACCTCGTCATCGACGACACCGTTTTCGAGGCGGAGCGATACCACCCGAACTGGCCGAAGAGTGGCTGGTACAACTGGTACTCGGCGCCGGTTGGGGGGCTGAATCTCAATGACAACTGCATTGATGTGACGGTGGCTCCCGGCGCCAAGCCGGGCGAGCCGGCGGTGATCCGCGTCGTGCCCCCGAACACGTTCACAGAGATCGTCAACGAGTGCAAGACGGGCGACAAGCAGACCGCGACCATCCGGCGGGTGGGCAACGAGCCGAAGTACATCGTCTCCGGTCTCTCGAAGACGGCGGGCGAGCTGAAATCCGTGGCCGTGCACGATCCGGGCATGCTCTTCGCGTCGTCGTGCCGCACGTCGCTGGCGGCCAAGGGGATCAAGATCCACGGGACGATCCGGCGCGAGCGGGTTCGGGACGACCGGGGGAACCTGCCGCCGGGCTGTCGGGTCATTGCGGTCTATGAGCGGCCAATGACCGACCTGCTCGGAAGGATCAACAAGAACAGTCAGAACCTCTTCGCCGAGTGCCTCCTGAAGACGATCGGGTTTCAGTTGAGTGCGACCGAAACCGGTGTCGGCGATGGCTCGTATACGGCTGGGCAGAAGTACGTGCGCCGGTTCCTGGAGAAGATTCAGGCGCCGGACCTGTCGAAGGTGGTCATCGATGATGGTTCGGGGCTCAGTCACGGGAATCGCGTGACGGCGCACATGCTGAACCACGTGATCTGTCACATGGCCCGGCATGCGCGGGCAACGGATTATCTCGGCAGCCTGTCGGTCGCCGGTGAGGACGGAACGCTCAAGACGCGAATGAAGGATCTTAAAGGGCAGGTTCGCGCCAAGACCGGCTACATCAGCGGCGTCTATGCCCTGAGCGGCTTCGCGCGGTCGAAGGACGGGAAGACCTACGCGTTCACGATGCTCTTCAACGATGTGCGTCCCGGCAGCGTCAACGCGCGCAAAGTGCAGGACGACATCTGTCGTGTGCTGGTGAACGGCGCGGGGAAGTGACGATAGAAGAGAGGCAGAAGCCAGAAGGCAGAAGCAGACGGGGGCTGTGCGACATTGGCGAAGGGGACACACGATGGCTGGTAGGATTCAGACGTATCGGGATCTGATGGTTTGGCAGAAGGCTATGGCGTTGGTGACCGAGGTTTATCGGCTTAGCCGCCGGTTTCCGAAGGAGGAGGTTTACGGCCTCATGGCGCAGATGCGGCGGTGCGCGGTTTCCATCCCGAGCAGTATTGCCGAGGGATATGGGCGCAACTCGACGCCGGATTATGTGCGTTTCCTCCGTATGGCTGCTGGGGCATTGTATGAGCTTCAGACACAGATCGAAGTTGCCTTGAATCTGGAATATGTGCGGGCCGAAGTCGTTAGTTCATTGTATGAGCATGCTGACGAAATCGCCCAGATGCTTGGCGGGTTGTTTGGCCGGCTGGATGGCAATGCGACGCGGCGCTCGGTGAGGACGAACGAGGCGTAGCAACGTTCGTCGCGTCGGTTCTCCCTTGTCTGCTTCTGCCTCGGTCGGCGACGACGCGTAAACACTGGCCCGGGTACCGCGATGCGGCGGATCACAGGAGGCCGGCGATGCTGCGATCAGGGATGATTACGTTTTTGGGGATTCTGCTGTTCCTTTCGATCGTTTGGCCGGCGGCGGCTCAGTCTGGCTGGTCGTCGGATCTGGACGGTGACGGCGACGTGGATCTGACTGACTTTGGCCAGTTTCAGGCGTGTTTCAACGGGCCGAATCGCGCGTATTCCGCGCTGCCGACGTGCCCGATGGCTGATTTTGACGGCGATGGCGACGTGGATCTCGCGGATTTCGGCACGTTCGCCGGCTGCTTCAACGGTCCGAACCGTACGCCGGCCTGCGCGGCGGATCCGATTCCTGCCAGCATGGTGCTGATTCCGGCCGGCGAGTTCGCGATGGGCGACACGTTCAACGACGGTGACCCGGACGAGCGGCCCGTGCACGCGGTGCAGACGGACGCCTTCGTCATCGACCAGTACGAAGTGACGAACCAGCAGTACGCCGACGGCCTGAACTGGGCCCGGGCTCAGGGCAACCTCATCTCGGTCAGCAGCGGCAAGGTCTACAAGTTCAACACCGGCGTCATTTATCCGTATTGCGATACGACAACGAGTTCGTC
>JAFGKA010000207.1 GCA_016928855.1 Phycisphaerae bacterium
CCTCGTGTGCCAGACCTCTGTCGCGATTCCGCATTGGCAGCACCCGGTTCGGCCGAATCGCCGCTTGGGTCGCCCCCAGGCGCCGCCGAGTCGTCGTTGGCCCCCTCCGAGGCCCCTGAGGAAGCTTGGCCAGCGTCTGAGCCCTGGCTGCCCTGCTCGGCGGGAGTTGGTGAGCCGGATTCAGGCGTCGTCTCGGCCTGAGCGTCCGGTTGAGTGTCCGGGCTTGGTTGCGGCTGGTGTCGCGGTCCGGGCGCCTGCTGCTGCCATCGTCGCAGGATCTGCTCGGCGAGGTCGGCCGCCTGTTGCGTGGTGCCAATCTGCGGGAACTGGGCGAGCAGATCGCCGAAGCCGGCCAGTTCGGCGTCCAGGCCCATGATGTCCTGGTGGTGCGAGAGCCGCAGGTAGACCGCGGTGCAGAAGCGGTCGAACGGGCTTCGCTGCTGGATGAGCCGGCGGACTCGCGGCCGGATCTGTTCGAACATCCGGTCGAGGTTCCGGCGGACGCCGGGCCAGCGCTGCATGGCCAGCCGCTCGATCAGTGCATCCTCGACGACATTGAGGATTCCTTCGAATCCGCGGTGTTTTCTGCTGAATTCAGCCGCCACCTGGAAATCCGAGAACGCCACATGGGCCATTTCATGGTCCAGGTAGCCAATGACCAGCCGCTCCAGGTCTTCGGTGGAGGGTTCCCCTTGACTCGCCGGTCCCGACGCATGTCGGGTGCCCTCCGGCCCTTGACCCGCCGTGGCGGAGCAAGCCCGCTCGGAGTCCGCCGTCGGCGGCCGCGGTGCGTCAAGGGCAGGGCTGCGGGCATCGCCCGCCCGTCGTGTCAAGGGTCCTGGCAGCGTGGGTAACACGATCTGCCGGCCATCGGTCCAGGCGTTGTCACCCTGACAGACGACTTGAACGCCGAACTGTTCGGTCAGTGTTCTCGCCAGCCTTTCGAGCTGGCTTTCGAATGGGTTTGCTTTCATAAGCGTTTATCCTTTCTTGCGATGCGCAAGGAAGAGTGCCACGCCGCCGCATCGCGAGAGGCGGGTGTGCCTCATCAGGGTGCACAAACCGTGCAGTTTTGATCGACCCGAGATTGCAGGCCTCATAGGCCAACAGTGGCTGCTCTCCACAGGAGTTCGTCCCCCCGTGCGCCCAAGCTGGGGAGTAGGATTTCCTTGATTCACTCTTTCGATGAAGCAGAGACCCGGCTCACCGGTGGCGTGCATTTGGCCGACGATCATGTTCCAGATGTCACGTCGGCTGTAGCATGCCGCTTGGGTCCTGTCTGCGGCGGGCAGATCATCGAGATCGTGAGCAGCCGGGTCAGCTGTCTTCGGAATCACATAGCGGCGACCGGTACGTCGATTTGCCAGTAGGACGGCTGACCGCAGGCCTTGCGCCAGCCTGAGACCGGAGAGCGCCACTTGTGACACCTTGAAAGAAAAACAGTTAGGTCTGGGTGCGGCCGTAGCTTCAGGGGCGCACCGATGAGATACCTGTGGCGCGGGTGGACGACAAGGAGGGCTCAAAGAACGTGTGGGCTTTGGCCAATCTGCGTTATTGAAAGGACTTATGATTCACGGGCCCGCGGCGAATGAGCCCAAATCGACCTTTCGCGGCAGAGTTGAGAAAAATCGAAATCGCTCTGAATTCATGGGCTTCCAGTTCCCGAAAATGGCTAAACCGCACAACGTTTGTTTCTGATTTTGAATACAGAGGTTTTCTGATATAATTGATTTTTGTAACGATGCAGGGCTCGTTCGAGCCCCCGTCAGCGTCGGAGGCGGGATCAGCCATGGGCGACACGGCATATCTGAGCAGCAACCACAAAACGTACATGGAAAAACGGGCACACTCCGTTCGCCGCTGGCCAGCCAAGATGATGTGGCTGATCTCAGTTGGCCTCACTCGGTCCCCGCAACTCGCGATCGTGGTTCACGCAGACCAACAAGAGTGTCAGAAACCATCGCGCTCGCAGGTCGCTTTTCTGCAGTCCGCGCGCCTTGATGTTCTGAACAGAGGAGAAGACGATGTTATATGTTACTTCTGGTCTTTGCAGGCAGCCACGATTCGCTGCAGGCTCAGTCTTACTTCTGTTGCTTTCCGCCAATGCTAACTCCCTGGCCGGCATCAATGATGGACTGGCAGGGTACTGGAGCTTCGATGACGGTTCCGGCGTCGTCGCTCATGATGACTCCGGCAACAATCGCGATGGAAACATCGATGGAGCGTCGTGGGCGTCCGGCGTGTCCGGCTCCGCCCTCTCGTTCGATGGCCAAGACGATTACATCACGATCCAGGACTCATCGGCGATGTACTTTGCGAACATGACGACGTGTGCCTGGGTGAGGAAGTACGATAACGCCGAAGTGGAGAGGATGATCATTGCCAAGCATTCTTCCGGAACACCGAGTGGCTATTTCCTGGAGGCATGGGAGAACCACTTCGCATTCTACTCCGGCATGTCAAGCAACAAGAAACGCATTATCTCTCCACAGAGCTATGGTTATTCCTGGCACCACGTGGTAGGTGTTTACGCAAGTGGGACCATGAGACTCTACGTTGATGGTGTTCTGAAGGCCAGCGAATCCGGGGCCCAACAGGCCAGCAATACTAACCCAATTACGATTGGCCGATTGAGCGGGGGCGAACACGCGTGGTATGGCCTGATCGACGAAGTGCGCGTTTACAATCGGGTCCTCACATTGTCGGAGATTCAGTCTCTTGCGGGGGGAGGGCCGGCGGAGGATCCTCCCGGCGACGATGTCTTCTACGGAGACCAAGAGGAGTGGCAGGGCTTATCTGACGACCCCGTGAACACTGCTACCGGCAACTTCTTTCTCAAGGAAACAGACCTATCGATCGCTTCTCGCGATGCACCTCTCATCTTCTCGCGCTATTACAACAGCGCTGACAGCTACAATGGTCCCTTGGGGCCGGGCTGGACCCATTCCTACAACATCATTCTTACGGACTTGGGAAGCCAACAGGTTTCGGTCAGATGGGGCGATGGTCGAACGGACTACTGGCAGGAAGGCGGGGAAGGCGGTTACGAAGCACTCGTGGCGGGCCTGTACGACACGCTGGTCAAGAACGGCGACAACACCTGGACCGTCAACCGGAAGAACCTGGACGTGTATCACTTCGATGCTGGGGGCAGACTCGTCAGTGTCGTTGATAGGAACAGCAACGTCACGGGCTTGGCCTACAGCGACGGCACCCATCCTGGCCGGGTGACGGACATCACCGATCCCGCAGGCAGGACCCTCTCGCTGGCGTATGACGCAAGTGGCCAGCTCGACTCTCTCACCGACTTCGCTTCTCCTCCCCGCGTCGTGCACTACATCTACACCAGCGGGCGGTTGACTCAGGTGACCGATTTGCTGGGCAACCCGATCAGCTACAGCTACGACGCTAACGGTTACCTGGAGTCGGTCACCGACCAACGCGGCGTGCAGACCGTGTTCAACGTATACGACACGGAGGGGCGCGCGACTGAGCAGCGCGACGGCAACAACAACCTCACGCTCTTCGCTTATGACGCGCCCGAAGAAGGACGAACGACCATCACAGACGCGCTGGGCCAGACCACGGTACATACACATCTTACCGGCTACAGACTCCTCTGCTCAATCACCAACGAGCTGGGGGACTCTGTGGCGTTTGTCTATGACAAGGCGGGCAATCGTACTCTGGTGGCTGACCGAAACGGCAACGCAACCCAGTTTGTTTACGATGCGAGAGGCAACGTCGTCTCAACCATCGAGACCGACCATCCCGTTGATCCCAACGATGGCGATATCACGACCGTCGAATACAGCGATCCGCGTTTTCCGGACTTCCCCACGCGCAAGATCGATGGCCTGGGAAACGAGACGACATGGGAATATGACGCCAGCGGCAACGCAGTCCGCCAGGTGGATGCGGCCGGAAACGAGCGGCTGTGGACATACAACAGCTTCGGCCAGAAGCTGACCGAGCAGGACGAGCGAGGCGCAGGCTACGTCACGCAGTATGTCTACGACGCCGATGGCAAACTGACGGAAATCATCAACGCTGAGAACGACCACACCTGGTTCGGCTACGACGTCCTTTGGCGGCTGACCAGCGTTACGGACGGTCGCGGAGCGTCGGCTGGCGATCCGGCCCACACGGTGACCACGACCTACGACAACGCCAACCGCGTGACCGCCGTGGCCGGCCCGATCACCGGCGAGAGCTATCAGTACGACGAGATCGGCAACCGCACGCACGTAACGAACGGCCGGGGCTATGCGACGGTCTACACGTACGACAACAACAGTAACCTGACGCAGGTCGAGCGACCCGCGCCCGGCGCCGGCACGCAGATCACGCAGCATGCATACGACGAGCTCAACCGTCGCGTCTCGACGACCGATCCGAACAGTCACACGACGGCGCACGAGTACGACGATGCGGGCCGTCTGGTCAAGGTGACTGACGCCGAAAGCCACGAGACGACGTACACCCATGATGCCCATGGCAACGTACTGACCGAAACAGACGGCGCGGGCGTGACGGTGACGCACGAATACGACGCCCTCAATCGCAAAGTCCGCCAACACGACGAGCTGGGCAATGAATGGCACTGGGAATACGACAAGCTCGGCCGCATGACCCGGCACACCGACGCCAACGGCAAGGAAACGAGCTACGTGTATGACGAACTCGGGCGATTGGTCGGCGTGACCGACCCGGACAGCAACGCGACCGAGTATCAGTACGATGCGGTCGGCAACCTGACGCAGGTCACAGGCGCCGATGGCAAGATCATCGCCAAGAAGCAGTACGACAAGGCGAACCGGCTCATCCGACAGGAAGACGGCCTGACCCACGCCTACGAGTACGGCTACGACGGGGCGGGGAATCAGACCTCGGTCCTGGACGCCAACGGGCAGAGCACGACGCTCGTCTACGACAACGAACACCGCCTGAGCGAGATCCACTACCCGGACATGACGCAGGTTACGTTCGGCTACGACGGCAACGACAACCGGACGAGCATGACGGATGCGAACGGGACCACCACCTGGGTGTACGACGAGCTGGATCGGCTTACCTCCAGCACGGACAGCTTTGGCAAGCAGGTCCAGTACGGTTACGACCTGGCCGGCAACCGCACGAGCGTTGCGTACCCGGCGGATTCGACCAACCCGGCGCGGACAGTGGTCTACGCCTACGATCAGGCGAACCGGCTGGATAGCCTCACGGACTGGGCGGCCCGGGTAACGGACTATACGTTCGACGGCGCGGGCCGGCTGACGGAGGTGGTCTATCCCAATGGGGTGAAGGAGACCCGGAGCCACGATGACGCCGGCCGGCTCGGCGGGCTGGCGTATGAGCAGTCCGACACGACGCCGTTGATTACGTACAGCTACACTCGCGATCCGCAGGGCAATCCGACCGGGGCGACCGAGACGGGGACGCTGCCGCCGGATCTGGCGGCGCTCGCCGGTGATGTGCACTACGCGTACGATGCGGACAACCGGCTGACGGCTACCGACGCGCCGGCGGCGTACGCATACGACAACAATGGCAATCTGACAAGCCAGACGAAGGGCGGCGGCACGACAGCGTTCACGTACGACTACGAGGATCGGCTCATCTCGCAAACGACGGCCGGCTCGGTGGTCCAGCACACATACGAGGGCCTCGGCAACCGCATTGCCCGGAACGACAACGGCACGGCGAGCCGGTACGTGCTGGATCGCGGGCGGAGCATGAGTCATGTTCTATGCGAGACGGATGCGAGCGGCGAGACGATCGCGTATTACATCCACGGCCCGCTGCTCGCGGCGCGGATCGGTGCTGATGGCTCGCAGCGCTACTACCATACGGATCCGATCGGAAACGTCATTGGCCTGACGGATGAAACGGAGGCGATGACGGACCGCTACGCCTATACGCCGTTCGGTATCCCGGCCGGCCGCGAGGGGACGACCGCGAATCCGTTCACGTACGTCGGCGGCCTGGGCGTGATGGCCGAAGCCGACGGCCTCTGCTTCATGCGAGCCCGGTTCTACGATCCGGATGCAGGCCGGTTCCTGGGCAAGGATCCGGTGGAGGGGGCGTTGTGGAAGCCAATCGAGTTGGGCAAGTACATCTATGCGGCAGACAGTCCGGTTCGCTACGTGGATCCAGGAGGCGAGTCGTTCTTGAAGTCCTTGTGGGAGAACATCAAGCTGGTCTTTATCCCAGACCCCAAGAGCGAAGCACAAAAGAATATGGCCATGTTTCCCACAGCGGCGAGTTGCCGAGCAGATCCAGGGGCATGCCCTGAAGTGATGAACGCCTTCAACAAGGAGTACAAGACGCTGGAAGAGGGCAAATCCGTCCCTGGCTCGGTCTTCGAGAACATGCAACCTGGTGACGCCCTGAGCGGCAGCTTGAGCGACCAGGTCGGAAACGAGAGTCGGAAGCAGACTGTTCACAGAGGACCATCTTCGCAAGCTGAGCCCAACCTGAAGTCCGTTAGAACGCCTGTCGGCAGCCAGCGTTCTAGCAACGTCCCGGCATTGCGTGAAATCGATGTTCGCGACCGTTCCGCCTCCGTAAAGGAGGTGTCACGATGATCCGTATCATAGGACACATCACCGTTGCTGCCTTCTCAGCGGCCATCCTGCTCATTGCGCTGCCAACACAGGCAGCGACGTACAATTACGACAGTCTCAGCCGCTTGGTCAGCGTCACCTACGATGATGGTACAGCCATCTACTTCGAGTACGACGCGGCCGGCAACCGCACGCGCCGAATCGCCGGACCACCCGACGCGGACGGCGACAGCATTCTCATCCCCGGCGATAACTGCCCGTCGATTTCGAATTATGACCAAGCCGATGGTGACAACGATAATGTTGGCGATCTCTGCGACAATTGTCCAAGTGATCCGAACACCACCCAGATCGACGGCGACGGCGACGAGTTCGGCAACATCTGTGATGCCTGTTTGGACACGCCTTCCGGCGCGATGGTGGGACCGAACGGCTGCGCTCCCGGCGACTGTGACGCCGACAGCGACGTGGACTTGACGGATTTCGGTTCGTTCTCCGCCTGTTTCAACGGCCCGAACCGACCACCCGTCTACGGAATCTGCACGGGCCTTGTGGATTTTGATGACGATGGCGATGTGGACCTGACGGACTTCAGCGTGTTCAGCCAGTGCTTCAACGGGCCGAATCGGCCGCCGGCGTGCCCGTAGGGTAGCATGCAGAGAGATGTGCCACGCTCGCCATCCATCACACGGACAGCGAGCGTGGCTTCCCGTTGCGCATCGCATTACGCCAACGGCCCAAAATGATGGTCGAACGTCTCGCACGCCCTTCGGGCGAGAGCGGTGGAGCAGTTGAACAGGTGATCAGTAGAGGGATGCAGAGGCGGCGAATGCGAGCCACTACCGCCCCTGCGCCCCAGCCTCGTATCATGCCAGCGGCCCCGCGCCCTTCGGGCGAGAGCAGTTGAATCCCGGCGCGCCGGGAAGCAAGTGATCAGTAGAGGAATACACGGGCAGCAGAAGAAGCATCATTACCGCCCCTGCTTTCCAGCCTCGTTTTACGCCGATGGTCCTACGTGGTGATCGAACGTTTCGGCGATCACCTTGCGGTCTTCGTCGGGCACCTTGTTGAGCACGCACACGCCGAGCGCCCGGCCGAAGTTGTTGCCGCGTTCGAGCCGGGCGCATAGGGCCAGCAGACGGCGGGTCGTAAGAACCGTGGTCAGCTCCTCGGCGGCGTGGGCCTTTCGCAGATCGCCGGCGGCGGCGACCATGCACTTGAGCAGGGCCGGATCGAGCGTGCGGTGGCGCGCGTGTAAGAGGCCAGCTTCCTGATCGGCCGGCAGGTAGTCGATGTGCACGACCACGTCCCAGCGGTCCAGCCAGCTGAAGTTCAGCACGTTCGTGCCGCTGGCGTAGAGCCCGGAGTCGGAGCCGAAGCCGAGCGTGTTGGCCGTGGCGACGAGGCGGAAGTCCGGGTGCGGGGCGATGTCCTCGCCGATGTCGGTCAGCAGCAGGTGGCCGCCGGGCTCGAGGACCTGCTGCAGGATGAAGCCGACCTCGGGCTGCATGGCATCGACCTCGTCCAGCTGGAGGATGTGGCCGGCCTGCATGGCCTGCGGAAGGAGCCCAGCGACGAAGACGGTCTGCCGGTCGGCGTTGACGGTCCAGTGGCCGATGAAATCCGCCACGGAGGTCTCGCCGTTGAGCGAGACGCGGCGAACCGGCCGTTTGACTGTCGCGCCGATCTGCCGGACGAGCGAGCTCTTGCCCGTGCCGCTCGGGCCGTAGAGGAAGACCCGCTCGTTGTGCTCGATGGCCTCGGCGACGTCGCGGGCCGGCTCGGTCCAGACGAACGTCGGATCGGGCTCGGGGATCAGGGGGTGCTCGACGCCGAAGCGGGCGATCATCGGGCAGCCGGCCACGCTGAGCTGATAGTGCAGCACGTCATCGCGCTTGCAGACGTCGTGGCGGGCCAGTGACTCGATGAACGCCGCGGTGGCCAGCGGCTGCTCGGGAAAGCGCTGCCGGAAGACGTCCGGCTCGATCTTGTGCTCGGCCCGCAGGTGCGGGATCAGCGTGAAGGCTTCGCTCTGCGCGCAGAGCGGGCATTGCAGTTGTTCGGTCATGGTATTCTCCTTGATGGATTCGGGTTGTGCTTCGGGAAGAAGTCGGGCGTGCCGCTATGACTGGTGCCCGGCCGGCTTGAAGAGTTCGGGCACGATCTCATCCAGCGGCTTCGGCTGCCAGTACAGATCCCGCTCGATGGGCAGGCCCAGCGGGCCGCGGATGCGCTGCAGCTCGGCGAGGCTGAAGTAGCCGAGCTCCTTGTCGTCGCCGTCGACCAGGCCGAAGAACCGGTCTTCGCCGTCGAACTCGGTGGCGTAGAACGTCCACGAGCTGTCCGGCGTGAAGAACTTGACCTGCGCGATGGCCTGGCCGCCCTTGCCGTCCTGGCTGTAGAGCGGCGGGAGTTTGCGTCGAATCGCTTTTGTCAACAGTTTCATGGGGATTACCTCCGTTTGAGACGATGGCACGCCTCGCTGTGTGGGCGTGCCATCAAGTTACGTTGATGGGATTCCGCGCACGCGCGCGGAATCTCCACCGTCGTTGTGGAGAATGTGTTGCTTGCAGTTGGATGGGGATTCGGTGCTCAGGCGTGACGGCGTGAGCGGGCGGGTGTTGGGAAGGGAATTGTGGCGGGCGTTTCTTGCGGCGTGTCCTCGAAGTCGTCGGCATCAAGGAATCGCAGGTGGCCGTCGCAGTACTCGACCTGGCGGCCGAGCAGGACGGGGCCTTCGATGTCGCGGATCATGCGGAAGCAGCTGTTGTCGATTGGGAACCGGCCGGAGCGCTGGCCCCGCACGATCACCTCAACACAGCCGCCGCATGGCCGTACGGCAATGATCTGGCCTCGGTAATGCATCATGGCAATCACCTCCTTCGGGTTGTGATGGTTGGAACGAAACACGCGCGAGCCCCGGTTCACTCAGGCCGGAATGGGTTCGCATATACGGTTTTCGAGGAATAGAGAATCAGCTACATCGATCTCAGGCTGGCCGTCGGCCAATCCCAGTTTCTCGTCGAGGTTCCGCTTCATGATGAGCCCGGCTGGTGCCGGCTGCTGTCATGTGCATAAAGACCCTCGGGCAAGGCTGACGCCACAAGGACCGCTTGCCACTTTGTGAGGATTGAACAGTGGTGAATGCGGGAGGGTTTAAGAAGCTTTCGGTCTGGTTGCACCCAAGCTGGGCATGGGAGCAAAGACGAGTAAGCTGCAGACGGCCAGCCTCGCCGTCGCTCGAAGGAACGACCTGTCATTCTCACCTATATGCGGCAACAAGGACCCGCTACTCACACGCCGGCGGCCGGTTCGGGCCGTTGAAACAGCTCTGGAAGACGGCGAAGTCGGCCAAGTCCACATCACCATCGTCGTCGAAGTCCGGCAGATCGCAGTTGGCTTGGGCCGGCGGGCGATTGGGGCCGTTGAAACACGCCGCGAACACAGCAAAGTCCGTCAGATCCACGTCGCCGTCGAAGTCGTAGTCGCCGGCCGGAGGTGGCGGCACCGTTGTCGTCGCATCCGGCACTGCTGGCGCTGCCTCGACGTTGCCCGCGTTGTCGCGGGCAAGGGAGTAGAAGGCGTACGTGTGGCCGAGGCTGCATTCGAACATCGCTTGCGTCTCCTGCGTGCCCGTCAGAAACAGCGTGAACGGACCGCTGTCGGTGGAAACGTAGATGTCGTATGACGCGAGGCCGCTTTCGCCTGCATTGTCCTGGCCGGACCACGAGATCGGGAATTCAACAGCCTTGATCTCCGCGGGCAGCGGGTTGACGGTGCTGCTCGGTGGCCCGGCATCGATCGTGTTCCACACCTCGTTTGTGTCAATCGGCTCGTTGTTGTCGAAGATGATCGTGGATCTGTTCGTTATCTCGGTGCCGGTCGGTACGGTCGACTTCGGCTGGATCAAATACTCGACGTGCCCCTGCCCACGACCCGTCTCGTCGTTGGCCGGCAGGAACCCGGTGAACGCATCGGTCGGCAACTCGCCCGTGGTCGGATCGATGCTGCAAAACTCCCAGAACGCCTCGTTTGTGGCCGCGTTGACGCCGGCGATGACATCGACCAGCACACCGTGCGTTTCCGTAAGATCGACCTGCGTCTGGTAGAACAACCGACCGTCGGGCACATCAATCGTCGTCTCGCCGAAGTGGATATCGCCGAGACGGAACGTGCTGATGTTCAACGAAGAATCTAATGCATCCGTGATTCGAATCTCAGCGGCCGGCGCAGTGGCCTCGGCCAGGTTCTCGAAATGAACCTCGTAGCTCACCGGTGACGCGCCCGCGACGAAGCGTTCACCGCCGAAGCCTTCTGGGCCGGACTTCTCGTTCGGATCCACAGGCGCGGGTTTGGGATAATCGTAGCAGTTGTCGTCATCATCGCCCCAAATCTCGCATTCAATCTTCTTGTAGAGACAAATATCATAACACAGAACCTTCGAGAAGATATCTGAAGCAGGATTGAATACGGGACCGCCAGGTGCTCCAGTACGAACTATACCTATAGCTAGCATCATTTTCCAAGGAAGTCCCATGAGTTTATTGCAGAGGGGGCTCGGGTCGTTGAAGTCACAATCAGGGCAATCGCAACTTGCGCCGCCTCCGCCGCCGCCTCCACCGCCCCCTCCGCCGCCATCACCATCGGGTGCAGGAAAACCGGAAGGTAGTCTGCCGCCAGAAGGAACTGGACCGATGAGACCTACTCCTCCAGCTAATCCGAGCCAGTAATCCGGCCACGAGTCCTCATCGGACGCAGCAGCGATTGCTTCATCCCGTTTGTCATCATCGACCAGGAGGGGATTCTCCAGAATCTGCTGCCGAATGCCCTCTCCTCCCGTGAGAATCCAATCGGTCATGGTGGCCGTATCCACCGGCGTCGCGTGAAATGATCCGCCTATACTGCCCGCCTCATCACCAGGATCGACCAGCAGTTGCACCCAAGCGTCTTCGCCAGGCCCGAGTTGACGGAAAAGGGCAGAGATATCCGTTTGGCCGTTCTCGTCCAACGATGCCGAGACGAATGGCGTAACGGCCGTTCCACTCACTACGCTACCGCCGCTGCCCCCTGACAGAGTTATATCTGCGCTAACGTAGTCAGCATCTATGTTGCTAACATTCGTGATATTGAAGGTAATCGTTCCAGGTATCCCAAGTCTGAAGGGGGGCCTTTCCAGAGACCGATAGACAATTCTCGGCCTTGACGCAGATGTGACATATAAATAGGCATCCAGTTCATCAGTGTGCCCGTCAGCCGTGGCAATAATGTCGTATTGACCTGTCGGGCGATCGGTTAGGTCAAACGTCGCCCTGGCGCTGGTGGCGTCTACAAGATTGACGTAAAGAGGTGATAGTATCAAAGGGCTACCAACGAGACGCAGGCCAAACTCCGTATCAGACTCCCAGTTTGACCCCTTCAATCGCAAGGTGGCAACACCGGCTCCGACAACCTGCGGCTCACAAGTGCTGATGCAGAATGGTATCAGACTCGCGACCAAAGAGATGCTGTCGCCGGGCGAGTCGGCGCCCTTGGTCGCATGCACCAGGATGTAGTAAGTGCCGCTACTGGTCGTCGGGATGGTCACCTCCTGGTCGGGCAAGCCTGGGTCCTCGAAGGCGAAGTCGAATTGGCCGGGTGTGGGCACGTTGCCGAGGCGAACGTAGAGTTCAGTCCAGGCCATCTCGCTTCTGTGATCGAGTGTGATGCGGACGGTTTCGCCCGCCGGCGGTGTGAGCTCGAAGTAGCGTTCGTCTCCGGTGGCCAGCGGGCCGGTGAACGGCACACCGATCTCGAGGGGCGTGGCGGTCACGGCGAACGGTCCGGCCGAGCTGCCGACGTTGTTGGTCTCGTCCGACTCCGGGATCTGGCTGTAGACGTCCGACCGGACGATTACGTAGTAGTAGCCGGGCATGATGGCCGGGACCGGGCCGGTCAGGCTGCCGTTGTGCGTCTGGCCGGGCGGAATCGGGTCGGACGAACCGCGCGTGGCGAGGCCGAACCGCGCATCGCCGATATCCCACACCGCATCTTGCGACAGGTAGACTGAGTCGGTCCACTTGCCGGCGACGGTGCTGTCACCCTGATTGGTGATCTCCCACTGGATGGTAACCTCTTCGCCGAGAACGCCCGAGGCCGGCGGCGTCACACCGGTCACGACCAGGTCGCCCGGTGGCGGCACCGTGACCTCGATCGGGTCCGGCGCGTAGCCGATGTTGTCACCCTCTGAAGCATCCTCAAAAACCCGCTGGTTGCTGTCCGTGTGGACGAGCACGAAGAACGCGCCGGTGAGATCGGCCGGGATGGTGAGATCACGACTCATAGGCCTGGACTCGCCACTGGCGAGCACCTGGCTGTGGTCCACCGAGCCGATGAATCGATCGGTCGAGGTATCCAGGATCCGATCGCGGGACAGATACACGGAGTCCCGCCAGTTGCCAGTGTTGGTCGGGCCCTCGCCGTCGTTCGCAACCGTCCAGGCAACGTTGATCGGCTGGCCAGCCTGACCGGCAACCGGCGCGGTCACCGCGGTCAGCACGAGATTGGCCGGCGGGGCCAGGGTCACGTTCAGCAGCAGTGAGGCGGCCAGGGCGTTGTTGTCTTCGTTAGTCTCGAAAACGGTGTTGAAGTTGTCCGTGACGATCATGATCCGGTACAGGCCTTGCACGTCGATCGGCACGGTGAAGTCCGCGTCGGCCACGTAGCTCTGGCCGGGGTTCAGCACGTCGGTGCGGGTACGCGTGCCCAGCACGAGGTCACTGCCGTCGAGGAATTCGTCGGCGGAGAGGAACACGCGGTCGGTCCAGTTGGCGGCGCTGGTATCCAGTGTTCCGGCGTTGGTGACGGTCCATTCGACGTGGACCGAGCTACCGGACTCGGCGCTCTCGGGCGCCGAAATGTTGGTGATCTGGAGATCGGATGCATCGGGCACGACGGAGAAAGGCACGACGGCCAAGTTGTTGTCCTCGCCCGGAGATTGCTCATAGACCTCGTTCCTGTCGTCGGCGAGGAACAGGAGGAAGTAGTCACCCGGCTCGACAAAGGGGACGGCGGCGGTCTGATCGACCGTGTAGCTGCTGCCGGACGGCAGGGCCTCGTTTCTTGTGACAGTTGTAAGCGACGTATCGGCGCCGAGTACGTCATCAGTGGAGAAGTAGACACCGTCTCGCCACGACGAGACATTGGTGGTGACCTGTCCAGCGTTAGTGACTTCCCACGACAACTCGATCGACTGACCGGCCGCGCCGGAGGTGGGCACCTGGCTGACCTCCTGACTACCCTGAAGGGGAACCGGCCGGGCCAACGCCGCGTCGCTTGCGAGATAGGCGCTATGCGGCATCTTGTCCGAATCAGCCTGCGTCACGAGCGCTTCGTCCGTCGCCCAGGCGGCGGTGGGACCGCCGGCAGACTCCACCGCAATCTGCAGATCAGCGGGGATCTCCTCAATGAGCAAGGTGTCGACGGAAGCCAACACGTTGTTGTCTTCGCCGGTGTGCTCGAAGAGCTCGTGGTCGCCATCCACGGCAACGATGACGTGGTAGGGACCGGCCACAAGGTCTGTCGGCAGCCGCACGGTTCGGGTCTTCGTGTAGTCCGTGCCAACCGGCTCGCCATCAATCTCCACCACCGACTGGCCGAACTGACCGAGCAGAATGTCCGTCTCCGACTGCAACGTATCGTCCAGGGACAGGTAGACCGCGTCGTGCCAGCTCAGATCCAGACCGGGCATGGGCGGCGCGCCCACGTTCTGGACCTCCCAGGTTACTTCGATGAGGTGACCAGGGATGCCCTGGGCCGGCCCGCTGACGGTAACGGGCGTGAGGTCCGGTGGGACACTCAAGACAATGTTCACCGGCGAGCTGCTGACGGCGACGTTGTTCTCCTCGTTGATGCCGAACTCGGAGATGGCATCCGTGCTGTCGGTGAAGACCTTGACGAAGTAGTTGCCGTTCAGCTCTGGCGGCAGCATGCCCGAAACGGCCAGCGTGTTGTCGAACTGGGCGGGCAACAACACGCCGCCCGACCTCGCCGCCGTCCCGAGCAGGACATCCCCGTCGGTCGATGGATCACTGTTCGTCGAGAGATAGACCGCATCGGTCCACTGGCCGCTGTCGGTGGGGCCGTCGCCGGAATTCCTGTCCGTCCATTGGACCTCGAAGCTGGTCCCGGAGAACGCGGTCGCCTGGAACGAGATGTCCGTGACATGCAGGTCCGGCTGAGGCGCGAGCACCACGTCGAATCCGTCGCTGCGAAGCAGGTTGTTCGTATTGCTCGATTCCGCGACGTTGCCCGCCACCCGGTTGCAGCCGCCCGATCGATCCGCGACGACGTAGACGTAGTACGGCCCGAGCACGTCTGCGGGCAATGTCAGCTCGGCCGACTGGCTGTAGCTCTCGCCCGGCTCGAGCGAGCCGGGGGCCGGCACATGGCTCTTGGGAAGCGGTTCGTTGCAGATCATCTGGTCGGCTCCCGACGGTGTGAAATCCAGATCCGGATTCGTCGAGAAGAAGACCTCGTCCTTCCATTGCGCCGAGGCCGCGGCGTTACCGACATTCTCCACGATCCACGAGACCGTGGCCGTCTGCCCAGAGAGGATGCCGCTGGAAGGCGGCGTGATGCCGGTCACGATCAGATCGGGCTTGGGCGCGAGCTCCACGCTGACCGGGACATCATCCACGGCCGTGTTGTTCTCCTCGTCCTCTTCGATGACATGAATCTCCGCATCCGTTCGGACGACAAGCCAGTAATCGCCCGGCTCATCCGGCCAGACGAACTGCTCAATGCGCTCGTAGGACTCACCGACAGGCAAAGGGCCGACGAATTGGAACTCCCCGAGGAGCACGTCGTCGCCGATCTGGTCGTCGTCGGACAGGTAGACACGGTCGAACCAGGAGCCGTTCGCCGGAGTCTGGCCCTGGTTGACGACCGTCCAGGCCAACTGGAAGACCTCGCCGGTCACCCCTCCGCCTGGGGCGGTGATATCAGTGACGATCAGGTCCGGGGGCGGAACGTACAGACTGAACTCGCGGCCGAACGCATCGGCGATGGTCGCCGGTAACACATCGTTGTATACGCTGAATTCCCTTGTGATGGCGTCGCAAAAGAGGCTCGCCAGCGGCGCACTATAAACACTGAACTCGCGCGAGAACACATCCGCGAATTCGAGCTCGAAAACGTCCGTATAGACACTAAACTCGCGCGACAAGGAATCGGTAAATGATTCGTCAAAGAAGTCGTTGTAGACAGCGAACTCGCGTGACCACGTGTCCTCGGCCCAATACTCGGCCTGTGCCGCGGGCGAGACGAAGGCGAGCACGATCGGAATCCAAGCGATGTGCGCTTTACTGAACATGGCAGGCCTCCCGGTCCAGGGATATCTCAGCCCCCTCGATCACCAGCGCGCCCCGACCGGGATCTTTCGGCCCTTCGCTGTCACGTACACTAGCTGTGTCTGGCGACCCACGGACGCCATTATAACCCGTTCAATCCGCTCACCATTGAGCGCCCTTAGCTCCTGCGGCCGCTTGGGCAGCTTCATGCTTTGAGTCTGTATTGCTTCTGGCCCGCTCTCGATCGGAATGGGATCGAAGAAGGCGCGGAGCTGGACAAGCGAGAAACCCGGCTCGAACTGGACCTGGGCGGCCGCGGTGGAGGATTCGAGAGCACCGGCCAGCGGATTCGAACTGTAGACGGTGGTCGGGCCGGACTTGGACACCACACGAACTTCCACAACCGTTCCAAGGGGGACGTATTCGGCCTGAATCTCGAGCATAACGGGGTCGATCGTATCCAAGACGACATCCGTCCCGAAGGCGTCGTTTATGGCGCCGCGCGGGTCGCCAGGCACTGCCTGGGCATCAAGCGTCGTCGCCCAGAGCCGGGGGGCCGTGCTGGGTGGGAAGATGAAACCGGGTAGATCCTGAACAAGTTGTGGATCACCCGGATCAGCGAAAGTGACCGCGTTGCCCTCGACGCGGATACGTCCGTCGCCGCCAGGCCTTCCACCGCCTCCTCGTTCGGCCCGCAGTGCTCCGTCAAGGGTAATCTGATCGGCCACCAGACGAATGCCGCCGCCGCTGCCTCCTCCTCCAGCCTCACTCCAAAGGCTTTGGCCCCCTGAGTATCCACCCCGGGCCAGTATGGTCCCCGTCCCCCCGAGAGAGATCGACCCGTCGGCGGCAATGAGAATCGCGCCGCCTCCGGCGCCACCCCCGTTGCCCGCACTCGCACTGTTTGCACCGGCGCCCCCGGAACCGCCAATCAGCGGAAGAATCGCAACATTGCCGTACGCCGGTCCGGCAGCATCTCCCGAGCCTTGGGTGGCGTAGCTTCCGCCTGAGCCGTTCCCGTCGGTGCCAAGATCGCCGCCGCCAGGCCCGAGACCTCCGGATCTGCCAGACGAGGTATCCCTTGCGCGGCCCCCTCGAAATCCCCCCGGACCCGGCTCGGACGGCGAATGCGCTGCGGACGGAGTGTGGCCGCTAGCGCCGTTGAGGTTGATCGTTCCGTCAATGGTGGCGATGCCATCGACCAGCCATATCACCGGCGCGCGCGATGGATGGTTCTTGAACGTGACCGTCACACCGGCAGGAATGCTGACGGAGCTGTACTTGAACACGACCGCCCACTGATCGGGATCATATACGCCGTTGCCCGGTTGAGGGCTGGGGGTATCCCAAGCAGCTGTAGTCGCCAGGCCCAGATCCACTTCGAGATCAGTACCCGGCGCGAACACGCCGTCAGATCCATCCGAGCCCACGTCAAGCTGAGCATATGCAACGCCGGCCGACAGCAGCGCGACGGTGAAGCACAATGCCTTGGAACTCATAGTATTCTCCTTTCGCCTGAGTATGCCACACTCATTCCATTTGCCGTACCCAAGAGCCAACGCAGGTAGAAGATCTCGACTTCCGCCCTGGTCCCGAACAGGTGATGGACATGTTGGCCACAACTACTCGCAATTCGAGTATCTGCGCCTCGACTCTTCCGATCCGAGATGGCCGGGAAGCGAGTTGCAGGCTCAGGGAGCACCCGGTCGGACGCAACGCCGCATCGCAGGCGGAGCAAGCAGCGAGATAAGCAGAGCCAGAAACGCGCTCGGCCCGGGCACGATGATCGTCGTCCCGCTGATGTCCGCCTGCTCGAAATCCGGTATATCATTCCCGTACTGGTCGAACAGCTCCAGCACGCCCACGTCGAATGTCACATCGAAACTACCTCAAGCGTCCAGCGACGTATCGATCTCGACGACGGCCAGCAGGTCGTTCACATCAGCCATAGTCGTGACCTCGATGCTCGGCGGATCGGCCTGATCGCCTGCTGCCAGCGTGAGCCCGCCGATGACAACGTCCTGGGAGAGGTCGCTAAAGCCGTAGAAGCAGTACTCCGAATTTGAATCGCCAGTGGCGCCGAGGAACTCGACCGAGCCGGTAGCGCCGGGCTGCGGCGTGATTCCCAACTCGATATAGAATCCGGCGAACTGCGTCGCATCCGTCAGCCGCACTTCGAACTGGGCGATATCACCCGGATCCACGATGATCTCGTCCGGTTTGATCTGAAGACCGGGGGCAGCGTACGCACCCGATGCCAACGTGAGGACGGCCAGACAAGCGAGCACCGGCTTCACCCCAGGTTCTCCTTGTGAAAGCATACACCCATCTCCCGGCAGGTTCGGTACCGGGTCGGCGCGAGCACTCGCTCTCTCTTTCCCTGGGATTCGCAACTGCGCTGACATGCACCGGCCGAAGTCCCGATCGCTCGGTGTAATCGCGAGCCCAACTCGAGGGGGCCCCAACCGTGATTTGCGATATTACCAATATTGGTTGGCAGATTCAAGTGATTCCGGAAATCCTTCCACAGGCCGCGAGGAAACCCGTTCCCTATCGCTGAGTGGTTAGCCAGAGGGCCGGCTGCACGTTCAATACGCTATCATGATCTACTCGCCGTCTGCATAAGGACTTATGTTGCGTCGTTAACTGTCAGTTAACGCGCCGAACACTCCCCCGGATTGGCTCGGTTCTGGCCTACAGCGTCAACGCGGCCGAGCCATTTCAACTCCTCGGGCCCCCTCGGGGCCGCGGCCGATCCTGCTACGCCGATTCCTCTGACGGCTCCACACGACCCGCGGAATCCTTTGCATCTGGCCTCGCCCGCTCGACTAACGACCGCGATGATCGCCTCGGCAACACGCGTACGTTCGTCACATTCATCACTCGCAGCAGCTTGCCCGCGCACGCCGGATTCTCGAGAATCAGCCGGACAGGAATCGCTGAGCAAGCTGGGCATTGCCGGGCTCTGATCATGGTTACCGCCGCCTCGTTTGCCTCGAGATCGCGCAGCGTCAAATGGACCGTAATCAGCATCGCGATCAGATTGAGCACCATGATCACGCCCTGGGCCAGTTGCAGGATGAGCATATCCTTGTCCTGCGAGCCCACGCTCGTGTTCTTGAACTGCATCGTGAGCTCAGCCAGTTGCCTGAGGCTCTTCTCGAAGCGTGTGGACAGCGTCCAGGCCTCGCGGTAGCCGAAACGTTGCGTGAAGCGGCTGACGTGATCGATCAGACCCATCCGGCGCATCTTGGCGCGGACGCGCTCCAGCGTCCGCTTCGAGACGCCGTACCGCTTTGCGATCTCGCTCAGGTTAGGCACCATGTGGTGGCGGGCCCATTTCAGCGAAATCCACACGACCAGGAATGCATGCTGCTGATTCCTGTTGCCGGGAAAGAGCAACTCGGCCAGGTCGGCCAAGTCCACCAAGCGCCGGATCTTGTTGAATGAGAGGTCTACTTTGCTGGATGTCATTTTCGAGGGTGGGGTTTTGAGTGTGAATCGGGCCTTCGCCGCGAGACCTGGGTGTCGGGGGCATGTTAAAATCGCGAGCCACCTTCACCCGCAAAACGGCTTCGCACCGAAAAGCGGGTCAAGCCGGGCGAGCTGTGCTCGCGAAAGCACATTCCCGGCCGGATGCGGTCTTGCCGATGCCTTTTCCTATATGATTCGATGTGATGAATTCGACTGGCAAATATCTTTACATTTGGCGCTCGCCTTGTTCGGCCGGCTGGGTCGGGCGTTGTCGTCGAGCTTCAAGCGAATCGGCTGTTTGGAGGCTGTTTTCGGCCGCCTGCTGCCGCAGAGCATACCGCTCCTGGCTGATCCGCATCGCATGCTCCCGGAGCTGCGTGCCGAAGATTCGTTCGATGAACAGGATGGTCTCGAAGGCCGAGACGTAGATCTCATTGAACAGCCGCTGAAAGCGCCAGCGTGCGCCCTGGCGGGTCATTCTGAAGGCTTCGTGGATGTGTTCTCCATAGGTTCCCCGCAGCACGAGATGGCTTGGCTGGCCGGGCTTGAACTCAACGGACAGATCCTTCGATTCAAGCAACCGCTTCAAGGTCTCCAGGAACGTCTTGTCTTTCTCTGTCAGTTTCACGTTGCATCACCATGATCTCCCGGCCGTCCTGCCAGATCTCCACAAGACCGGCCTGGGCCAGGAACAGAATCGCGATAAAGCGCCAGATGAGGTCCTTCCTGGCGTTGTCACCAAGCGGTGGTATCTGGCGGAGGCTAACCGGAAATGGCTGTAAATGGGCTTGTATGTGGCTCTGATAGCGCGACAGGTCGAATCGTTCGGACTCGGGTGCCCAGACCTGCGTTTCGGTCTGGCAGGCAAGAGTGTTCAATGCCTGCATCAAATCCGCTGCACCGGCTATGTCCACGGCCGGCACGTCGGCCAGGCCGGATCGGCTCCCGGCCAGTAGCTGCCTGACGCGTTCACGCAGCTCGTGCCGGCGCTGGCGCGACTCGGTCATCTTCTGCCGGAAGTAGTCCGTGTCGAAGACCAGGCCGTCAAAGAGGAATCGTGATTGGATGTCCGCTCCGCACGTGCAGCAGCGATACCGGCGGATCGCCGGCTGGGGCTTGCCGCCGCACGCGCATCGCTGGAACGTAACGGTGGGATCGCATTCGCGACCACAGGCCGAGCATCTTGCCCGGCTCTCGGCAATCATGGCCAGGCCGCCCTCACAGTGTGGGCACGCATGGCCGGAAAGCACGACCCGGTAGAAGTACGCCCGCGCCGCCTCTTTGAGTCTTCCGACTGCCTCGGTCAGCGCGAACGCGTATTCAATGATGCTTTCCATTCTGGCTCAGCCTTGGGTAACCGGCTCCAAGGCTGAGCAGAGCTCGGGTTCCGCAGCTTTCTGATGCCGGGGCGTGAACTTCCGCCCGCAATCCTTGCACTTACGCAGCTTGCGGACGCCGAGTTGTTTCGTCCTGCGAACGCCCTTGCTGACAGATCGGGTCGATCCGCAGTGGATGCACGCCGGTGGCCTTCCTGGTCCCATGATATCACCTCACGGGCCACACAAGAGGCCTGTGTATATAAAGCTTGCGATTCTGCGGACGGGAACTGAATAGATCAGCGGTGTGTTGATAGGCGCGCCAGCACGCCGCCAGTGACAGTAAATTTCCGATGGAACTCACTCCCCAGGAAAGAAGACGTGTCCTTGCTCGGCCCAATCGCCCACGTTCCGGTGCGTGGTTTCTCCCGAACCCTCTTCCTTCTCTCTTCTTCTCTTCTATCTATACTATCTACATCTACACTATCTATTTCTTTTCAATATGGAAGCATAATGGGTCGGAAAGCGATTACCACGCGGCAGTGGTAACGGAATGAACACATCTCCGCAAACGCCAAACGAGGTTTCCATCGGAAGTTTACTCTCACTGACGCCACCTCGCACCGAAACCTTTATATAGGTGCGTCACGGATACCTGTGTAGATTTCCGATGGAAGCATCAATTATACGTGGCAACCTGCGTGACAGGATTCAGAACAAGCTGGCTTGCTCTGTTATCCGCGACCGGCGATTTCTCGATGATGAGCAGCTTCTTCGCTCTGAACAGCTGGCGGTCCTGGAAGAGATCTTCAATGCCAACGTCCGCGACGCCGAGATCTCCGAGATCAGCGATCACTTCGCGCCCATCCTGAGAAACGACCATCCCTATCATCTGGCCCTGTGGGGAAAGACCGGCACGGGCAAGACGCTCACCGTGCGCTTCTTCCTGAACCTGCTGGCCGAGATGTGCAGCGAACAGGCCATCCCGATGAGGGAGGTCCACCTCGATTTGTCGACGCCGCGTCCGTGCTTCCGGGCCCTCAATGATCTGGCCTGCCTGCTCAATGCCAGCAAGCGCTACAAGAAGGGCATCTCCCTGGAGGAACTCATGCTCCGCATCGAGGAGAGCCTCGCCGACTACAAGGGCTACCTGGTTTTGTTCGTTGACGAAGTGGACAACATCCGCAGGGACAAGGACACATTCATGAGCTTCCTGGTACGGCGACTGCCGCAGGCCGTTCCGAGCAAGCTCATTCTCGTGTTCGCATCCAACCGGTTGACCTGGCCGGACAACCTGGACCCGCGAGTCAAATCATTCTTGCGGCTCAACGAGCTGATCTTCAAGCCGTACGATGCGGTCGATCTGCAGAAGATCCTGGACATCCGCGTCCGCAAGGCGATCAATCCGGAGGCCGTCAAGCCGGGTGTCATCGAGAAGATTGCCGCATTGGCCAGCCGTGACCATGGTGATGCCCGTCAGGCCGTGACCCTGCTGGCACGCAGCGCCTGCTTGGCAGAAAAGACCGGGCAATCCATCACCCTGGACCTGGTCGACCGCGCCGCCTCCGAGATCGAACAGGACAAGTACGTCACCATGATCCGCACCGCCCCGGTCCAGTTGCAGCTGGCCATGGCGGCAGTGATCCAGGCCGCCCGAGCCCATCGCGGTTCGGCGCTGAATTCGAACGCCAGCTACGATGCGTATCAGCATCTGGCGGCAATGGCGAAGATCCGGGCGCTCACTCGAAGGGCGTTCGGTGACCTTCTGAACGAGTTGGACATGTACTGCTTTCTGCGTGCCCACGTCTTCTCGCGTGGGCGATATGGCCGTAACCGCGAAATCAGCCTGGACCTGCCTGCCGAAACATTGAAGGCGATCGAAAGCGCGATCCTGCTGAACCTCGGCCTGGGCAGATCAACACAGCGAACGCTGTCATTCTGATACGTCCACCCCGGGGCGTAACCAGCGAACGGGGTCCGACAGCAACCTGCTCGTTAATGCATGCAGATTTGCACTGCTACGGACACCCCGCCGCCGGCGGCCGGCTCGGCCCGTTGAAGCAGGCGGTGAAGATACTGAAGTCGGCCAAGTCGACGTCCCCGTCGGCGTCGAAATCGGCGTCGGCGAGGTTGTAGCGAATGTCGACCTTCTTGCTGCCATCGGTTCGCTGGCTGGCGGTGACGTTCGTGACCGGCGGCGACAAATTGGCCCAGGTCGCGCCGGTGATAGCCAGAACCACGCAGATGCTCATGAATCGCGTAACCATCGAATCACCATCTCGTGCCTTATGCCCCCGTTCCTCCCTCTACCACTGCCAACTGGCCGTTGTCACTGCCTAATCTCCCCCCGTCCCCGCCGCACAACGAAATCCGATGCTGTTCGTGTGGTTGGCCGGCCCCGTGTAGCCGCTACGATCCGCCACCCGGCTATAGCTGGCATTGCTGCCCCAACAGCCGCCGCGAAGAACACGGTAGGTCTGCGCCGTCGTCGGCCCGCGGGGGTTGTTGTACGGGCTGCTGCTGTAATAGCTGCTCAAGTACCAGTCATTGCACCACTCCCACACGTTGCCCGCCATGTCGTGCAGGCCGTAGTTGTTCGGCGCGAAGTAGTCCACCGGGTTGGTGTAGGGCAGGCCGCCCATCTGGAACGTCGGGTGATAGGTAAGGCTCGTGTACGGGCTGGTATCGTACAACGGATAACAACTTCCACACGCCCAGTAGTTCGCATGGTCATGGTTGATCGTGCTGCCCCAGGGAAAGCGACGCCCGCCCACGCTGCCCCGTGCCGCCTTCTCCCACTCTGCCTCCGTCGGCAGCCGGTAGCCGTTAGCATCCCAATTCAGATACGGCGTGGACTGACCCGTCTTGTACACCGTCGTCAATTCCGAGTTAGTATAGTAGCACCACGTACGCCCATCCCTCTGTGATCGCGCGTTACACCATTTCACACAGTCATACCAACTGACCGTCTCGACAGGATGGTTGGCCGCCTTGCCCGCACCGGCCACCAGATCCGAATACCCGTTTGCCGTTGCCCAGGTTCTGACTTCGTCCCAATAGCTCTTGGTGACCTCGGTCGTGTCCATGTAGAACGCATCGACGTAGACCGCGTGCACCGGCGCATCTGACAACCCATCAAGGGCGTCGCCCATCTGGAACTCGCCTGCGGGGACCAGAACCATGCCGGGCGGAACGGGGTTCGGATCGCACGCCGGCGCCCGGTTCGGCCCGTTGAAGCACGCCGCGAACGTACTGAAATCGGTCAGGTCCACATCCCCGTCGCCGTCGAGATCGGTATCGGCCGTGCAGCCACCGGCCGGCGCCCGGTTCGGGCCATTGAAACACGCGGCAAAGAGACTGAAGTCCGCCAGATCCACATCGCCGTCCTCGTCGAAATCGGTGGCGGCGGCGCGCAGCGTTGGCGCGAACACCGTTGCATGATCGACAACCGCCCAGACGTAGTTATCGAGCGTGTTGACACCGAAGTGGCCTAGAACGCCGTCAGGAACGGTATCCAGGAATCTCGCTGGCGTCCCGGTGGTGTTGCCGGCTACTGCAAGTGACCATTCTTCCGCAGTTGTATTATAGAAATACAGGTCCATCAGTACTTCTTGCCAAGACTGAATGAGGCTGTCGTCATACTCAAACTTCAGAATCAGGAGGAAATCGCCATCAGGCAGATCAGTGGCAACCTGGATCTGCGTTCCCCCAAACGTCGCAAAAGTGTTCGTGTCGGGGGCCTGGAACGCATTGCTACGGGAAGCTCGAACGCTTCCCTGATTCGGTGAGGTGTTTTCGAAGATGAAACCTGAATCATCATCAGGTTCAGTCGGCTCCGATAAAGACTCCTGTATGCTGGCGCCGGCCTCGACATCTGTTGGCGGAACATAACTCAGGACAGGCGGATAATGGTAGCCGATATCCACGGTACCCGTATCAGCAATCCCATCTATTCTCGTAGTCAAGCCTTCAATATGAGTCCCGGATACGGAAACTGATCCGGCATCAACGGCGGGACTGTCGACCGCTTGCCCCGATGCAATCTGGCTGAGATAATAGTCGCCAAGCGGACCACTGGTGAATTCGGGGGCAGCATAGACCGTACCCGGCCCAAGGGTTCCAGCTAGAACAAGATCATTGCCGTTTTCAAACATCAGATTGTTGTCGTAATCACGAGGCGCATTCTCCCCTCCCCATCCGGTAGCATAGCTCCCTACAATTGCGTCGCCGTTGCTACAAAACACGTTCTCGCGAACCATGAGAGTGTTAACGTCTTCAAAGAAGGCGAGATCCCAAAATGCAGAACCCCATGACATAAACAGATTATTCGATATTATGGCCGAATTGAAGGCTTCCGTTCTCATGAGGATTACGGCATATCCAGTATTGGGTCCTATTAATATGTTGTTACTGAGTTCAAAATCCTGGATCTTCGCGAGGTAGATAAGCCAGTCAACTCCAACCTGGTTATCCTTTAGAACACAGTCGTACAATGCGAAGCGACCTTCCCGGTCCTCTAGATCTATGGCCCGGCCCACGCAACCAGTTACTGTGAATCCGGAAACAGTGATATTCCCTCCGCCTCCACCCATGATGGCTGTTCCGCTGCCGCTCCCATCCAATGTGGTCGCAATAGGTCCGGTGCTACTACGAATGGTCAAGGTCCAGTTAGGCAGTTGCAGAGTCTCAGTGTACAGGCCTGGACCAACGACGATTGTATCACCGTCGAGTGACGCATTAATCGCGGTCTGAATACTCGTGTAGGGGGCTCCAGACTTGCCGACCTCCAGCGTCGCAGCTTCTGTACTCAAACAAATGCTGAAGATAGACATCGCAAAGGCACAGGCCGGTTTGACCCTGTGGTACGTCATCTCATCACTCCTCATGAAGCCTACATGTCGAATGTGCGAGCCAGTGGAAAATAACTCTTCAACGTGATGCCCTAAATGATCGACCAAGTCCACCATCGAGCCCGGCATTGCTTAACTGCGGCCAGATCATCGCTCCATTTCCCACTGTTCCACGCTCGGATTCGAGGCACAATTCCGCTATCATAACGCGAGCAGGAACCGGCATCATCCTCCTTCTGAAGACAGCTTTCCGCCCGCATCTCCTGACAGCCGCAACATCCATATAGAACGGATTCCGTGAGGAGCTCATGGCCCTCGCAAACCCCTTCCCTCATGGCGATTTCGCCAACCTTCTGGACACCCTCCTACCGACTTCTTCCTGGCGTTCGCATTCCTCACCGACATCGTCCACGAGGCGTACAGCCGACGTTTCACCTGCAACGGGTTGCGGGACCGGCCGCGGTAGCCGCCAGCGCCGTAAGGATCGTCCATGCCCAAAGACCGGAAAGGATCTTCATCCGCATCACATGCCTCCTGTTCATTCCGCCGACCAGCCAAGCCGGCCGGGCCAGAACCGTTCCATTCGAGATGTGCGAGCCAACAGCAACTTTCCGTGTGCCACCGCCGTGTCGGCAGTGTCTGCAAAGACCTCACTGCTCGCGGAGCAGTGGCACACGAAGCCATCGGCAAACAGGTCAGAAGGGCGCTTCATACCCGCATTCCTCAACCACGGCAGCGCCGGCGGCGCCATCCTGGCATAATACCGAGTTGGGACGTCGCTTTCAAGCCCCGCTCTATCTTGCTCCGCCGTCCCGGCGGGCGACCATTCCGGCCGCGAGCGGCCCGGGAAGCCGCCAGGCCACCTTGACTGGCATCCCCATCAGACGTCCTTCGGTTTGTGCTGCGTTCGGCGGAAGCGCTTCCACGACCGGCGGGCTTTCTTATCCGACGAATTGTGGGTCTCCTGGCCGTGCGGGAAACAGCGGCTGCAGCCCATCTCGTTCCCGTGGATGAGGCGCGCCACCGTCACGTTGCTGATAGTCAGGGGGATGTCGATGAAGCCGTTCTCGTCCCGGCCGAACGCCTTTCGCAGATCGCTCCTGGCGCGTTTGCCCATCGTCCTTGCTCCCGTCAGCCGTGCGGACCGAGCAGGCGTATGCCTGCCAGAATCGGGAGAACGCCGAGCCAATGGGAATAGCCTACCACCTCTGCTGCCCACCGTAACCTTTATAAACTCCGGGCCCCGCACAGCCATGCATGGCACACTTCCCCTGGCTTGGCGGCTTTGGCGCCTTCGAATGGTTCGACAGCTTCCTTCCCGACTTCCTCCTCGCTTTCGCGTTCTTCACATCCGTAGTCTACGCCGTGCTCAGCCGTCGCTTTGAACAGCAGCGGCCGGCCGTCGCGATGTCCGCCGCGCTGGGGCTGGCGCTCGCCGGCGGTCTGGTCTGGTGGGAACAGGTCAACGGCTATTCGGTCCTGAGCCTCGGGCCGATCGCCGCGGGCTTTGCGGTCATCATTCTCGCCGGCGTGATGTACCAGGCCATCAAGGGTATCGGCGGGTCCTGGGCCGGCGCCGGCATCGCCCTCGGCGCCAGCCTGATCGTTGGCTGGACGCTCGGCCTGGACTGGCCCGTGGACCGGCAGATCGTCCAGTCGATCATCACCACTACGCTGATCGTCGGCATCCTTGCGTTCCTGCTGCATCGCCGCGGCCATCTCGCGCATGCACTCCATGGCTGGTCCGATCTGGCCGATGCCCGTCACGATATGTCCGACCTTCGAAAGAACCGCCGGGTCTCGAAGCGGCTTGGCCGCGGCCTGCGGCATCTCAAACATGAAGCACGTCACCTGCATGAGCACCCCGAGGACGCGCAGGACATCATGCTGCAGCTCAAGCGCATGCTGCCGGCTGAAGGCTGGCTGACCGAACGCATGGCCCGGCTGCGGGCCAAGGCCCACTTCGTACGCAAGGGCCACGTCGCGCGGATTGCGGAAATCACACAGCACATCCAGGCCCTGCCGGCCGTCGCGAAACGGCAAGCTTCTCAAGAGCTGATCGCCCGCTACGCGGAATTGGAACTCGATCAACGGCTCGAGCGCCTCGATAAGTCCGTAGCCGAGAATGAGCTCAGGATGCGCAATCTGACCCGCCAGGCCCAGGCTGATCTCCAGGCAAACAACCATCAGGCTCTGTCAGACGTTCTCGGAAAGGCCAACAAGCTCCAGCATCACAACGAGAAGCTCTTCAAGTTGATCGATCGCACCGAAAAGAACCTGATGGCGATGGCCCACGAGGCCGCGAAGCACGCTCAGCAGGTGAGCCATGCATGAGCTTCGAGCCCGATCCCGCACTCGAAGCGATTCTTGCCGCGCTCGAACCGCCTTATCGCTCGCGCGGGGAGGCGCAGGTCGGCCGACTGCTTGATCGCTACGGCATCCCATTCTTCTACGAGCAGCCCACGCTCGTCTATGATCGTGATCGGCATCGCCTCTGGCATCCGGATTTTTCGCTGCCCGGCTACGCCGGTCTCGTCATCGAGTACGCGGGCATGATGGACGTGCCCGACTATGCTGCCGGCATTCGCCACAAGCAGGACACCTATGCGCAAAACGCCATACCAGCCCTGTTCGTGTATCCGACGGACCTGACCAGGCCGTGTTGGCCTGATCGGCTGTACGGAAAGATCGAAGCAGCGGGAAGAGAGGCGCCGGATCCGCAAGGATATCTTACCGCAACGCAGCCCTACGGCGTCTGATCATCATTGTTGAACGACGGCAGCGCAGGGGATTCTCTCACCAGTTTTCGGCATCCATCGCCCTGTAGTCTTCCAGCAGGCCGTTGGCTTCGTCGATGTCGAACACCGCCGGATCGAACTCGCCGCCGAGCCATTCGACAAAGCCATCGTAATCATCATGCATGGGGTTGGTGACGATCTTGAGAAGCTCGCCATAGCCCCAGGGGCCGCCACAGTCCTCCGGCGGACAGGCCCGTTCGCCGGCCACGCAGACCGGATAGATCACACCAGGCGCAGGCGCTACGATCTTCTCCAGCAGGACGTCATGGATCCAGCCGTCGCCGAAGTCGTATTCATAGACGAACCGACTTCCTGCACGACGCAACAGTTGCCGAAGGGTGTATTGCGATCCGGCTTCCATCGGCGGGTCATCGTAGTCGGGATCCGGTTCGCCGTAGTCGCAACCGTTGATCACGAACTTGTGAAGGTGGAAGTTCTCCCAGCCCATCGCCGCCTGAATCATCAGGTGCAGGTCATCGAGATACGTGCTGGCCGGGATCTCGATGCGACGCCAAACGGGCGGCGATACTTCGCGCAGCGTGACCTTCAGTCGATAGACAGTTCGCGCGACCGGAGGAGTGTATTGGGCCATCGCGTTCTCTCCTGCTATGACAGCGCCGGGGACATCATACGCTGTGCTCAGACATCCAGCCAAGTCATCAGCTCGACGCGCGGGTCCTTTCCGAGGTCCGCCTTCTCGAGCACCTTGTGGCAAGCGCTCACGGCCGACGCGGACGTAGCCAGCAGCACGATACCATCGAAACCGGCACCCTGGAGCTTCGCCAGATTGGCCTTGATGTCGGACTTGCCGGTCTCGATCTCGAGGGCCAGGCGCTGACCGGGGCGTACGGCGACGACGTCGACGAAGCCATCGCCGGGGATTGGATACTCATGCGAGATCTCGTATCCCTGGCGATCAAAGTGCTCGGCGGCACGGGTGACCCAGTAGCGGTGTTCCAGGCTCTCGCGCGACGGCGGGCCGGGATCGATACCGACCGATTCACAAACCGAACGGCCATGATCAGTCAGCTGATAGAGCATGACCTGGCCGCTGCGGGTGGCGAGGGGAACGGCTTCAATAACCCCGGCAGTGGCGAGATCCTGGCGGATCGCGTTGCCGCGACGGCGGGAGAGATTCAGTCGTTGATATCTCGATACTGTTGTCGATAGCGGCCGGGCGGCGACATCAGCCAGGAAACGAATCGCGTCCCGCGATAGCGTTTCCCGTGGTGGTCCGGGGCCAGGATCGACTATTGATTGTCCTGCTCTCGCTGTCGATTCTTCGGGGGATGGTGGGGGGGATGTTTCAGTTATTCTCATTTTGGTTTCACCTTTCTTATCGGGTTGTGGAATCGCCGGAACAGCCGGCGGGATCATTGGAGCGGCCCTATTCGGCGCGGACTCGGCGAGATAAGCGACCATCTGCTCCCGGATCTGCGAATCGGAGATGGAGCCCTCCTGGATCGGGCACAGGGGCACGCGTACGAGGAACGGTTCGGGATGCTCATCCGCCAGGCGAACGACGGCCGTGCCGACCGGCAGTGTGCTCAGCGAATCCCGCTGCTCTTCTGTAAGGTTCATTGCGCCGGAGATCGCCTGGACATCAGCCCGAAGCTTTTGGCTGAGCGCGAGCGTTGCATAGGAATTGGCGAACGCGACCTTGCTCAATAGCGAGGCCGACTGATCGACAAAGACGTAGCCGAGGCCGTACTGGCGAACCATTCGGATGGACGTTTCGAGCACGGATTCCTTCGCGCCGGCCTGCTTTGCCAGGAGCAGATTGTGGGCCTCTTCCAAAATCAGAGTGTTCGTTAAGTCCCGTCTCGGGCCCTGGGCCAGCCGATAGCGATAGAGGTACAGCGTCAGTGCTTCGGAGAACATCGTCCGGTCCGAGGAACTCGGGAGGCCGTCCATCTCGAGGATCACGTTGTGGTCCAACAGGTGCTGGACATGGCCGTTGTCGAGCGTGTGCAGGACAGCACCGAACTCGCCGTAGATCATGGCCAGCAGGATTCGTTCGGCCGAGGCCTGCCACATCGCCGCTCGGCCTTTGAGCTTGACGGTTCTCAGCCAGGCGAGGAGATCCTGAACAGTCGGCCAGCGGGGATTCATCGTATCGAACGCACCGGCGGCGGCGTACAGATGTTCGAGGCCGGCAACGAGCAGACTGATGACGCCCTCGCCGCCCAGGTAGGCATTTGCGATCACGTCCACAACGAGTTTGATCCACACGTGCGGCTCGCAGCCGGGCGGCGGAATCAGCGGGTTGAAGCGGAACGGAGCGACGTCCCGGCCGACGGTATAGATGCGAAGATCAGGGTGCAGCGTGAGCAGGTCGCGGTAGCCGCGTTTCCAGTCCATCGCAAGAATCTTGATGCCGTGTTTCATGATGTTACGCGCCAGGACGAACGTAAGATTGGTCTTCCCGGATCCGCTTCGGCCCGCAACCAGGATGTGTTCCTTCAACCGGCTGGCCTTGAGTCGGAACGGATAGAGGCCGCGGTTGCCGTATGCGACGGTGCCGATTTCGATCTCGCCGGCTGTCGCGGATGTCTTGGATGGCGGCGGGAACGGAGCGCGGTCCGGCTCGTAGCTCTGGCCCAGATGCTTGCCGGCCAGCAGTTCCAATGTCTGCTCGATATCGGCTTTGCCGCCGGGATCGGAGTCCGCCAGATAGGCTGCCCAGAGGCCGTCAACTCGCCTGCCGAGCACGGGCTTGAGCTTTCGGCAAAGCTCCTGCACACGTGTGATCACAGGACACCACCGCCATAGCTCCGTAGTGCGATTGCCTTACGATACGCGGCCAGGTAGTTCTGTGCCTGCTCCGGCAAGACGAGCCTCAAGCGGGACACGTCGCGCCACAGATTGACGCGTTCCATGCGCTTCTGTTCGTAGAGTTTCTGGACTTGCTTGTTGGTCGAATACTGCTGGCGGTTGTCCGCGGGTCTACCCTGATCGGCCACCTGCCGATGTACAGCGTTGTTGGCCTCGCATATCGATTCCTCGAGCTCCTGCATGTTCGCCTGGTACAGCGCGAGGCGGCCTTGGGCCTGGTGGATCACGTCATCCAGACCGAGCCGTGACGTGTGCTGTTTGTCCGTGATGATCGCTGCGATCGGATCCGACCGCGGTACGGCGAAGTAGCCGCGGGCGATTACGTCCTCGACCGTCTGGATGGAGTTTCGGTCGTGCCAGAGCGGCCGGACGGATGAGAAGTCATAGCTGGAGGCGGCGGCACGATACTGCCCGGGAGCGCGAGCCGTCGGCATGTTGTACCGCAGATAGAGACCTGCCTGATAGAAATATGGTACGTACGGCCCGTTCGTTGCGAGAAGCATGTAGGGATTGTTCGCGTGCATTTGCCACCTCCAAAGTGTCTACTGGAAGGGGGTAAATGAGCCTGTCTTTTTAAGCTTTTCGGTTTTCGCCACGGTACAGTAGTGACCACGATAAGAGTCGCGAGCCGGTACAAGCGCAGCCTTTTTAAACGCCAGCCGCTTACCCCATCCTGAGGTGATACCATGAACGTGAAAGACGTCATTCTCAAGCGAGTCCACCGGCAGGCTCGAGCCGAAGCCGAGTTCCTGGCCGGCGAGTTTGCAAGAGCCGCGTCGGAAGAGAAGGAAGCGATCCTGGCGGCGCTGGAATTCGAGAAATGGCTGGCCGAAGCCTGCCTCGACGCGCGAGCGGATTGCCCGGCTTCTCATACAGCGCATTCCTGAGGCTTCAGGCTCTGAGGCTCTTACTATAGGTATATCCTCATAGCCTCAAATCTAACCCACTGAAAACACAGCAGTTCTCAGCCTCTCGCCCCCTGATTCTCACGAAGCCCCGATCCCTGCCTCAACCGCACACTCACAGCACCTTCTATCCATCGCCGATGCCATCAACCATCGCACCACGACCCGCACACGCAGGAGCCGTCAGGCTCCGCCGCGGGCGCGTCAGCGCCCGCGGACCGGTGGGCTGGAGCGAAGCGGAATGCCCGCCCATGAATCCGACAGGATTCATCAACGCATCCCCACAAACCGACGCGACAACTCCACTCACACAAACCCGCGCAGACTTCCCACACCCCGAATCCGTCCCTTCCTCATATCTTCCACGTACTCTGAAGAGACCGCCGACAGCTCCGCTCTGCGCACGCCTCTGCCGAACCTTGAAAACAACCGCGGTTCCCGAAAGGCCGCCCATAACGCCGCAACCCCGCCGCCTTCCAGATTGCAGCAAGCGGCCGACATCATTGCGAGGAAGCACCTTCTACCGAGCCGGCATCTGAGAATGACGACCCGGGCGTGGCCTGCTCCTGAGCCACGCCCCGGGGAGTTGCGTCCGCACCGCCTAACACCCTCACGAAGCCGCCCTGCCCGCATGCATCAAGGCGGCGACATTACCCCACGCACAGCCCGGCCGGAAGCACCCGCAGCCCTACTGCACCGCCGCGGACTCAAAGAGGCCGCGGACGGGGGGCTGAACGCAGTGAACGCCCACCAATGCGACGCATTCAACGCTGCGACAACGTAACGCCGACAGCCTACTCCACCTCGATGACCTTCCGCGGCTCATCCAGCCGCCGCAGCTGCCCGAGCCGGGCATCATAGACATATTCGATGCCCCCTCGCCGCACGACCGGCAGGCAGGCCTGGTTGGTCGGCTCCCGCCATTGCTTTGGAGGTCTCATCCGAGCACCTCCCCAAGCTCCCTTCGGCGACGTTGCCAGCTCGCATCCCGAAGCTCCCGTATCTCCTTCTGCAGCCGCAATGCCCGCAGGTACAGCCTGCCGACCTGCCTTGTCTCGACGTCCTCAATGGCGTCGAAGCCAAGCACGCCCATGCGGAGGTATTTCAGCACCTTGAGCTGCCCCTTCGTCAGCCTGTACCGGATGACGCTCAGCTGAATCAATGCATCACGAAGCTCCTCACGCAGCTTGTCTGCCTTGTAGCGGGCCTTGTCGAACTCCGGCATGCTCCGCTCGAAATCCACCGTCGCAAACGCCCCGAAATCAACCCGGCCATCCTCATCTACGCTCGGCCGCAATCCGCTTCGATTCCCGCGAACCGGCAGCGACAGAATGGGCCCCCACTCCTGCAGCACGACCTGCCGCTCAAGCTCCTCGGGAGACGCCAACTCGTCGTCCTCAAGCCAGGCCACGGAGCCATACCTGTTCTTTCGCTCTTCGCTCAGCAAGGCCGAGACAGGCACATCTACAACCTCACAACCTTCATCTACGTTGCTCATCTTCATCTTGAGCACCTCCGGTGCGTCCGCTCTTTGGCGGGTCGCCCACAACGTGAAGCGACCCGACCAATACCCTAAGCGAAGGCCCCGTGAGCGGACCCGCTCTTATAGCTTCAGGTCGTCAGGCCGGCCCGCAGGGAAAAGCTTTAAGTTGGCGGGTCTGCGTGGGCCGCAGCGGTGCAGCCCCCCACGAATAGCCTTCCACCTTCCGCTGATCTTGCCGCGCACCCGGAATCAAAGCGTTCACAACAGTTCCTTGCGAACCCGCCCTTCCACGACAGGGCAGGCGATCTTCATCTTCACCTCAAGGTCGCCGGTAGCAAGCTTCAGACCACGATCATTCGGTGACCATACACGCCGACGACCCTGGTGTCGTGCACCTCGGTCTCGGTATCAACGTGCTGGTGTCCGTGGATGACCATCCGGGGTTTCGCCCTTGCGATGTACGACGTCAGGCCGTCGAAGCCGTAGTGGACCTCGTCTTTCTTGTCATGAACGCCTCTTGGCGAATTGTGCGACAGGAAGAGATCAACCGGCGGGAAGGCATTCAGGAACGCTTCGACCTCCGACTGATCGTACAGGAAGTGCCCGCGGGGCTTGTAGCGCCATGAGCCGTTCAGCCCACCGAGCATCAGGCCGCCGTGCTGGCGCGTCTGGAGGTGCAGGTCGGCAATGGGAGCGGGGAACGCAGCATTACTGTCATGGTTCCCTTTGACGGCGAATATGGCCTGGCACCCGTGGGCCTCCGCCGCTTCGAGAATCACTGCGTCTGCCACGTCCCCACAGGACAGCACCATGTCAGCTTGGCCGGGGCCATGCTTCCAGTGGAAGTCGTCGATATCTGCCAGGATCAGGATTCTCATCAGATTCCGTCCAGCCACCCACATCTCAGAACGATTCCGTCGGCACCTGCGGCCCCGCCAGCCCACCTAATCATACGCGAACCGCACCATGACGTCACCGGAAGCCGGGCTCGTCGGTAACGCCTCGACGAGCCGATTCTCGGCATTCCAGACATACGTCATCGTGCCGCAGCCTGCCGCCCGCTCTTCTTCCTCGTCGCCCATCTCCTCCTCGCGCCAGCCTTGTACCACTCCCTTCTGAACCATTTGTCCCAGGCCGTGCGCTTCACGTTGTCGATCGCCCGCTCGATCTCGCGCCTGTACTGAGCCTCGAGGATCCTCGTCGAGTGCTGCATCATTTCCTTCATGTCGAACACCTCCGGGAAAGCCGTGAGCGGTTCCCTGCAAATCAGGAACCGCCATGGGCTCTCTACCTCACTGTTTCGACTTCCACGTTGTTGTCGCCGTTCCTGCTTTCCTCGATGATGGCCTCGAAGGCCTTGCCAAGCACATACTGAACCAGCGGAATCTCGTTCCTGCTGAAGCTGCCCGAGCTCTTCCACTGCCCGTCGCTGTCTTTGTATCTTCGCTCCACGGTCGCTTTCAGGATATTGACCTTCTGTCCGTTCACCGTGGTTGGGTTTTCCCAGATCGCACAGGAGATGCTTCCCGCGCTGAACTTCTTCAAAGGTGCCATTTGCACCACCTCCGAGACGACCTGTCTTCGCAAACCGCCTCTTCTCAACCATGGGAAGAGGCGGTGGGCGTGCGTTACAGACTCGACACATGCTACGTCGTCAAAAAGATGCAAGAGCAGCGTTCCCGGCGGCGCTCGCGCGACAACCAGCGCCGGCGGGGAGTCTTCGCCGAAATCTCTTCAGCCAGAATACTCGTCGAAATCGGCTGCCAGAGCGGCTCGCCGTCCCGGTCCAATCCGTTCACGTTCTCGAACGCCCGGACGATGTCCAGACTGTTGAGCTGGGAGTCATGACCGGGATGGACGACTGCCGACCAGCCAGGCTGGTCGGAGGGATGACTTCACCTCGGAAAAGCCGTTCGCAGGTTCTTGGCGGGGCTCGGATTGCGAGAGACACGCGACCTCGGATCTGATGCGAGTTGGTCAGGAGTTGGTCACTCCGATTCGCTCGGTCAGGAAGGATGTCTGGCGTCACGCAAGAAATCGCGCCAGCTCAGAAACGCAAGCGAGTTCATGAATGCTGACGGCAGCTGCGGATCTGACCAATTGATCCTCGTCGTCCATCAAGTACATCATCGCAATGGCTGTTGTTCGCAGGTTGCATGCAAACGCCTTCTGCTGATCCTCGGAAGGGCCGTCGCGAAGGAGTTTCCACCGCCAGCCAGGCGCTCGGAACAAGAGCTCAGGCCTTTCACTCGGCGGCGGTAGGTATCCTGCCGGGCTTCGTACAACCTTACACAAGACCAGGGCGGCCAGGGCCCTCACACGACTATCCTCGTCATCAAGCATGGACAGAAGCGGATGGAAAGCCCAGCAGCAACGATGACGTATTTCGTGAAGGTGGACGATAGCTTCGCCGCGTAGCTTCGGGTCCTGATTGGCGAGCTGCTCGATCAGTTCGATCTCGTCATGGAGATCGTCTGGATCAACGGTTTGCGCGTGACGGCTGTTGATACGCATCCTGCGATCGGCATCCACCGCGATCATCGGGGCCGAAGGATCAGCCATGGTTGCTTCCTCACCGTACGTCGACCGGCCCGTCCGGAGATGCGAGATACTGATTTGGCATCCCACTTCCTTACTGCCGAACAGATGTGCAGGAGCGAATTCATACCACGAGCATCACGCAAACATCCCTGTTTCGCCACCAACAATCCGGCCGGTCAGCCAGAACTCACCCAGCGCCATCCTGCCCGGCTCGATCTGCCCATCGACGCTGTCAGGGGCAGCAACCACATCGACTTCTCCAATGCATGTCTCGACGCGCATGTGCTCGAAAAGCAGGCCGGTGACCGGGTTCGCCCGTCGCTGGTAACCATTGATTCGCCCGGAGAAGGCCACGATCGGACGCGGCGGGTCCGGCACTTCGGTCCTGCCGTCCGGACCGAAATCTAGACCGGGACTACCTTTGAACCACCAGGTCGGAACGAACTCCGATTCGATGTCCTCGCACCGCATGTGATGGGCAAAGGCAGCGAGTTGGACCAGCACGCGTCCGCCTTCGGGAACAAGATCGCTGGCCAGGCCGTAGTCCGGTGCACAGAACATGACGCGCAGCCCTTCACCATCGCTCCCGGCCGGCCCGGCTGTGAAGACACCGTCTACGCTGCCCTCCATGGTCAACTCGGGGACCGGGCAGGGAACGAAACTGATTTGCTCAATTGCGACATTGGTGCTCGCTTCAAAGTATGGATTACCACCGCAGATCCTGCCATCCTTCATTGCCTGGGGCCAGAGTTCGACCCTCTCACCTGGAGCCCAGCGCGCGCACAGGCCCGCGGGAGATTGGAATGACTCCCCTTCGTTCGCGGCTCGTAGCATGAGTTCGAAGAACGATTCGTCGCTATCAACGTTGAACCCGATCGCTCGGAAATGGTCTGACACCGTTTATGCCCCTTTGTGAAGCTGTGCTCGCTCTCAATTGCATCGTGAATCGGCCGGATTGCCTTAACCGCTCAGGCACCACTCAAGTACATGGTACCTCAATCGCCCTTCAAAGTCGTATTGGTTCTGCCTATTCAATACATTGGTCTTCTGGCCTGCCCGCCATTCGCCTCCCGTTGCCGTTCGACATCTGCCTCAGTCCGTTTCAAGAAAAAGTTACTTGATTCGTATCGGCTGGCGGCTGGGGTACGTCGCGATGATCACCAATCGACGCACCATTCCCGATTGGCATATTCCCGCAGCCGGTCGAGTTCATGGAAGCCGAGCTTGTCCAACAGCGCGGTGATTCGCGCGTCAATCTCCAGCGGCGGAACATCTGCGAAATGGCGCGACGTGCCTGGATCCCGTCGCGCGGACAGCACACCGAGCAGCTTGGCCTCTTCGGGGGTTAGTGAACTCGGTATCCGTGTAGGCTCCGCCTTCATGCGGACGTAGTCGTCGGTGGGCTCGAGCCACCGGCTGACCGCCAGGTCAAAGTACAATCGTCCCCGAACAACATCGCGAATAGCGTCGGCGAGGAATACGCTGGAAGGCCCTTTCGTGACACAGCCATCTACCCGCGCCGCAAGCGCTTGCTCGAGGTAGACGCTGGGGGGAAAGGCCGTGAAGATGATGAACTTCGTCGCCGGACTGAGTTGCCGAACGTGCCCGATCGCTTCGAAGCAGCTCATTTCCTTCGGCTTGGAGCCTGCGACACTGGTCACGACAACATCGGGGTTGGATGAAGCCGCTGAGCGCGCCATCTCATCAAAGGTACTCGCCGCTCCGACGACCTTGATGCCGGCATCCTTCTCGAGGTCCAGACGTAGCGCATCACGCATGAGTCCGTTCGAGTCGGCGATGAAGATGCGAATGGGCTGTTTCGTCATAGCTGTCATTGCCTCAGGAGATTGCTGCCGGCTGGGTACCTGCTACCTTGCTCACACACCGCCCAGCCGATCTTGGGCCGCAACGCCAGGCTGTTACGGTCCTGCCTAATGGCCAGCAGGCCCGCCATGAACTCCATGGGGATATCCGCCTTCCCGTTGTCGGTCATCACTGTCCAGCCGAATGGTACACGAGAAAAACCCAGCGGCAGGACGTCCATCGTCAGGCTTGGCCTGGCCCGCGCGCCGCCGTTGGACTCAAGGCCCTCCGCGCCTGTCTCAGCCACAAGGCCTTCGGCAGCCATAACGGCCAGAGTCCGTTTCAAGTCGAGCTCGCGGTCGCCTGGCCCCGGGAAGCCATGATCTTGCGGCTCGAGCGCGAGCATCGGGTTGCGTCGTTTCGATACCGGACTCGCTGTACTAAGCCTCCGGTAACTGATGATGGTCTGGCCCTTGGCGTTCCTGGCCAGGGCGGGGGCTGCCTCATGAATGTACGGGAACAGCTTGCAGATCCAGCCGCTGATGAGATTCCTGGAATACTCGCGTCGCACCTTGTACAGGCTCTGCCAATGGGCAAGGTCCACGTCGCCGGCGGCCGCTCGGGCGAATTGCTCACAAATGGGCACAAGGTGGCAGGTCCAGAAGTCCAGGCTGAACTGCTCCAGCCGCCGGGCCTTGGAAACAAGTCGGCGCCAGTCCTCCACCGTGCCTTCAAGCGTGACGCGGGGAATCCCGCAGATCGTCATCATCTCGTACTCGAAGAAGGGCTTGACGACATCCAGGAGGGCGATTTCGCTGGCCGCCCGTTCGACCGGCCCGGTCGTGCTGAAGTCCGCCACCAGCCACGAATGCATCTCGTCGCCGATGTGGCTACGGACCATATCACTGAACGTGGAGAACATCACAGGCCACGGATTGGCGGGATCCCCCTTGCGGAAGCGGTCTTCGCGGATGACGAGTCTCTGCCTGCCCGCGTGCGAAACGAACAGATGCCGAAGCTCCTCGGCGTTGTCCTCAACGTGTTCAGCCAGGCCCTGCACAATCGTCAGCCAGATCATGTCGGGAGACAGGACCAGCGGCCGATGGTCGGCATAAGCACAATGGGCAGCCCGCACAAGGGCGTTCTGACCGACGCCGATGACGGATTCATGTGGATCGCTGCAGGCCTCGGGCCGTACTCCGGCGAGCCGGTGCAACGCCGCCGGCATCTTGCACTCGGAAAGCGGTTCCGAGGCCGGCGTAACCTCATCGACCTCGAAGGTGACAGAGTGGGCTTGGCCCGGTTGGCATGTTGCCTCTTTCTGCAGCCGGCTGTCGAGCGAGGTATCCATGGTGTGGCAGGCCTCCCTGATCCGTGAAACGTCCTGCAAGGTATTGTAGCCGATGCGTCGGCCGTTATCTCCCACCACTCCGGGCATATGCCTTCAGCACGGCGATCAGTCTGCTCTCACGCTGATCGTCATCGATTGCCCCTGCGAGTTCCAGAGCCGTGCGGCCACTTGCGTCGCGTAAGCCGGACTTCGCGCCCTGTTCGCAGATTGCCTCGGCGACACCATGCCCTCGGCGTATCCGACATGCCGGATTCAGAGACAGTGCGTGCAGCGGCGTGTTGCCGTCGTTGTCCGTTTCGTTCACATCCGCGCCGTTGTCGATCAGCAAGCACAGCATTGCAGGGTGCTGGACAATGGCCGCAAGGTGTAACGGAGTCAGGCCCTCCGCGGTCCGGCTGTTGATATCGGCTCCTTTGCAGATGTAGTACGCCGCCACCTCGTGCTGGTCGCGGTAGACTGCTACGTGCAGCCCGCTCGTTTCCCACCAGACGTCCTTATGGCGGATGTACTCGATGCATCCGCGGGCGTTTACATCTGCACCGAGCATCCGCAGGGCGCTGATGATCTCGCGGTGTCCTTGCTCCACCGCCCGGTACAGGGCGCTGCGTCCGTCATTGCTGACGGCATTGATTCGGGCGCTCCGGCCGGCCAGCAGCATGGCCGTCTCCGCATTCCCGGCCCCGGTCGCCAGATGAAGTGGCGTGACGCCGTCCATGTCCGCAGCGTCGGGATCCGCGTCGCGGGCCAGCAATTCCGCCACCGCACAGGTGTGCCCACGCCAGGCTGCGTAATGAAGCGGTGTGTCGGACTCATAGCCCCAGACCTGGACATCGGCTCCTCGCTCGATCAGCAGCCGGGCCACCGCTTCGTGGACGGGTCCTTCTTCAGCCAGCGCCGCAAACAGCGCCGTATGGCCACCCTTGAATCGTTCGTTCACGTCTTCGCCGCTGTCGAGCAGAGCTTCGACACGTCGAACGTCGCCACACTGAGCGGCCTGGTACAGAGAGTTGCCGGATGGGTTTCGGGGGCCGATGGGGGCTCGTTCACTGGATGCCATCACATTGATCCTTCGGGCCCGGCCCCGGAGATTGGGCTTACTCCATCGTCCGGGCATAGCCGGGTTTGCGGGCTGGTCTGCAGAACAGCGGGCGGTGACTTCCGAAGGAACACCTCCTCGCACTCAATACGGAATATACAATACGAAATCCGGACCAAGGCAAGATGATTGTCTATTTTCCGGGTCATGCGGAGGGTTCGAGCCCGAACAAAGGCCTTTGGCATCGAAAAAATCGACGGAAATATCGGAATTCGATTTGCCTTCGGGCACATTCTTATCGGATATTGAGATCGAGGAGCAGGATAATCAGGCTTCACCATGAGGACCGAATCAGCAACGAGGTTCTCTCGTACGTGTTTTCGCTGGTACGAATTCAGCATTTGCCGACAGTGCTGTTGGCGATCCGGCATGAACTGGCCCGGCACAATGAGGGTTGAGATGATGTCGAAGCATTATTCGATCAGGCAGGCAGCATGCAGATTGAGAGCCACCGAAGACCAAGTGCACGATTGGATCGCTAAAGGGTCGCTGCGAGCCCGATACGATCAGGGAAGACCCGCCGCGATCGCTCCAGAGGACTTCGATGCCTTCGTCGCGTGGCGTCTCGATCAGAGAGATTTCTTTGGGGTGCCGACCGACCAAGACAGAACCGCCGCAGCTGTGAAACGCCTCTATGCCGCGGTTGGCTGGCCTGAGCCTCCTGTTGTGTTCCTACAATCGCCACCGGCTCTTCGGTTGGCGTACGCGATGGCTGCGTTGATGACCGGTTCAAGAAGAAATCCGTGCCGTGCCGAGATGGAGTTGTTCGGGCTACCCATACCGATCGGCAGACCCGATTGGGAGTTGTTCGGGCTACCCATACCGATCGCCAGACCCGATTGGGCGAAGCGCGGAGTGCTGAAAGGGTGTCTCAAGCCAAATTCGTGGGATCCTCCCTGGGTGCGAGACTCGCAGGCTTCGTCGATCGCCCGACACGGCCATCACGGTGAAGTGCAGATCCATGATCCTTGGGTGCACCGGATCATTGAACCCATCAACCAACTTATCGACCACGCGGTATTCGGCCTGGTGGAGGAGGTGACGCCACTCAGTGTTCGTGACATCATCAATGATCAGATCCGACAGGCAGTCGCACAGGCCGTAGGAAAAACGTATTCCGCTGAGACCACCTATCGGAGCGCAGTCAAGGAGTACTGGGTGTCGGATTGGCAATCAGGTGTCGTGTTCTTTCATCATCAACCACCGTGGGAACGCATCGGGCCTCCTTTATGGGTGCGCTGTGTTGCACCGTCAATAGAAGAAGAGGAAGAACGGGAATTCCGAAAATACGACAAGTACAGGAAGACGGTCACTTACCGTGAGTTACACGGAGTATACAGCCGTCAGTGGCACGACTTGGACCTTCTGTGCGAGTTAGGTGCAGCCCGAGACACCAGCCAGCTAGACCCGTCGGAACTTACCCTGCTTCGGGATCTCGAGGAGCTTGCGCTTTCAGCCGCGTACTGGTGGATGCACCCGCGTTTTGTGATGATCTCGGACCCGCCGCAAGAAATACACTGGAACGCCGAGGGTTACTTACACAACGCCACCGGCCCAGCCTTTGCGTTCAGCGACGGCTGGAGGGCGTTTGCCCTGAACGGCACGATCGTTCCCGAGTGGCTGGCGACCACCTCCGCCGAGCAGATTGACCCCAGGCGCATTCTCGATTTCAGGAATTCCCAGGCGCGGTCGGAATTCGTCCGCAAGGTCGGCATCGAGCGGATCTGTCATGCATGTCAGGCTAAGGTCATCGACAAACAGGGCGATTATGAACTGCTTCTCCTGAATCTGAGAGATCGTCGCCGTCGCCCCTTCTTGAAAATGCTCAATCCGTCGGTCCCCGAACTCTGGCACGTTGAAGGTGTCCACCCGTCATGCAACACGGTGGCGGAGGCTCTCGCTTGGCGGAACGAATCAGCACGGGTTCCGGACAGTCTGACGTAGGAGGCCCAAGGCACATGAACACCATGCGATTCTACCAGAAGCTCTCATCGGCCGTGCTGACCCCCCGCCCGGCAGACCGTGGCAGGTGCGAGAAGGCACTGGCCGACCTCTATCACCTGGAGTCCATGCCGACTCCCGCGTTCAGCTGGGCCGTGTCGCCCCGCGGTACGGAGGAATTGCGACACCGGGCGACGCAAGAAGCCAGAGATGCCGCCGGCCCTGATGGTTCGGCGAACTACTGCAACGAATCAATGTTCGGCTACTGCACCCGTCACGCGATACAACGCATACTGTCTCAAGCGGGCAGCGAAGGGCAGCCGCACCAAGAAGATCTCTTTGTCCTCGCGCCAATGGATTACAGAGACCGGCCCGGGCTTGACTTGTGCTCGCGGGTGTATGGCATGCTTTGCACCGCGTTTCGCTTCCATCCCGAATGGGTGACCTGCTACGATCTGGTGTCGTGGGCCTGTTGGGTAAGGGATGTGGCTGGATCCGTCGACACGAAGCACGAGATCCGTGAACTCGGCCGAATCCTCCACGAGCTGTCTGTCTCCGGGGCTCTGTTTGTTGCCTTCCCGGATCACGTGTTTCTGTGTGACCGGCCGTCCCGGATCCTGTTCAACGCCAGAGGGCTGGTGCATTGCGAGGACGGGCCGGCTATCGAGTTTCGCGACGGTCTTGCGGTCTATGTTCTCAACAGCGTTCCGGTTCCCGAATGGCTGGTGAGCACGCCGGCCGAGCAACTGGAGCCACGCATGCTCGCCGATCTGCCTTGCGAGCCGGCCCACGCCGAGCTGATTCGCAGAATTGGAGCCGAGAGAGTCTCTCGCACCGCGCGGATCGAAACCATCGACGCACAGGACGGCCTGGAACTGCTGACCCTGGCGTTTCCCGAGGGACACGCCGTGACGTTGTTGAAAAGAATAGACTCACCGCTCCACGAGCACGGGCGTTTCGTAGGAGTCGGTCGTGAATGCCGTACCGTCGAGAACGCGCTGGCCTGGCGGATCGAAAACGACTGGAGCTGTGCTCACAGCAACGGCACGACAGGCTTGGCGGACTCAAGCGGCGCGAATCGCAAGGCGCCCACATCAGGAGAACAATCATGAGCCATTACGCTGTTTCGGACGAGTTCTGCAAACGCCATTATGTGACCGATCGCCGCATCACCCTTCAGCACGGGGATGTGCTGCTGATGCCCGTCGATGAGCTGCCTTCCCATCCGGGGCTGCAACCTCAAGACGACACCATACTGGCCCGCGGCGAAGCGACCGGTCACGCCCATGTGGCCCTCGGCGACGGGGTGGCGGTGCTTGCTTCCCACTACGGAAAGCGCTTTCTGTGGGCGCCTCATGGCGCCCGCATTGTTCATGAGGAACATAAAGAGCAGTTGGTTCCTCCAGGCCAGTACGAAATCGGGATCGTTCGGGAGTATGACCATTTCAGGGAGGAAGCGCGGACGGTTGTGGACTGACCCTATGTCGATAGGTGGCTGACAAGCCAGGGCAGGTGCCCGCGCGTTCTGCTCTGGGCCTGGAGCATGGAGCTGATCACATGAGGTATTTCACAATCCCGCAGGTGGCCGGCCTGCTGAGAGTCACCCAGGACCAGGTACACGACTGGATCAACAAGGGATCACTCCAAACCGGCCATGTGCAGGGACAGCCGACCGTTATCATGGGCAAGGACTTCGATAAGTTCCTCAAGAACGGTTTTGAACCCGCTCAGTTCTTTCCGATACGGACCGACGAGGACAGAGCGAGAGCGGCCGTCAGACGACTCTATGCTGCCATCGGCTGTCCTGAGCCTTCCGTTGTGTTCGTCCGGTCGCCTCTCGTGCTTCGGCTCGCGTATGCCATGGCGGCGTTGAGGACGGGCCTGCCGGAAGATCAATTTGGCGTCGAAGCGGATGTTTTCAGACTCTTGCTGGAAACGGCCGAGAAACCTCTCGTTAAGAGCCATATTGTGGACCCACTCGATCCTCGCACCCGCGGGTACGTTTCAGCTTCCACCGGAGCACCGGTGCGATTGCCGAAGACGCACCCTGCGGTCGATTGGTCAACGTATCGTGCATGGGTATCCCGGGTTGTTGCACCGGCCAACGCTTTCGCGGATCGCGGTGTAGAGGTACTCGGGGAGGTCCAGGGCTCCGTCGAGACATCGGAGAGCGTGCATGACCAGGTCCGCCTAGCCGTCGACCAAGCCATCGGTGAAACCTATCCCCGCAACACCACCTATCGAAAGGCTGTCGGCCCGTACCTGTCGTATTGGCAGGCCGACGTGGTGTTCTTCAATGGCACGCCACCATGGGAGGTCGCCATCCCCAGCGCGATGGGCATGTATCTAAGTGAGGTGGAGATGGAGCGATGGGACAAGGAGGTGCAGAAAGCGCGTGCGAAGTATGAGCCTTATAGGGGCAGGGTATTCTACCGCGAGCTTGACGGCGTGTTCAGCCGATACCAGGGGCGGTTCGGTTATCTGTGTACGCTCATCGGCTGTCAAGCCGTCCCCCAGTTGGACCCGGCGACGCGGAGTCTGCTTCGGGATCTCGAGGAGCTTGCGCTTTCAGCCGCGTACTGGTGGATGCACCCACGTTTCGTGATGATCGCGGAGCCTCCGGCGGAGATTCACTGGGACGTCAGCGGGCGATTGCACAATGAAGAAGGCCCGGCTATCGTCTTCCGCGACGGCTGGACATGGAGCGTAATAAACAGGACATTCGTTCCCACCTGGCTGGTGACCACGCCGGCCGAGCAGATTGATCCCAGACGCATCCGCCAGATTGGCAACGCCCAGGTACGAGCGGAGTTCGTCCGGAAAGTCGGCATCGAACGGATCTGCTACACCTTAAAGGCCGAGGCCATCGACAAACAGGGCGACTACGAACTGCTGGAACTGGATCTGGGTGATAGTCGCCGTCGTCCGTTTCTGAAGATGTTAAATCCGTCGGTCCCCGAGCTGTGGCATGTCGAGGGTGTCGATCCGTCGTGCAAGACCGTGGCGGAGGCGCTTGCCTGGCGCAATGGATCGAGTCGGATCCCGGAGAACCTGACGTAGGAGAGATAGCCTGGGCTCCGATCGACCATACTGCAAGACCTGCCTGCTTGGCGTTGCACAATTGTGACTCGCAACGCTCTGCCGAAGACAGGCTCATGACTGCTGAATCAAGGCACCTAATGATGGGAGCGAGCATTCGGGAGATACTCGAAAGCGAATCACCTTCGGCCGAAACGGCGAGGAATCCAGACTGGTTCAATGAATATGAACGGCTTGACCAACTCACAAGCCCAGATCCAAGGCAACGCTGCGCTGCCGCATTGGATTTGGGGGAGATGAGCCGGTACTGCTGCTACGCCTTCAGGCCCCTCCTGGCATGTCTTGATGATGACGACGATCGTGTAAGAACAGCCGCGACGGCTGCGCTGCCCGCCGTCGTACAGGCGCACAGTGGTTACCTGCCGCATCCGGCCCATCGCCGATATCTTCCCTTCCTGCCGCCCGGGTGGAAACGCCGGCTGATCGTCGAGGGCCCGGACGGCGCACAGAAGGAGGCCATGGCCTGCAACCTGCGGACCACGATCTTAGCCTTACTCTTCCTGCTCGATGATGAGGACTGGCTGATGCGATTTCTCGCAGCCATCGACATTGCCGAGTTGGGACCGGTCCTTGAAAGCCGTACCGGGATAGAAGTCAGCGCTCCGCAGATCCTGCCCGTCTTAATCGAAGGAACGACACACGAGAAGGAAGGCATCAGAGAACCGCTCACAGCGACGGCCTGTCCGCCACGGGCACCTTCAGGATACCGCCGAAGCAGCAGACAATCATACCCCGCATCAGCACGGCTCACCCATCACTTGTCGGGCACAGGCATACACGATGCCCCAGTCAAGTGGCCCGTTGGCCAGGCCCTTCTCGCACAGCTTCGCCCAGTCGTCGAACTCCCGCTGGCTTCGCGGCTTGCGATTCATCGATATCTCGAAATCGCCCTCACATAACGTGAAGGTTATGGTGTGTTCTTGAATTCCCATGTTGCGTTCCTCCCCCGGCATGGCAGCCAGGCTCGATCGATTGACTGGCTGCCATCCTTCGCGTGCATTCTCTGCAATATGGAAAGCTTTCCCGAAGCCTCTCACGGCAACCGATGGACCCCAGCAGCGGCCAGAGTATAGTGGCTGGTTCGGTGGTGACCTCGACGCCGTGAGGCACCGCCGTGCGAAGAGCGGAGCCGGTAAGCCGGATTGATTCGGCAGCATCAGCGGGAAACACAGAAACCATGTTGGAGGCGAGGCTGACGAACGTCAGTGCACACGATGGCACGAGCAAGAAAGCCAGGAACGCCCGGCAGGACAACCATACCCCGGGACGCGGTCAAAGAAACCACGCGGCGACTGACCAAGTCCTTCAAGCAGACTGCTGAAGCAGAGCTTGCGAGCCTCGCGGTAATCGCCCAGCAGGCCTACCTGTACCTGGAAACCATGGAGCGCCCTTTCGAGGTCATGCCTGGGCTTGTTGCCGCCCGGTTTGCCAAGAAGGGCGGCGCCAGGCGCACGCCTCTCGGCCGGATGGTCTGGACCGGCAATCCTGAAATCTGGCACCTCCAGCTCTTCAAATGGTCGGATGAGTGCTGGGACACGGAAAACGAAGCGGGTTGCACCGGAGGCACGCCGGAGGAATGCCTGGCCGAAGCGCTCTTGGGGTGGGGTGCATAGCGCGACGTGCAGCGATGCGTGCTCGCCCGCCATCCCTCACGCAGCCTGCCCGACAATAGCCGGCATCTCCGCCCTGTCAGCACCCTTTACAGCGGGCTGTGATGAAACGCCGTCGATAATCCTCGAAGCAGTCCGCTGGATGCGCTCAAGCGACTGAACCAGCGTCTCACGTTTGCCGTCATACAGCCCGATGTAGTCGCTCGCCGCCGTGTTCACATCCAGGCCGAAGGCTTCACACACGACAAATGCCACGGCCTCAGCCTCTGTCTCGCGCACTGTCTTCGATGGCTTCTGCTCCCCATTCTGATGGAGCAACTCGTGGGCCAGCTCGTGCACGCCAACCGAAAACTCCCGAGCTGTCGGCATGCCCCGCCGAATCCGGATCTCACCGCCGCTGGATGCCCCGTCTATAGCGCCGAAGGAATCGAAATAGCCCAGATCGATGCCCAGTCCTGCAATGAACGCCTTCAGTTGGCCGAGCAACTGTCCCGCATCGCCTTGCACATGCGTGGAATCAGGCAGCGGCTTTCCGTCTGTCTGGCTGATGTCGAAGACATAAGCAGCCTTGAAGCCGGCAATACTCTCGAACACTCGATCCGGATCATCTTCCTTCTCGCTACAAGACCGCACCCGTTGAAGAATGGGCGCAAGAATCGCAAGCCCTCGCTCGCCCCGCTTAACCTGCCGGCCGAGCTTGCGCCACGTCTGGTAGCCCGCAACTCTCGTTGCATCGGGCCGTTGCATCGCAATCAAGAGCACATTCCCCCAGCTGTATCGGTGGAACCTGCCCATCGCTGAGAGGTATGCTTTCATCTGCTCGCTACGGCCCCGGTCGAGATGCCGCATAAGTTGCTCGACTGACTCATCGACCTGCTTGCGTACGTGTTCCCCATTCATTCTGACCACCTCCGAGCACCGCTCACAACTACGTGGTGCTCGGAAGACATCGAGTCTCTTTCCCAGCTCATCCTGTTCACCCGGCGTGAAACCACTCAAGCCGCACAGCCAGCCCGGCCTTCCTGTTGATCCAGACTTCCGTGCGCTCTTCGCTGTTGCTGTATTCGTTGTCGAATTCGTAGCCCATCTTCCGGAGCTCGTCGTAGATGGTCACTTTGTCCACCTCCATAACAGCAACTCCCACAGTCAGCGCTGCAGCCATGTGGTTCTGCTCCGGCCTGCGTGCCACTGCCGATCAGCTTCCCGCTTCGCCAACTGCGGGTGCGATCCGCTGCAATTGCTGAAGGACCGTTTCACGTTTATCCTGGCGCGCGGCGCGGCCGACGCCAAGGTAACAGTGGCGGCCACTTGCATGGCGGCCTCATCGACCGCGTCAATCGACCGTACGCAAGCGGCAGGACAGGTCCTGCATTGGTTCCTGCAAAACGCGCGGCGTGCGGGTTCGAAATGACACTGGTCGTTTCGACGAGGGCGAAGACCAGATGCGCAAGCTGCGGTTCATTCTCCTTTCCCTCTACATCCTGCTGATTCTGGGGCTCGTTCTCTTGCCAGCGGTGACGGGCGCCGATCCCGAGGGTGCACTGATCTGGTTTGCGATGCTCGGTTTGAATCTCGGGCTTCAGGTCATCTTCGTGCTCGTGCCGGCCCGTGAGGCCGACTTGAAACCCGTGGCTCGCCGCAGGTTGCTGGCGCCGGTTCTGGGAGGGGCGTTCCTGATGGCGTTGCTCATGATCGGCCTCGGGCTTTCGTTGTTCGAGTTGTTTCGTATCGACGATAACGGGTGGGCGGTCATCCTCCTGCTTGCCCCCCTTTCGTGGCTCTTCTGGGGCGGGCTGTTCTGGGCGTTGACCGTCGGGCGCGACAACTATCACGTCGTGCGAAAACTGTTCGGATGGATCCTCTCCGGCACACTCCTTCAACTCCTTGCGACGATTCCTTCCCATTTCATCGTCACACGAAGACCCGGCTGTCTGGTGGGATTGCTGAGCGGCTGGGGGCTGGTCGCCGGCCTGTTTGTGCTCGTGTGGGCCTTTGGGCCAGGTGTTGCGATCCTGTTCTGGGCCGAAACGATCAAACGGCGACAAGGGCATTGTCCTGGCTGCGGCTACGATCTGCGGGGACTCGACCGTTTGCGCTGTCCCGAGTGCGGCCGGCCGTTCACGCTTCGCGAGGTTCGCATGACCGTAGCCGACATGGCCGCCGGAGCCACAGTGACCGCTGTAACCGCCCACGCGGGCGCGTCGCCCGGCGGCGTGACCAGAACGGCCAACCCGCGGAGCCGCTTGATCGCAATCCTCATCGTTGCCAGTCTGCTGGCCGTGCTGGGCTGCGGCGGCCTTCTGGTCGCCTTCCTGATCCGCATATGTCTGTGATCGATATCGATCGTGTGCCAGAGCCCAACCGCCAGGGTCAAGGACGGTCGGATCAACGACCGTCGCAGCTACAGTCTCGCACACACGTACTCACCCGATCATCACGCCGTCAGTCCAACAACACCGCTCCCAGCCGCCCGCCTGTAACAATACAGGTAGACGCCTGTTTCTTCAGGAGGACGGTGATGCAAAACGATAACAATCAGCACGCAACAGAACCGGATGGAAAGACGAACATCACGAATCCCAACACAACGCCCGCCGCACTACCAAAAGCGAGGCCGCCCAAGCAATGCGCGCAACATGCGGCGAACGCACACAACGCCGACAGCAAAACCAAGTGCCCGCGCCCCGGCCAGCCCTGTCCCGAATGCGGCGACATCCTCATTCCCGTTTCAGGCTGCTGCCTCTGTGTTTCGTGCGGCTACTCGGGGTGCTCGTGACCACATGCGGCACAGCAGTCTCTTGGAGCAGGCCATGGATTCGAGCAGTGACATCCAGGAGCCCGGCGTCGTAGCGGTACAACGCACGGAAAGCCGGGCGCTCCTGACCGCCGACGAAATCGCCAGGCAACTCAAAGTCACGACCGAGCAGGTGCGATCTCTCATCCGCCGAGGCGAACTCGCCGCGATCAACGTCGGCACAGGCCGGAAGCAGCCGCTGTATCGCGTGACGCCCCAAGCGTTCGACGAGTTTCTCGCCCGTCGCTTTCAGGCAGGGCCCGCGACACGGCGGTTGCGCGTCAAGCGACGTCGGCCTGTCCGGGATCATTTTCCTGACATTCGGTAGCACCGCCGAGCAGTTTCTCACGAGCCCGGAGAATGGCGGCGTCGACCTCGTCGTCCGGCATATGCGTATACGTCACTTGCTGCTGGAGCTGCGAATGCCGCATGAACTTGCGCTGCACGTGGGGCATGGCCACGACCGACATCGCCGTCGACGCGCCGTGCCGAAGCCGATAGAAGCCGTGACACGGAACGCCCACCTTCGCGCAAAGCTTGCTGAACTGCTGGGAAACCGCATCCTTGTTCCAGGGCCGCCAGTACTTCGTCATGAACACACGGCCGTCGTCCGACCGCGTGCGACCCCGCCGGGCGAGCCGTTCGATCAGCTTCGCACGTTCCTCACGAAGCGTTTCGATCGCCGCCTGTGTCTCCGGCCAGAGCAGGAAGGTCTGTGCGATCCCCGTCTTGCTGCGCGGCAGCGTCACCCGCTGGCCGGCTATGTGCTTCCACCGCAGATCCTGCAGGTCCTTCGGCCCGAAGCCGCAGTTCAGCCCGAGCAGGACCATGACTCGGAGCTGCAGATCCGCCGCGTCGATCAGCCGACGAATCTGCTGCGGCGTGAAGAGGATCCGCGGTCGCTCCATCGGCGACGGCATCGGCTCGTTCTTCACTCGCTTCAAGCGAGGCACCCGCTCCAGAAGCCCCTCATCCTCGGCAAAGGTGTATATGGCCCGGACCGACTTCAGGTAATGGTTGATCGACACGGCCGCGTAACCCCGGCGGCGCAGCGACAGTTTCCAGGCAGCAAACATCTCGACCGTCAAATCAGCGGCCCGAAGCCCCCGATGATCCCGCAGGAAGCGCCGCAGCCAGTTCCGGTAGGCCTGGAGTGTCACAGCGTCGTTTCGCCAGTTCGCCCGCTGCACTTCGAGGAACCGCGAGGCGAGTTCCTTGGCCGTGATCGACGCCGGCGGCGTGGGTGCCACTTGTTCAGGAAGTCCGAGCGCCAGCCGGTGGTACTTCTCGATCGCAGCCGTCCGGTCGGCGCCCAGATAGGTCCGCTTTCCGGCCCGTGTCACGTAGAACTGACCGGTGGCGCCGTGGTACGAAAGAGGGTCCGTCGCGGGCCTGACTTTGGGCATGACACTACCTCCAAGAGTGTAGTCATAAGTGTAGTGCCACGATTTGCGACGAAGATGACCCGGGAATGATGAGTTGTAAACAACTCGCTGAAAAGGACTTAGCTACTCGGGGCGACTGGATTTGAACCAGCGACCTCTTGACCCCCAGTCAAGCGCGCTATCCAGACTGCGCCACGCCCCGTTGATGCTTCTCGAACCACAAGGCCCGTTGGTCAGGCCGTACGGCGATCCGCATCTCATTTTCAACCATTACATTACGGCCGGCCTGGCATGTCAAGCGGCTCGGCCTGCGGCCACCGCCACGGAGCGAGCCGGCCCACCGCCCGCACCGCCGTCAACTATCGCGCCGCCACGCCGTCGAACTCGCCATCCAACATGCGATTCACCACCGCCGCCAGACCCGCCTCGTTGTTCGTGCCCGTGCGAACCCGGGCAACCGCCCGCACCGCCTCGATCGCGTTGCCCATCGCCACGCCGAGGCCGGCCGAGCGGATCATCTCGATATCGTTGACGTCGTCACCGACCGCCACAACCTCGGCCGCATGAATGCCCCGATCACGAGCGAGTCGCTCGATCGCATGCCACTTGTTCACGTGCGGCGCGAAACATTCGACCACATGCAGACCGTAGTTCGGCGCGAAGATCGTGTTGCTCTTGACCTCGTTCGGGCCGAACGCCGCCGTCAGCTCAGCGGCCAACGCCGGTGCGTGTTCCGGCTGCTCGATCACGCCGATCCGCACCGGCTCCGGCGCGTCGGCCGGCCAGCCGGCGACGCGCTGGCACGTCGTTGGTGCCTGTGCCAGCCAGCGGTCAACCGCCGCTGTTTCACGCACTCCGTTGACAATGTAATAATCGGTCAGCGCTTCGGTCGGATCCTGCAGCACGAACACGGAGTGCCCGCGTGCCGAGAAGAACTCGATCAGCCGCCGCGCCGTTCGTTGTGGAATCGGCCAGCGATGCAGCGTCTTGCCCGTGCGTGCATCATTGACAATCGCGCCGAACACACACACCGCCGCGTCCAGGTCCAGCCCGATCCGATCCATCACCGGCCGCGTCTCCGCGTAACAGCGGCCCGTGCACAGGCACACGAACAGACCCGCTTCGTGCGCGCGGTGCAGCGCATCGCGGTTCGCCGACGGGAGCCGGTCTGACGTATCCAGCAGCGTGCCATCCACATCGATCGCCAGGAAACGATACGCAACACTCATTCGCACACCTCCGGAGCGAGCCGCGCCGTTGCCTGCGCCGGCCAGCGGCATCATTGTCGCCGCGATTACGGCCGCCGCGCAGCCGCGCCATGTGGGCGCCTGGATACGCTCCGTTCGGAAAACCCCGGCGGTAAGACAGCACCCGCCCCGTTCGGACGCAGATCTTACCATCGCGGCAAGTGGCGGCAAGCTCGTCCGGAATGCCCGCTGTGTTTATCTCGCGCAGTGCAGCACGCCCATCGGAACGCGCCACAGGCCAACGCCGATGCGCACGTATCGGCAACAGGCATGCAACGCCACCGCGCCTCGTGACGCCCAGCCACGTCATCGGGACACCCATCCGGGAGCGCGTTTCGGCTACTTATCGGACCGACCACCGCATAAAGAGAGCGGGATGGTCGCGCTTCTAACCACCTCGCTCTACGGGGTAGAAAAGGAGAGGAAAAGAACACATGTGTTGTGTTCCTTACCCGCCTATCGACTTTCGGACATGGCGACTTGAGAAGCCAGACTGGAATTAGTGCGAATGGACTCCTATCGGCAAGGCTTCCGCCGTCTAACCGGTTGTCCGAAGCCGTTGGCGACACGGAGCCTCCGGGCCGTCGCAACGCCGTGAACACAAGCGTCACTTCCTTTCCTGAAATGTATTGTGTCGGCACCGCAGCGGAGAGACGCCCACGCTCAGTGGCCAACGAAACCGAACGCACGAGAACGGACTCGTGTGGCCCCCCAAATGCCGCGGGGCCGCCCATGATTGGGCGGCCCCGCTTGGGATTAGACTCCAGCCGGCGCGGGGCGGCCGCGAACCATGCGACCGCACCACACCAACGACAGCTTCTTACGGACAGCCCGCGGCCGGTGCCCGGTTCGGTCCGTTGAAGCAGGATGAGAACACACCGAAATCGGTCAGGTCGACGTCATTGTCGATATCCTGGTCGAGACACTCGCACTTCGCCAGCACCTCAGGCAGCGACGCTGCATACGCACGGTTCGGCCCGTTGAAGCACTGACTGAACACACCGAAGTCGGTCAGGTCGACGTCGCCGTCACCGTCGGTATCCTGCACCGGGTCGTTGCAGGTCGGCCCGGTGGGCTCGAACACCAACGTTACAGTCTTATCACTCGTCATCGTGACCGAGTTGCTGTTCGAGGTCGACCCATCGTCGTCGGTACCCGTCCAGGACGCGACCTGGTAACCCTCAGCCGGGCTCGCAAGCAACGGAACCACGGTGTTCTCGTCGTAGGTTCCCGACATCGGGCTGCAGGTGCCGTTACCGCCCGGAATCTCGACGGTCAACGTGTACTGCGGCGCCGCCAGCGACAACTTCACCCGGAACGTGATCGGCTCCGTCAAGCTGACCAGTGGATTCGGACGAAACGGTGCCGCATAGGTCGTTAAGCGGATCCACCGTGTGTTCAGTTCGTCAATGTACTGCCATTCCACCCGGCAGGACTTAGCGCTCGCGTCACCCACGTCGGCGTCCAGGACGGACAGGTTCGGCGCCGTCAGGATGTGCGCGCTCGTGGTTCCCGAAAACGAAGGCTGCCGGAACATAACGAACTGGCCCGCATCATACGCTTCGAAATCCTCGACGAGCGTGCCGCCATTTGTCACATTGTCGATGTACAACTTGTACGGACCGGTGTCCGTGGAAGTCTGGACAAGGGCAAGATTCTCGATCACGCCGTACGTACCCTCAAACACGCCATTCGCTGCCGAGGTGATTCCGGTCGCACCCACGATCGTGTCGTTGACCGGATCGAACGTGATGGTCTGCCAATCGTCGCTCGGCGAGACCAGCAGGCCCTGCGGGGCGTTGCTGATAATCCCTCCGACGGAGCCGGCCGCGAAGATCCACTCGATCGGCCCGCTGGAGCCTCCGTTATCGCCGATGATACCACTGGTGGCGCCCGTATCCCGAATACCGAGCGTCAACAGCAAACCAGCGTTGTCACCCGAACCGACGATCCGGCCGACACTTGGCAGGCACCCTTCGATGGTGTTGATCGTCTGGGTCGCCTTGATGGCCTGGCTCTTAACGAGGACGGGGTCCACCGTCACCGCGACCGTACCCGATTCCGGCACCGCCGTACCAATCTCCACATCATTCGCATACACCGTGACGAGAGTTGCGGCCGGAGAAGCGGTCCTCACCCCAGTAACCGTCACGGTCGTGCTACCGGCGGAGAGCGGGCCCGTGACCGTCACGGACGGCACGGGACTACAGGCATCCACGACAACCGGGTTACTGAAGCAGCTCCGTGTCTCGTCCGCGAGTTCCTGAACCGCCTGAATGGACTGCCCAGTAGTCAGAGCGGGTGACACAGGGACGACCACCGTCGCGCTTCCGTTGCCGGCGGCGGATCCAATAGGCGCGCCATCGGCGTACACGAACACCTCGGTACCGGGAGCGGTGTTCACCGACGTCACCGTGACCGTCTCAGCGCCCGCCGGCAATGGCCCTTGCACGTTCACCTGGGGAGGTGGAGGCGTGCCAAACGGATCGATCGGGTTATCCCCCAACGACAGGGAGAAGCTGTCCCACCAGGCGGGAACGCCACCGTTGGTGAGCGCACTGCCGATCACAATATGCGTGATTCCGGTGGCGGTCCCGATGCGCGCCAGCTGCTTTGCCTGCACGTCATCGACGTAGAAGGTTACCGTCGACGTGGTGATTTTGACTTGCATCTTCACCCACTGGCCCGGCTTGCGCGCGGCTGTCGTGACCATCCAGCCTGCCCCACCGCCGCCGTAATCGCGGACCCAATAGTAACCCGCCGGAGCGGCGTTATACGTCCCAAATGCGTACATCTTGGTAAAACTCGTGCCGGGAGCCCACACGCCCCCCTGTTGCCAGCGGAGTTCCACATAGTTCCGCTGGTTACCGTTAGTATTGTCGTAGTAGTAGTAGAAAGTGAACCAGAGCGGCACATCGTCGCTGCCGTTGATACCCTCGGAGCCGTACCCCAGATCGTGGTAACGTCGCTGCGGAACCCCCGTGGTAACGCCAGGCTCGATCACGGCGTTCTCGCAGGTATGGAGGTGAGTCGTGGACAGATCCATCGGGCCCACCGTCCAACCGTTCCCGGAATCCGGCCAAGCCGCCGCAAACTCCGCCTGCGTGGCGTAGGTATCGAAGCTGTCCGTCCACACGGCGGCGCTAAGCACGGTCACGACGCCAGACTGCCCACTCTCGATGCCGCCGATGGTCTGCGTCGCGCTCAATTTGTCGCCGGCCACCAGCGACAGCCCGGTGAACAGGTGCTCACCGCTGGCAAAATCCGCGCCCGGATCCGTCGAAAGCACGGTCTGTTCGAGCACCGGACCGCTGCCGGTATCCTTGTAGAGCTTGATGTTCTCGGCAATCGGGTTGATGTAACTGACCTTCACCTCCGTCATGGTCTCGAGAATCGGCCGGTGAATGTACACGGGGTCGGTAATACCCGGGGCATCGATGACGACGTCGTCGATGTCAACGAAGATCTTCATCGTCTCATCGTCCGAGGCCGGCTTGCGGATCGCCAACCCCGCCAATGTGCAGCGATCGTCCGCCGCCGACAGGATACCATCGCCGTTGATGCAGCCGGCGATATCCAAGGTTTGCGGCGTGCCACCATCAACCGTAACCGTCACCTTCGTGTTGTCCGAACCGAACGTCCATTCGACGTCGTACCAGGCGAAGCCCTGAAAGTCGGTCAACGCACCACCGCTGCTCGTCAACGCCACGCCACCGATCGGCGTATACGGCGAACTCGTACCCTGCGTCGACGACGCATCAACACCGACGAACTCTAGATTGCCGACGTCCGCGCGACCGTCCTCGCCCAGTGGCAGATTCTCTCCTGTTTCGCGGAGGATCAGCGCGACCTCGATCTGGCCGGTGGTGTTCTCGACCATTCCGCCGACACCGTCGTCCTTCATCAGATAGACCAGGAACTTCATCTTGATCGAGCTGCCGTCACCGATGTCCACGGTCGGGTTCGGGAAGATCGGAGTCACGCCGGACGCTTCCGCGGTGATGATACGGACCCACGACGCGTCGTCCGTCTTGTCGGCCCAACTGAAACGGATTTCCTGGGAGTTGTTGTCCGTCTCCGCCGTGGGAGCATAATAGTACCAATGCGTCAAAAATGTGTCATTGCCGTTGTCGCCGGGTTCACCGCCGTGGCCAAAACCTGTGCCGTCAGCCCCGATGAATACTCGGGTCTGCGTGCTGTACCAAGGCATGTTGAAGATCGGAGGGGCAGTCCGATTGGGTTCGTCGGCATCCGGCCAGCCATATGGGTCGTACGAAGCCGGAGCGTTGTTAAAATCGAATGTTCGAGTCGCACCAAACGTAATGGGCGCGGCTGCAACAAGCAGCAGCAGACCACACGTCGCCTCAATTCCCAACCTTCGTCCTGTTGTCATGGGGCACCGCCTCCAAAAAGAGTGAAATGAACTCTCCCGCCTCCCCCCTGAGGATGGAAATGCGCCGGGCTTGCGTGACGACCCGCACAGGCCGTCTCGATCCACCGCCCTACGCGCAAGCCTGTCGCGTTAACCCCGACCGACTTAATTATTGCCGGAGACCGGATCTGTTTCAAGCCCAACCCGCCGCCACACTTCGGCGATCAGCCGGGCTCACCGGCAGACGGGCCTTCGGAATGGAGCATATACCCGACTCTGCACCTCCGAATCTTCCGCCCCCACTGTGTACCGCCTCCACGACCGCGGCCGCCTGAATCTGCCCGGCCCGCTGAGTGGCTCGACGTCCGCCTGTAGACCCCGTGAGCCAAGCACGGCATGTTCCATCGGCCGCCGAAACGGCGTACACTGGCCCAAGAATACGAGTAACCGGAGACGGTACCGCGTAGGAGCCTGACAGATGTTTCGCCCAAGGCCAGCGCAACTCCTCGGCTATCTTATCGTTGCCGCTTCAACGGCATCGCCCGCTCTGGCGGACGACAGCCCGGTTCGACCCACCTGCGCGGTCATCCCCTTCACAAACGCCACGGGGCGGCCCGGCTCGGCGTATCTCGCATCGACGATCAGCCAATCGCTCTATCCGGCCGTCGCGGCGTCAGGGCGGTGGCAACTCGTCGAACGGGCCCGGCTGCGGGAAATCCTGCGCGAAGCAGATCTGCGGGCATCGGATATCGGCTCTGGCCAGCCGGTACGGATTGCCGATGCTCAGATGCTGATCATCGGCGAATATCGGGATGAGGGCGGGATCGTCACCGTCTCGGCGCGGCTGGTAAACGCTGCCGACGGCGTCGTGGTCCGCGAGGCCGCGTGGACGGGGCACGTCTCGGGCATTACGGACGCGATGGCGCCGCGGCTGGCAACGGCGCTGCTCGGCGATGAGTTGCCGCCCGCGGGCTTACCTGCCGAGGCGGCCGAGCAATTCAAGAAGGCATGCCGCCTGCTGGACGAGGATGAACTCGACGCGGCGATCAAACTCTGTAGCGCCATCCTGGAACGGCATCGGAATGATGTGCCGACGCTGTTGTTACGCGGTCACGCCCAACTGCGCAAGAAAGGCTGGACGCGGTATGCGATCCAGGATTTCGAACGGGTGCTGGATCTCGACGAAGACAGCGTCGCGGCCCGGCTCGGGCTGGCACGGGCTCTGCTGGGCGGCGACCCACGGACCGCGGAACAAGCGCTCAAGCGGCTGCGACAGGTACTCGAGCGCATCCCGGACCAGGGCGAGGCGTTGTGGCTGACAGCCGTCGCTCAGCAGCAACTCGACCGGCCCGCCGAGGCCATACTCGCCGCGGAACGGGCAGCAGAGGCGTTGCCCGAATTTGCCCCGGCGTGGGCGATTCTGGCGGAACTGCATCTAGCGACAGGCACGTCGGCCAAGGCCGTTGCCGCCGCCCGAACGGCCGTGACGCACGCACCGGATGATCCGGGCATATGGATGGTGCTCGGGGACGCCCAATGGGCCAACGACGACCGACCCGCCGCCCACGAGGCCTACCGCAAGGCGTTGACGTGCGAGCCGCCACCCGAGTTGAAAATGCAACTCGACGCCCGGCTGAAGAAATTCAACTGAACGATTGCCCGTTCTGCCTGGGCGAGTCCTGTTACGGCTCGCCGGCGCGGTGGATCCTGCATTCGGGGATCGCGCGGAGGAACTGGCGGCCGTAGGTTTTGCGTACGATTCGGGGATCGAGTACGACGACGATGCCGCGGTCGTCGCGATGCCGGATGAGCCGGCCGAAGCCCTGCTTGAACTTCAGCACCGCCTCGGGGATCTGATACTCGTTGAACGGACTCTTGCCGGCCGCCTCGATCTGCTCGATGCGCGCCTCGACCAGCGGACGATCGGGGACGAGGAACGGCAGCCGGACAATGATCACGCATGAGAGTGCCTCGCCCGGCACGTCGATGCCCTGCCAGAACGTGTCCGTGCCGAAGAGTACGGATGCCGGTTCGGTGCGAAACCGCTCGATCATCAACGAGCGAGGCAGTCCCTCGCCCTGCACGAACAGTTGCAGGCCGTCCGCTTCGAACTGCGGGCGCAGGCGATCGGCAATCTGCCGCATCATCGCGTAGCTGGTGAAGAGCACGAACGAGCGCCCCTGCATCTCGTTGACGTACCGCCGGATCGCCTCGCATGCCGCTTCTGTAAACGCCGGCGCGCCGGGCTCGGGCATGTCGGCCTCGATGTGCAGCGTCACCTGCGTCTTGTAATCGAACGGCGAGCCGAGCTGTAGCGTCGCGGCGCCGTCCAGGCCGAGGCGGCCCTGCATATAGTTGAAATCCCCCTCGCCGCGGGTGCACAGCGTCGCACTCGTCAGGATCGCGCTGCCGACCTTGTCGAAGAGCGTCTTTCGCATCGCCTCGGCCACGCC
>JAFGKA010000208.1 GCA_016928855.1 Phycisphaerae bacterium
AGTTCCGCCACCTCGTCACCGGTGCCCATGAAGATGTCGCACCGGCCCGCGGCACGGATCGCGCCGCCCGTATCCTGATCGAGCGCGAACGTGCTGAAGGGCTGGCTCAGAATCTCGCCGCCGAGCTTCGTCGGCAACTGCGTGACGAAGAACGCCGGGCATGCCCGCGGATAGATCGCCTTGTCGGTCGCGATCGATCGGTACGCCGTGACCGGCTCGTTGAGGCTGCCCCACGGACCACCGCTGCGCGGCATGAAGAATACGTACCGCTGGTTCATCCGCAGGTATTTGTCCATCTGGCCCGGGTTCTCCCGGAAGTACCGGATCAGCCCCTGCAGCGACAGATCCGACGGTTGAATCGCACCGTCGTTGATGAGCGCCTGGCCGATCGATGAGTACTCGTAGCCGTTGTTCGCGGCATAGCCGATCTCGAAGAACGAGCCGTCTTCCAGTCGCAGTTTGCCCGATCCCTGCACCGTCACGATGTACGCCTCGAACCGGTCGCGCAGCCAGCAGACCTCTCGGCCCTTGAGGGGCGCGCCTTCCTCGATCTGGGCACGGGTCCAGCACTTGATGATGCTTCCCGCTCCGGTGCGCATGCCGAGCACCTTGCCATCCTTGTCTTTCACCAGGTTGGACGGCGCTGCGTACAGGGGATAGCGGAACTCGGCGTCGGGCTCGAGCCGGGCATCGAAGATCGGCCGATAGTAGCCTGTGAACAGGACCGTGCCGTGATCATCGCACCCGACGGACTGATACACATCGAACCGCTGACGGATCAGCGCGTCGAGCTGTTCGGGTGATTGCGCTTCGTCGAACACGTCCAGCAGCGCATGCAGGCTGGCGACCGCCCGATCGTGCGTCACGTCCGCGTACGGGAAGAACTCCTTACTGGACGGTTTGCTCATGTAACTCAGGCTGTTGCGGATCGCCTCCTCAATCCCGTCGCGATTGACGTATCCGCTGCTGAAGTCGGGATACCGGCTCGGGTCGATCTTGCGCAGCGCCAGCTCACCCGGCGGCAACTGGCGGTAGTAGTCCGGACCCTGGTCCGGTCCGAGCGTGATTTCGGGTTCAGGCTTCTTGCAGGACGGGCAGCACAGCAGGGCGATCATCGCCGCAACAAACGCGAAATGTGCAACAGCTTTCACGGCTCATCCTCCTTGACGAGGGGTTCGTGGATTGCCTCGGCATCGATGCCGATAGATTTGGCCCGGATTATACCGCACCCGTTGCCAGTTGTCTTGGGGAAAATAAGTAATTTCGGCAATTTGTGCAATCGTCCCCGGGCGGGCGTGAACAGGTATCCTGGCCGTCACACGGGAACGCCGCGTCAGGGCTCTCCTGGTCAGGCCGGAGGGGCTGGCGGTCGTTGACCGCTACGGGCCCCCGTAGCCGCTGGCCCCGTCGTCCGGCTACAATGCCCATTTCCGGCTGTGGTCGGGCTGCCGCCCGCCGGCAGGGCACTCGGGCTCGGCAGCCTCTGGAGCGGGAATCCAACGTTAATGACGCCGAACGAACAACGGATCGTGGCCATCTTCGGCAGTTACTCGGCCAAGCCGGGCGAGCCGCAGTATGAGCAGGCCTACCAGATCGGGCTCGGGCTGGCCCGGGCCGGGTTTGTCGTCTGCAACGGTGGCTATGGGGGGACGATGCTGGCGTCGGCCCGGGGGGCCAAGGCTGTCGGTGGTCGTACGATCGGGGTGACGTGCAGCCTCTTCACCGACGCGAGCGGCCAGCCGCTCCAGCCCAACCCGCACATCGATGAGGAGATCGCGCATGACGACCTCCTGCGGCGGATCGAGGCCATGATGCGTATGGCGTGTGGCTACGTGGTGTTGGAGGGGGGGACCGGCACACTCGCCGAGTTTGCCATCGTGTGGGAGTTTGTCTGCAAAGGGCTCGTGAGGCGGCGGCCGATCGTGGTTGTCGGGGAGTTCTGGCGTCCGGTTGTCGAATCGATTCGACGCAGTCGCCCCGAACATGCGGCGATGGTTACGCTCGCCTGTGAACCGGCTGATGTGGTGACCGCGATCGCGTCCAACGGAACGCCGCGGGTGTAAAGGTGGCGACGACGCCATGCGTCTACGTCGCAGTCGCGTTGACCGACCCCTGTGCAGACGCGATAATCGACGGGTGAGCCGAATCAGGTAGTGTGGCGACTGTCGAGCGGGACGGCCGCGAGCCCGGCTGCCCGGTCACACCTTGAATTCCACGGAACCGCGCCCTGCGCGGCAGACACGCAGGAAGACGCTCCCGATGCCAACTTTCTTTCGCCGGCGGTATATGCGCGACACCGTGCCGATGACCGAGCGGGTTGTCGGGTTCGTTGTTGTGGCGCTGACCGCCGGGATCGTGACGGCCCTTGTCCTTACCGTTCAGCCGAGCGAGAGCAAGCTCTTCGAGCCATCGCCGGAGTACTTGCAGCAAGCGCCGTCGTCGCGTGAGGTCCGCGTGGCCAGGCAAATGATGCCGGCCTTGCCGGCGCCTTGGGGTGTGACGAGAGCGGCAGAGGCGTACCGGGCCATTTCGCTGGAACAGTGGGTTGGCCCCGATGCCGAGCAGTTCCGCACGTACGAGGCGGCTTGGGCTTATCGCGGCGAGTTCGGCTCGTCCGACGACGATGCGCGTGTGACGGTGACCGTCTTTGACATGAGCCGGCCGCCCTGCGCTCTGGGCATCTTGGCGGTGCGTCGTCCGGCGGACGCCACCGCGGCATCGTTGGGTCGTGGTGGCTGGGTTTCGGGGGGGCGCGCGGCGTTCTGGAGCGGGCGGTACTACACGGAGATTGAAGCGACCGGTCCGGACGCGGCCGCGACGGCAGCCCAGGTCGCCCAAGCTGCTGCGGCCACTCAACTGACGTACGGCGGGCCGTTCCCGGCCGAGGGTCTGCTGCCTGATCAGGGCTGCCTCGCGGGGACGTTCCGGTACGTTCGGAAGGCCGCTCTGGGCGCCGAGATGCTCGATGATGCGTTCCTGGCCGATTACGAGGGCGATCGGACGGGATTCGTTGTCGAACTGGCAGGCGCCGCGGCCGCCGAAGCCCTACTGGGCCGGTTCCGCGAGAAACTCGGCGGGGGAACCGTGCCGGTGTCCCTGGGTACGCGGGGCGCGGCGGGCACGATGGCCGATCGGACCTGGCTTGTGGCCGCCAACGGAAGGTACGTCATCGGCATGGCTGGTCCGGCGGCCGACGCGGTGGCCGAGGCTGTCATCACGATGGATACCCGGTTGGGTGCCACGACAGCTCAGGCTGCGGCGGTGGCTACGCCGGCGAAGCCGAGCGGTCCCGCTCATTTCCCCACGCCGAGCGGCGCGGGCTGGGTGCCACCAACCGAGGTGCGGACGTACACCGAGGACAATCTCTACGAGCGAATCAACGGCAAGGCTGGCATCTTTTTCGGTTACCTTTTCCGCGAGCTGAAGTTCGGCGTCTACCAGAAGGCTGATCGTGGCTGGTCGTTCGATGTCTATGTCTACGACATGGACGAGCCGGACAACGCCTTCGGTATCTACCGGACGGAACGCAGCGTCGATGCCACCGTACAGCCGTTGGGACGCGAAGGTTATACGTCAGGCGCCAGTACGTTCTTCTGGAAGGACAGATACTACGTGAACGTGCTCGGCCCGCAGGATGAGCCGGACGTCGCCGCTGCGGCCGAAGCCCTGGCCCGCGCCATAGAACAGTCCATTACGGATGCCGGTGAGCCGTTCTGGGCCGCGGCGGCATTTCCCGAGGCTGGCCAGGTCGCGGGTTCACTGAGCTACAAGGCAACGAATGCGCTGGGCTACAGCTTCCTCGACAAGGTGTTTGTGGCCGACTACGCCGTTGACGAGAAGCCGTTCCAGCTCTTTGTCCGCCGCACGGCCGATGCCGATGCCGCGGCCGCGCTGTTCGAGCAGTACGCGGTCGCGGTCGCGAAATACAACACGGTGATTCGGCGCGAGGCGATTCCCGGTGGCGAGCTGCTCGCGTCGGACTCGCTTGGCGTCTATGA
>JAFGKA010000209.1 GCA_016928855.1 Phycisphaerae bacterium
CGAATCCTCGTAGCCGAGCACCGGCCAGGCCATCGCCCCGCCCTTGTACACCCTCTCGTGCAGCAGGTGATAGGCGAGGCTCTCGATCTGATCGTTCGACATCGCGATCTCTTCGAGGACGACATTCTTCTCTGTCGCGAACTCGTCCGGTGGCAGCGTCGATCGCATCATGTCGGCCAACAGCTCGAGCTGCCGGCCGATGTCGGCGTTGCGCACCCAGCCGTAGTAGAACGTGCGGTCCTTGCTCGTGAACGCATTGTAGTGCGAGCCCATCTCGTCGAAGTCGATCGTGATCTCGCGCCAGGTGCGTTTCGGCGTGCCCTTGAAGCACATATGTTCCAGAAAGTGCGACACGCCGGCCAGCGGGCTGTCTTCGTCACGCGAGCCCGTGCGGGCCATGAAGCCGCAAGCGGCGGACTTCACGTGTGGCATCAGTTCGATGACGATCCGCAGTCCGTTCGGTAATGTCTCTTCGATAAAGGGCGATGGCATAAGCTGAACCGTTGGTCCTCGAAAGTTTGTTGTCTCAGCAGCCGCGACCGGCGGGCTGCGGTCCTGCCGTTTCCTTTGTCTCTTCCGGTTGGTGGCTCTCACCAACTCTGCGGGTGCCACTGGCGGCTTGCCCGCCAGTGCGAGGGCAGCCGACCTCTCTGTGGCCTCCCCGGTTCCGCTCTTCGTTGGCCAGTTCTGTTCCCTGGCAACGTGGCCTTTGGTGGCTCAGGCACTGGCGGGCGAGCCGCCAGTGGCACCCACCGGATCGAAGCGGCCAGTGGCACCCACCGGATCGAAACCGCCAGTGGCACCAACCAGATCGGCGGAAGTCACCAACGAAAACGGCACTATGTCTCGGCGTCCTCGCTCGCCGTGCCGAGTTCGCGCGGCCCGAGCGTGACGACACTGAGTGCGTTCCGCGGGTGCGCGTCCAGGTATCGCTGAATCGCCGCGACATCGACGGCCTGGATCCTGGCGATCTTTTCCTCGATCGGGATCGGGTGGCCGTGGTGGAACAGGTCGTTGACCAGTTCCGTGCAGTGGGCGCGTGTGATGTCGCCGCGGGTTTCGGTCCGGGCGGTGATGCCGACGATCGCCCGCTGCACCTCGCCCGGCTCGAGGTCGTCGCGGAGCCGGTCGACCTCGCGCAGGAGCGTCTCGAACGTTTTGTCGCAGCGCTCGGGCGTCGTGCTCGCACCGAGATGGATCATGCCGGCGCTGCGGGGATGCTCGCTCCAGGCCCCGACCCAGTAGACCAGGCCCTGTTTCTCGCGCACCTCGGCAAACAGCCGGCTGCTCATCCCGCCGGAGAGCACGCCGAGCATGACCTGCTCGGTCGGGTATTCTTTGTCGGTCAGCGCGACGCCGGGGTAGCAGATCGCGATCTGTTCCTGCTCGAGTTCTTTCGCGTGATGCGTTCGGGCAGCGGCGAATTCGATCGGCACCGCGTTCCGCCCGGCGGATTGGGCGGAGCCGAAGCCGTCGAAGCATTTCTGCACGTGCTCGGCGACGGCATCGACGTTCACGTCGCCGGCGACACAGACGAGCATCCGGCCGGCGGCGAAGGTCTTGTGCCAGTGGGCCTCGATATCCGCCCGCGTGATGGTTTCGAGCGTGCCGCGTTCACCCAGCGGGTGGCGGCCGAGCACCGCGCCGTACGCCTGTCGGTCGATGAGCTTCTCGGCCAGCGATTGCGGGTCATCTTCGAGTGACGAGAGTTCCTGACTTGCCAGCTCGACCGCTACGTCACACGCATCCTGCGGCAGCGTCGGCGTGCGGAGCATCTCGGCGTGCAGGTCGAGCGCCTGCGGAAGGAACTCCGGCAGCACCAATGTGCTGAACGCGGTCGTGTGCCGGCCGGTGGCCGACGCGCGTTGAGCGCCGACGGCGTCGAACGCGTCGAGCACGCCGCGGCCGTCACGTCTGGCCGTGCCCTTGTCAACGACCTGTTCCAGCAGCCGGGCGAGGCCCAGCTTGTCGGCGGGCTCGTCGGCGTAGCCGGCAAGGATGCGGATTTCCAGGGCCGCGGTGGGCCGCCCCGGGAGGATTTCCGCGGCGAATTCGACGCCGCAGGGAAGCGTGCGATGTACGAGTTCCGACATATCCGCCTGCGTTCTCAACGGGCCGCGCGACGCGACCGGGTTCAATGGGCCACGGGGGTGCCGAGCGTCCGGGCGACTTCGGCCAGCTTCTGTTCCATCAGCTCGGGCGTGTCCGCCTCGAGGTTCAGCCGCAGCAGCGGTTCGGTGTTGGACGGCCGCACGTTGAACCACCAGTCTTCATACTGCACCGTGATCCCGTCGAGGAAGTCGATGCGGGCATCCGAGTAGACGCGGGCGAGATTCTTGATCGTGCCGTCCTTGTCCTCGTTTTCGAAGTTGCGTTCGCCCGAGCCGGCATAGCACAGCAGCGGTTTGATCAGTTCGCTGAGCGGCCGGCCGCTTTGCGTGAGCACGTTGACGACATGCACGAACGCCAGCATGCCACTGTCGCAGAACCAGTTGTCCTTGAAGTAGAAGTGCCCCGATAGCTCGCCGCCGAAAATGCCCTTCGAGTCGCTGAGCGCCCGCTTCATGAACGCATGCCCGACGCGTTCCCGGCGGGGTGTGCCGCCGGCCTTCTTGATAACCTCGGGCAGGATACGGCTCGAACGCAGGTCGTATACGATCGTGGAGCCGGGCGCCTGCTTGAGGAAATACTCGGCCAGGACGGCGGTCATCTTGTCGCAGCGTACGATTTCCGCCCGCTCGTCGACGAGCATCAGCCGGTCCGCGTCACCGTCGAAACAGACCCCGAAGTCGGCTCCAACGCGTTTGACCTTGTCCTGGAGCTGGACGAGGTTGGTGTCGACCAGCGGGTTGGGCGGATGGACGAACTCGCCGTTGTGCTCGAAGTTCAGCGGATGGATCTCAATCTCGTCGAGATCGTCGAAGAGCCGCGGGAACCATCGGCCGGCCATGCCGTTCGAAGCGTCGATCACCACCTTCATCTTCCGTGGTGTTCGCAGATACTGCCTGACGAACTGCTTGTAGGGCTTGGTAAGGTCCTGCTCAGTGCGGGTGCCGTTGCCGGTCGCTTCGTGCGGCGAGAGGCCCTTAGCGATCTTGCAGATCTCGTTCAGACCGGTGTCCGAGCCGATCGGCTTGCCCCGCTGGCCGCAGATCTTGAAGCCGTTGTATTCCGCGGGGTTGTGGCTTGCCGTGGTCTGCACGCCGCCACAGGCATGCAGGTGGTTGACGGCGAAGTAGATCTGGGACGTGTCGATCATGCCCACGTCAATGACGTTCATACCTGTCGCGCGGACGCCGTTGGCGAAGGCCTTGGCCAGCTCGGGGCTGCTGGTCCGCATGTCGCGGCCGATCGCAAGCGTGGCCGCCCGGCTGTCGGCCCGGTCGGGCCCGCGGAGCTGGCTCTTGAGGAACTGGGCGGTTGCGGCGCCGATGCGCCACGCAACCTCCGCATCGAGCGGGTCGGGGTAGAGGGCTCGGACATCGTACGCCTTGAACACCTTCTCGAGCATATCGATCTTCTCCTTGCCGCGGCGGGCCGCGCTGTCGGCGGGCGTCAGCCGGGCGGGCTTCTCATCGTCGTTGAACTGGCAGCCTTTGCATTTGGGGAAGTTCGTGCGTCGCCGCCCACTGCAGACGGCGTTCGAGAGCTTGACCTGCTCCTCGCCGGGGCAATACCGATAGTACTCTTCGATGCCTTGCACTGTGCTTCCCTGCTTCGGCCGGGGTCTGGCTCCGTTTTGCCTGTGTGGGCGTTCCTTGTTGGTTGCCAGCGTGGGAGTACAGCAACAGCCGGCCCGCCCAGTAGGTGCTTCATGCAAAAAGGTGCCTGCCCCCCTCACTTTGCTAAACAGAATGTAGGTCGGGTCAACAGACCCGACAAGCAGACCGTCGGGTCTGCTGACCCGACCTACGAGTCTAGATTGCTGCGCTTCTGCCTTCTGCCTTCTGCCTTCTGCCTCCTCCTCACCGTCGGCCTATGGTAGCGGATCCGGGCCCGAGGGCAAACGCGGACCGGATCGGTGTTTCGGTCATTCCGCGGTGATTGACAGCCCAACCGGCCACCTTACAATCCGTGTTCGCCCGCGTTGGATGCGTTCCGGCCTGCTCGTGTGGTCAGGCTGGCCGGGATGCAGCGAGGAGTTCCCATGCAAAGAGGTTCGCGTTCGTGGTGGTACGGCGTTGGAGGCAGCGTACTGTGTTGCGTGGTGCTCGCCGGATGCCAGGCCGCTGAACGCCGCGAGGACGAGCCGGGCGCCCAGCGCGCCGTCGCCACGTACTCGCGGTCGGCGCGAGTTGTGCAGGATGAGGAGTCACTGCCTCGCCTGGACGGCCCAGAGCCGACCGAGCCAGTGGGGTCGGCGGTGGTACAGCCGGATCCGGACGTGAACCGGTCGGCGTTGGATGCACAGATTCCGGATCCGGAGCCCGAGCGGGCGCGGCTTGTCGAAATGATCGCTGATGCGAAGACGGACCCCATGCTCAAGGCGTACTTTCAGCGCGTGCTGGAGCGGTTGGACGCCAATCGTCGCCCGCAGCAGGTCAAGCTGTCGCTGAAGGAGTGCGTCGAGCGGGCTCTCAAACACAGCTATCGCATTCGCGTGCCGGCGTACGATCCGGCCATCCAGGCGACCCGCGTTGTCGAGGCCGAGGCCCAGTTTGACGCGGTTTACTTTCTCAACCTGAGCAGCAACAAGCAGGATCGACCGACAAGTTCCCAGTTGCAGGGGACCCTGACCGAGGCGCGTGCGTTCGATTCGGGTGTCCGCAAGCTTCTGTCGACCGGGACGCAGGTCTCGGTCAGCTATGCGGTCACCCGAACCTACACGGATCTCGTCTTCCAGACGCTGAATCCGTCGTGGTTCAATCAATTCATCGTCGAATTGCGCCAGCCGCTGCTCCGTGGTTTCGGGCTGGACTTCAACCGGGCCCAGATCGAGTTGAGCAAGATCGACCGGCAGATCAGCGTCGAGACATTTCGCCGGCGTTTGCAGGACGAACTTTTCGAGGTCGAGCGTCGGTACTGGCTCCTGAAGCAGGCCCGGATCGAGGTCGTGGCCCTCGCCCGGCTCCTCGCGAACTTCGAGCGGATTGACAACTACTTCGAGGTTCGGGCCGATTTCGATACGTATGACATTCAACGCGGCCAGGTCAACAGCCGGCTCGAATCCCGCAAGGCGCAATACGTCGAGCGGGTCGCCAACGTGCGCAACCAGGAGGATGCCCTCAAGAGCCTGATCAACGATTCGGCATTGCCGCTGGCGGAGGACGTCGAGATCGTGCCGATTGACGAATTCTCGCTCGACGGGCTGGCGCTGGATCGGCTGGGTGAGGTGCAGGCGGCATTGGACAGCCGGCCGGAACTGCGTGAAGCCAAGCTCCAGATCGAAAAAGCCCGCGTCGGCATCGGCGTGGCGAAGAATCAGGCGTTGCCCAAGGCGGATGTCGTCTTCCAGTACAAAGTGGACGGGCTCGGCGGCAACTGGGATCAGACGTTCAGCCAGCTTAGCGAAGCGCGGTATCACGAATACTTCGTGTCGCTTCAGTTCGAATGGCCGATCGGCAATCGTGGCCCCGAGGCGGCCCTTCGCCGCGCCCGCCTGCAACAATCGCAGGCCGTCGTGGCCCACGCCGCCCAGATCGAGCAGATTATCCAGGAAGTGCACCAGGCCGTTCGTGACGTGCAGGTTGCCTACGAGCAGATCGGCGCCAACCTTCGCGCGGCCGAGGCCAGCCAGAGCTGGCTCACCGCCATCATCGCTCGCCAGCCGGCCAAGGATCCGGCCAACCTGCAGGTCGAACTCGATGCGACCGA
>JAFGKA010000210.1 GCA_016928855.1 Phycisphaerae bacterium
CGGGTCCGGGTCGGTCATCCAAAAGGGCTCGCCTACGAGCACCAGGCCGCCGGGCCGGGTCATCTTCATCAGGGCCTCCAACGTGCCTCTGTGATTCTGGTACACCCAGGAGGCACCGATGCAGGAGGCCAGGTCCAAACTCTGCGGCGCATTCGGCTCGTACTCACCGCCGTCCGCGTGGAGCAACTCGATGCGGTCGGCCAGGCCCCGGGTTTCCACGTTCTTGCGGGCCGCCTTGATGGTGTAGGGGGAAAGGTCGATGCCCGTAGCCATCACCCCGTACGCCTCGGCTACGAGGCAGAGGAACTCTGCTTTGCCGCAGGCCACGTCCAAAACGCGCCCGCCCTCCGGCAGCCGCAAGAGACCCACGAACTCCCGGGTCTTCTCCAGGCTCAAGGGGTTCATGACCGTGTGGTCAGTGTGGGTGATGCCGTGGTACTTCCACATGTCCATGCCCAAGTCCATGGTCGGGCCCCTTCTATCCGTTCAGACTAGCTATACCGTCGGTCCTTCCTTCGTCCACTGCTGGTGACTTGCCCCAGCCGACGCTCACACTACCGCTTCCAGCCAGGCCGCGCAACACGATGCCCGGCATGCGCTCTCGGTTCGACCCGGTCGTCGAGATTGCGGGGTATTGCGGGCTCCTCGCGGATGTGTCCGCCTCCGCCTGTTGGCTTCGGCGTGACAAGCCCACAACGGCCTACGCCTGGCGACCGGCTTGCCTGTCCCGAGCGAAGTCGAGGGGCTGTCCGGCTTGTCCTGAGTGAAATCGAAGGACGGGTTGGTGCTCTTCGTCCTTCTCTTACTTACCCGGGGCAAGTTCGAAATGGCGGCGGGGTCCTGGACGAACGGGCCTGTCAGCTCGCTCGCGATGCCTTCCGCAAATCAGGGCTCAGCGGTCCGGAATTCGCTTGCATGAATTGTGGCGGGGGGGTATATTGCCAAAAGGTAGGATTGTCTGCCGGCAAATCGCGTCGCAGCCGAATGCCCTCAGGGCTGGGATTTCGAACACCCCGTGCTTCAGCAACACGGGAAGGAGGTGGAAGATGTCTCACGGCAAGTCTTGTCATTCCGCGGCTATCGTTCTGGCGGTCTTCAGTATTATCGCTTCCACGGCTACGGCCGAACATGCACAGACCACGCTGAGGTACAACCCCGGCCAGCCCGGCCACACGAGCACCTACGACACATACATCAACTTGGATGCGCCCACGGTCAACTACAACGGCAACTGGTACGGGCATATCACCCGCGACAGCGACGACCCCGCCGATCCGCCCGAAAAGAGCACGCTGGTGCGTTTCGACCTGCCCAGTTGGGTCTACGATTCCTCGGTGACGGTCCACAACGGCAAGCTCGGCTTGTGGGTCTATGGGCTTATTGACCTGGATACGTCCTACGACTGTGTCAATGTGGGAGCCTATCGAATCAACCCCAACCGCGACTGGGTAGACAGTCAGGCCACGTGGAACGTCTTCAAGGGCACGTCGAATTGGTCAACAGCAGGCTGCGAGAACACCACGTGGGACCGCGTGGCCACGGCCGACGATACGCTGATGTTCACAGAGAACTCGGCCATCAATCGCTACTACGAGTGGACGGTCACCGGCAGCGTGAACGCCTGGAAAGGCGGCGCGGCCAATCGCGGCTGGAATATGCGCGTCCCGTCCTACGACGGCGGGCCCGAGGAGGGCATCAGCGTCAACCTCACCGAGTCCTCGACTGCAGCAAACCGGCCGAAGCTCTGGCTGGACTGGACACAGACCCCTGTGGCCGATGCCGATGGCCCTTACTCATGTGATTATGTTGGCAGTGTGATTCTCAACGGCGGCGGCAGCTATGAACGTGATGCCGGATCGCTGGTGCAGTGGGCTTGGGATCTCAACCTCGATGGCAACTACACCGACGCTTATGGAGTGGGACCAAGCTTGACCTGGGACTATCTTGTCAACACGTTGGGGTTGACACCAGGCGAGAGCCAACCAATCGGCCTCAAGGTCTTCGACGACGACGGCGAGTGGTCGACCGCCGCCTACAGTACGCTTTACGTTGCGGTCCCCGAACCGACGACGATGGCTTTTCTGGCCCTTGGCGGGCTGGCGCTGCTACGGCGGCGATGATTGCGACGGGCGGGCGTGGGGTCAGAGCGCATTTTAGTCAGTAGGTGAATGTTCAACGACACCGATGGGAGCGACTAGCGCGGCGTGCGTAAGACACGGGCACACTCTTCGGGCCTGCCGATGCCACCGGACAGTATGTGGCCCCCGGCCAGCGGCGCGTGGTCAGTTGTGCCGGTCAGGGCGCCGCGTCCGACCGCTCGCGGGTGGTCACTTCGACCAACGTCTCCTTGTCGATCACGCGGGGAATCTGGAAGATGGCGTTGTCTTCCTCGTCGCGGGCGATCGGGCGGATCTCCAGGCCGTCGACATACGCCCAAACATCGCGCCCGGCCACATCGACGATCTTGAACGCCGGCCCGAAGCGCATGCGATGCCGGCCATCGAGCCGCACGCGGACGGCGTTGCCCTCGGGTTCGAGCGTGTAATGGCCGCGGGCCTCGTTGAAGCCGTCGTTGTCGGTGTCGCCGGCGTCCGTCCGCACGAGCCGGCCGGCATCCACGGCGATCGGCAGGGGGTTCGCATAATCGAGCACGATCGGCTCGGCCTGCCGCCGTGTGTCCACGTCGCTCGGCCAGACGTTGAACATCGCCGACCAGACCGCGACGGCGTCCGCCGGGCCGCCGTGGAAGAGCATGCCCAGCCGCGGATCGGCGTCATGGCGAACGGCTCGAGCCTTCGGCGCGGTCGCGGCCCGCTGAAAGGCGTAGAGCAAATCCGGCCCGCCGGGCTCGTCCCGACAAAACAACACGTAGCTCAGCGCCTCGCCATCGGTCTGCGGCCCGGGCCCGAGTGGCTCGAAGCCCTCGCCGTCGGCACAGCTCACGAGATAGCCCACCTCCCGGACCGCGGTCCCGGTCGCCGCCAGCGTGCCGGCGAACTCCAGGCACACCTTGCCTGTCGGGTAGATCGTATAGACCCAGCGGTGGAACGGCCCCTCGGCCTCCGCTGCGGTGACCGCGTCGGGCGTGCCAAAACGCCACTCACCCCACAGCACGACGCGCACCGGCGAAGTCTCGACCAGCCGCTGCATCGACTCGGCCGCCGGCCCAAGCCGTTCCCAGCCGCCGCGCTCGTCGATCTGCAACGACCCGTCGGCGGCCAAGCCGAGCATCACAGGCGTCGGCCCGAGCGGCCCACCGCCGGTCAAATTCCGCACGCGGTCGGGATCGCTGCCGAGGTCGTACCATTCGACGATTCGGCCACGGGCAAAGACGAGTTCAAACCGCTCCACCACACCGACACGGAATCGGCGGCCCTCGACCCGCACGTACAGGTCGCCCGGCTGGCTGGTGCGCGAACCGAACACGTCGCTGGCGTTGTCGGCCAGGACCATGTCGTCGACATACAGCTCGATCGGCCGATCCAGCTCGGTGAAGCCAAACCGGAGCTGTCGCACATCCGCGATGTCAATCCGTTGGGCCATGTCGCCGATGTCGATACGGATCAGGTTCCAGCCCTCGCGCAGCACAATGCCGTCCCGGGCATATTCGACCGTCTTCTCCGGCCCGCTGCACGCCCGAAACACCGCGCCGGCAACCGGTCGCGGGCTGTACACACTCATGAGCAACAGGTTGAACCGTCCCCAGTCGCGCGGCAGTGTCCAGGGGCCCTGGCCGGTGTCTTCGACGACGAGTTCCTGCTCAGCAGTGGCCAGGCGGACCTTCAACGACCCGGCGCCGGTTTCAGCGCGGGCCTGCTCGCCGACGATGCCGACATAGCCTGCCGCCGTCGGAGGCGCGAGCCGGAAGATCGCGCCCTGCTCGACCGCCTCAAAATCGGCGACGATCAGAAACCGCCCGGACGACAGGTCCGGGTAGGCCGCCATCAGCCGATCGGCGACCGGCTCTAACGGCCGGTGATACCGGAAGGTCTCCTCGCAACCTGCCGGCAAAACCGTGAGACCAGCCACCGCCACGACGAGCAAACTACCCATCTTCACAATATGCTTGTGCTGCATGATCGCATCCTGTTGTCCTGGCACGTTTCGGCCAAAAGCCTACGCCGCCCATCGAGCGTGGTCAACGCACAGCAGACGTTCCAATCGACTCCGGCGCCTTCGTCAACCGAATAGACGTAATGTGGAGGACCATGTTCTCAGCGCTTCTCGGACGATACAAGAGAGGCCATCAGAACACGCCCGACGAGTTCATCGTAACTCATCGCGTGACAGGAGATTCCGTGTTTTTTCCCCGCCATGCAGCATAGACGGAAAAGGTTTCATAAACGTCCCCCGCGACATTCTGCAAAAAGATGATATGATGTAGTGAGCAGGAGCCAACGCCGGAGGCCGAGGTCATGATCGAGATCAAGCACCTGTTTGACACGCCGGAACCGAACGACGGCCTGCGTCTGTGGGTCGGGCCCGTCGGTTTGACGCGCGATCTGACGGAATGGTGCCGTGTGAATCGGTGGCTCCGCGAAGGCTCGCCCTCACCTGAACTGGCGCAATGGTTCGATGAACACCCCGACGGCTGGGAGTACTTCCGCGCGATGCACCATGAGGCGCTCGGCAACGGCCCGTCCACGCGCATACTGCACGCTCTGAGTCGACAGGGCATCAACGAACCGATCACGCTCCTGCACGCGGAGACGAACCCGGCCGAGAACGCCGCCGTCTCGCTCTACGAGTACCTGGTCCAACTGCAGGCGTATTGA
>JAFGKA010000211.1 GCA_016928855.1 Phycisphaerae bacterium
ATGAGTCCAATTATGGGGCTCCATTACTGTCTGCCTGTCTTGCGCGGACGGCCGCGGGGACGTAAGGTGGACTGCAAACCCAGCCGGATTAATCAGGGACAGTCACCTATTTTTGTCCTTCTTGTTGCCTTCTTGCTACCTTTGGGGCGGCCGACGGGGTTCGGGCGGAGGCGGCGGCCTATTCTGGTTTCCAGCCTGGCCAGCAAGCGATCGGTCGCCAGCGGCCGGCCCGTGTACGTACTGCGCCGGAGCTGCTCGGTCAGAGCTTCGTCGTCCGGGCGTTCGAGTTCGTGCTTCCACTTCGCCGGCGACCAGTCCTTCTTCCATGCCGCCAGGTCCAGCAGGTCCGAGTGGTCTCTCTCGCCGATATGCGCCGCCGCGCTCGACCACGCATGCCGCCACGCCAGCCGCACCATCCGCGCCCGCACCGGGTTTCGCTCGACGTAGCTCAAAGCACGCCACAAGTGCGGCTCGTCCAGCATGCACGAATAGAAGCGGTTCTGCCACAGGTGCCCGCTTCGCCCGTGCAGCCGATTGACGTATTGCGTGTACGCGAAGTGCGTCCGCCCGATCGCCTTGGCCAGCGCCTCCTCCGACGACGGCACGGCCACAATATGCACGTGGTTCGTCATGAGGCAGTAGCCGAGCACCTCCAGCCCGTAGAGTTCGGCCTTCTCCTTGAGCAAGCCCAAGTACGCCCGCCGGTCCTCATCCACAAAGAAGACGTCCTGGCGATTATTGCCCCGCTGTGTGACATGGTGGGCAGCGCCCGGCACAACGATTCTGGCAACACGTGGCATGGCCGGATCCTACCTGCGACCGGTAACCTTGTCAAGAAATAGGTGACTGTCCCTATTTAAGACCCTATTTAAGACCTATTTAAGACCCTGCTTCAGCCCGCACGCCACACGTGTGACACCTGACGGCCCCCGCGCGGACCACAAATCCTTTTACCCAGCCCGTTTACCCCGTCCATCCCCGCGCGCGCGTGGAAGCCACACTGGCGGGTCCCGACGTCCGTCGGGACCAGTGGCACCCAGTGCGGAACAGGCCGCGCAAACACAAGGTGACCCAAGCTTACGGCCGGCAGCGGTGTAACGCGCATCGCTGCCGGCTGTCTGTTATACCCCCGAGGACGGCCGCGGAGTCCGCCAACGGAGAAGCACATTGCCCGGCACCAGATGCACACAAGTCCGAAGAGCACTTCCGGCACTGCGGTGGCACACGGAAGAGTCGCGGCACCCAAGCCCAGGCAACGTTCAATGCTAGCGGTGGAGGATGAAGGCGGTCAGGGCCGCGAGTTGGAAGAAGATCGCAGCGAGCCAGCGGTGCGCGGGAAAGACGTCCGGCTGGGGATCGACCATCGCGATAGCCGCCCAGATGGCGAAGCCCAGCGCCGCGAGCTGGGCGATCACGCCGACGAGCTTGGCAAGCGTAAAATCTTCCATCGAACGTTGGCGCTGCCAGAGGCGGACGTGCTCGGCGATTTCCTCAATCGCCCGCGCCGAGCGGTCCGAGGTTCCGGCGGACCTCGTGCCCCCGTCCAGCGCCCCATCCGAACCGGAGGCCGTCTGCGCCAGAATCCGGTCGGTCGCATCTCGCAAGGTCGTGGCAACGGCGTCGGCGGGCGTCGCGCCGTGCCCGGCCACGGTCGTGACGAGTTGGATCGTCCGACACCCCGCGGCCTTGCCGGCCTCGCTGTCGCGGTCAGAGTCGCCCACCGCCCACGACGCATCCAGATCGATGTCGTGCTCGGCCGCCGCCTGGAGGAACATGCCGGGCCGCGGCTTGCGCAGCTCACTGTCACGTCGATAACGCTCGATCGTCGCGGCCGGCCCGTCGAGATACGGGCAGTAGTAAATCGCGTCGATCGTCGCGGCTTCCGCGGCAAAGAGCCCGCGCACGCGCTGGTGAATCCGCTCCAGCGTCGGCTCGTCAAACAGGCCGCGGGCGATGCCGGACTGGTTCGTCACGATCACGATCCGAAAGCCGGCCTCGCGCAGGCGTCGTACGGATTCGGCCGCGCCGGGCATCAAGCGCACGTCGTCCGGATCACTGAGATAGCCCGGGTCGGCGATTAGCGTCCCATCGCGGTCGAAGAATACGGCCTTGTTTGCCATGGTGTGCTCGCGGGCTCAGTTCTCGGACTCGCCGTCCCACTGTTCGACGATCGCCTGACGCAGCAGCGGCAACAGAATCTCGTGATGGCCGATGATTTCGAAGCTCTCGCCGTCAATCACCGGCCGCGACAGCACGTTCTGCGCCGGCCGGTAATGCCGGATCATGTCGAGGTTGAGCGTGTTCATCGCGTCGAGATCGGCGCCGAGATTCCGCGCCACCGACACAGCCTTCAGGAAAACCTCGGGCATGACGACCGCCGAGCCGATGTTGCACCAGACGCCGCCCCGCCCGCCCGGCGCGATCGCGCCGAGTTTCCCGACGAGTTCGCAGAGTCGGCGGAAGTCGATCAGTGTTGCCCGGCCGATGTCGGCCCCGCTCGCCTCGGCGGCCATGTGCACCGTATCCGTACCGACGGCCACATGCACGGTCAGCGGCACGTTGAGCCGCGCCGCCGCGGCAAACACGCTGAGCCCGGTATGCGGGAACCCGCCGTTGAGCAGCTTTACACCGACGGCCCGACCGAGGCCGGCCTCATCCGCGGCGCCGCGCCAGGTCGCCTCGGCAAAGAACTGCATCGTCTCTCGCACCATGCCGAAGCTGCCATCCCGGATGGACTCGGCCACGTCTTCGCTGGTCGCGCCGACCATGGCCACTTCGACGTCGTGGATCGCAGCCGCGCCGTTGCACGCCAAAGCCGTGATCACGCCGCGTTCCATCAGGTCGATCAGGATGGGCCCGCAACCAACCTTGATGACGTGCGCGCCGAAGCCGGCGCCGACCAGTCGGTCCGCGCGTCGGGCGGCGATGATGGCTGCCACCGCGCCGCGCAATCGCTCGACCCCCAGAAAGCCCGGCAGCGATGCCAACCAGTCCGCCATACTCGCGCCGCGCCGGGGCGTCTTGGCAAACCGGGAGACCTCGACCAGATGCGGCCGGTCGTAGACGGACCGCAGTTTCAGCTTGCTCAAATCAATCGATGCAGGTTTCTGCTTACCCATCGGAACCCTCGACTTCATTGATCGCACCGCGAACGGATCGAGCCAGAATTGTATCGTCGCCGCCGAGAAAATCGACGTCCACGCGGACCACGCACACCGGGCACGGCCATGTCGTCGTCAACGGAACGAGCTTGACGGCATCCTTCTCCGTCGTCACGAGACACTCGACGTCCTGCTGCCGGGCCAGGGCGGCCAGTTCCGCGACATCCTCAGGCGCATATGCATGGTGATCACGATACCAGCGCAGCGGCACCGCCGACAGACCGAGCCCGGCGATCGTCTGCTCGAACGCCGCCGGGCGAGCGATGCCCGCGAACAGCCCGACGCGCCGCGACGGCGCGGGCGACTCGACCGGCTCGCCATCCAGCGAGGTGAACCCGGCGGGCCGATGCACACACCGCAGGATCGGGCAGTCCAGCGCCTGCTTCGCCAGCGTCCGGCACAACGCATCCAACTCGCCCGCCGACACCTGATCGGCGCGCGTAACCACCAGCACGTTCGCCCGTCGCAGCGAGGACAGCGGCTCGCGCAACAGGCCACGGGGCAGAACGTGCCCGTAGCCGAACGGACACGTCGCGTCGATCAGCACGATCTCCAGATCGCGGGCCACCCGCCGATGCTGAAACCCGTCGTCGAGCACCAGCACATCGGCGCCATGGGACTCGATCGCCAGCAGACCGGACCGCAACCGATCCGGATGCGCGACGAACACCGCCTGCGGACAGCGGTGCGTCAGCATGGCCAGTTCGTCCGGCGGCGTGCCCGGGGCCGCTCTGTACCCGCGGCTCAACACGGCGGGCTTGCGACCCTCACGGCGCAACTGCTCGCAAAGCCAGAGCGTCATCGGCGTCTTGCCCGTTCCACCGACGGTGAGATTGCCGACCGAGATGACCGGCACGGGCAGACTCCGCACGCCGACACCATAGTCGTACCAAGCGTTACGTATCCCGATACCACAGCGGTAACCCGCCGACAGCACGGACAGAGCGGCACGTTGAAGGCCGGCCCAGACGCCCGCGCGCCGCCCGGCGATGAGCGATTCGTACGCTGGAAGAGCTTCGGGGCTACCTGCCGCCATTGCGCTCATTCGTTCAGAGTAAACGCTACTGCCGCGCACGTCACGCACGTGTCCTCGGGGCCGTCGGCCGCCTGCTCGTATCGGAGCAGGTGCGCGCTCAGCCGGGCCGGGTCGTACGCCCTGCGCAGCGTCGTCATCAACGTGTAGATCGACCCGGCGCTGCAAATCCGGGTCGGGTTGCCGCTCTCGGCTAACGAGGTGCGGAACGCCTCGGGATCGTTCGCCTCAACCGCCTTGAGCGCGGCGCGATCGTGGGCTTCCACCGACTGGAGGAAACCGTCAGCCAGATCGGCATCGTCACCAAAGCGCCGGCCGACATGTGAGAGATCCGCGCCCGCGATGATACACGTGGGCGTTCCGTCATCGCGCAGCGCATCTCCCAACGCCTCGGCGAATACCCGCAGATCCACGCCCTGCCCGTCATACGGCTGCGTTCCCGTCGGACCGCATGGATCCGGACAAAGCACGGGCACGATGCGAAACGGCTGCCGATAGAAGGCTTGCTGCAGGAACAGCACCTGCAGCTCGACCGAATGCTCGCGCGCATGATCGTATTCGTGCTCGCACAGATCGACGCCGCAGTCGCGATTCAGCCGCTGGATGAGATCGGCGTCGGACGGGGTTCGACCAAGCGGCGTGGCAAACTCCTTCGTAGTCGCAACGACCGACCCGCACCGGCCGAAGTGGTTCGTGCCGAGCACGACGTAGCGATCCGCCCAGCCCGCACGGCCAAGCACGCCATAGGCGTCGGCATAGCAGTTCGCCCCCCGTCGCAAGTCGAGGTGCGGCGCGATCAGGCCGACCACCCGCCCGGCCGGCACGGCGGGCTTGCCGCCTTCAAGAATCTCCTTGAGGGCCATGGGCAGTTGGTGCAGTTCCACGCCCAGCCCCGAGTCGGGCTGCGTGAACCGCGCGGGCATCTCCCGAAATGCCGCCTCAATCCGCTCCACATGCGCCTCGAATGTCGGCCCCTCCAGGAAGAGGGCCTCGTCGAGTTGGCGGACGAGATCCTGCAACTGCTCGAGCAGCACGTCCTGCCCCGTCTGCCGGGCAAAGGCCCCGCGGACGTCTTCCAGTGTGTGCTCGCCATCGAAGTGCGTCAGCAACAGCAGCACCGGCTCGGTGATCGTCAGAAGGCCGTGGGCAAAACCGGCCGGATCGTGCAGGGCGATCATGCGGCGGCCTTCGTGCTCCGTCGGTATCGCCTCGACGGGCCGTAGTCGGGGTTTGTCCTGATAGTCCGCCATACGAGCCCTTGCCTCCGTTTCGCTTCGCGTATTATAGTGCCGTTTCCGCAAAGCGAAACGCCGGGTGGCAAAACGCGACCGGGCGCGCTACACTCACCTTGATGTCCCCGGACTTTCACAACGGATAGAATCATGCACCCGGACCCGAAACCACTCGTCTTACAGAACGCCACAGCCATCACCCCCTTCCGGCGCGAACAGGAATCCACGCTGGTCCTGGCCGACGGAAAGATCACGCAGATGGGCCGCGCCGGCGAGGTCACCATCCCGACGAACGCTGAACGGATCGACGTGGCGGGCCAGTATGTGCTGCCCGGCTTCATCGATATCCATACCCACGGCGGCCGCAGCCATGATTTCGCCGACGAGACCACGGACGGGTTTGACGAGATCAGCCGGTTCTTTGCCTCGCACGGTACGACGTCGGCGCTGGCGACAATCTACCCGCAACCGGAGGCCCGGTTCTTCGCCTGCATCGAGCGGATCCGCCGGTACTGCGAGGCCACCGGTCCATCGCGCATCGTCGAAGGCATGCATCTGGAGGGACCGTTCCTCAACCCGAAGATGCCCGGGGCGATTCGCCAGGACTACATATGGCCGGCCAGCGAGGAGGCCTTCCGTCGCGTCATGGACGTCGGCGGGCCCTGGATTCGCGCGATGACACTGGCGCCGGAGATCCCCGGCGCCATGGACGTGCTGCGGGCGGCGTCGCTGGCCGAGACAACGTTCTCGGACATTGGCAAGGCCCAGCATCACCCGCTCCATATGTCGATCGGACACTCCCTTGCCCGGTACGAGCAGATCGCCGAGGCGATCGACAACGGACTCGACGGCGTGACGCATATTTTCAACGCCATGAATCCGCTGCACCACCGCACACCGGGTGTCCTCGGGGGCACGCTGCTGCGTGACGAACTCTTCGTCGAGGTCATCGCCGACGCCGTACACGTGCACCCGGCGGTGCTTCAACTGCTGCTGAAGGTCAAGAAGCACGACAAGATTCTGCTCGTCACCGATTCGATCCGGGCGGCTGGCCAGCCGGATGGGACCTATGACTTCAGCGGACGGCAGGTGCTCCTCCGCGACGGCCGGGCGTACTTGGCGGACGCCCCGGAGATCCTCGCTGGCAGCACATTGACGATGGACCGGGCGCTTCGGACGATGGTGAAGTTTGCCGGCGCTTCGCTCGAGCAGGCGGCCCAGATGGCCAGCCTGAACGCGGCGCGTGTCCTGGCGTGGAAGTATTTGCGGGGAATCCTCGCGGTCGGCAAGGAAGCTGACGTGGTGGTGCTGGACGATACGCTCCATGTGCAACTGACCATTAAGGCGGGCCACATCGTCTGGCGTGCCCGGCCCACCGCTTGACCGCGGACCGCCTCGCCGCGGGCCGCCGCATCGCATTCGAAACACGCGTTCTTGACCGGAAGCCCCCGCGCCGGTAGGCTAAGGTGCTCCCCGTCCCAGCGGTCGGCGCGCCGGCAGGCCGGGCTCCGGGCAGGATGGGACCCACGGGACGCGGAGTGCCCCGACTGCCGCACACGATGCGGCCGGACGCTGGCAGAGACCCCTGCCTGAAGATGCACCGGCACACAACATCCAAGAGGCGGCCGATCGCCCTGCAACGCTGGTTTTTCACACTGGGAATGATTTCACCATGACGACGGGTCAGGCACACATGAACACAAATGGACGCGAGACAACGAGGCCACGGGACCTGCGTGGCCTGTTTTCGCCGCAATCGATCGCCGTGGTCGGCGCATCGCGTACGGAAGGTTCGGTCGGTCACGCGCTCTTCCGCAACCTCCTGCTCGGCGGCTACACGGGCGTGCTTTACCCTGTGAATCCGAAAGCGCGAAGCATCCTGGGCGTCAAATGCTACAAGAGCCTGACCGAGATTGGTGAACCGGTCGATCTGGCGGTCATCATCGTGCCAGGCCGCATCGTGCTGAAGGTTCTGGAAGAATGCGCGGCGTGCGGGGTCGGCAATGCCATCGTAATCTCGGCCGGATTCAAGGAAGTCGGCGGTGACGGTGTCAAGCTCGAGCGTCAGCTCGTAGCGATCGCCCGGAAGCACAACATCAACGTTCTCGGCCCCAACTGTCTCGGCCTCGTAAGCATGGACCCGGCCACCCTGATGAACGCGACATTCGCGCGCGACATGCCCATGCCGGGCAACATCGGGTTCATCTCGCAAAGCGGTGCGCTGTGTTGCGCGATTCTGGATTACGCCAAGGGCGCCGGGATCGGCTTCTCGCAGTTCATCAGCTTTGGCAACAAGGCGGATGTCAGCGAAATCGACCTGCTGGCCTACCTTGGCCAGGACCCGCTGACACAGGTCATCCTGATGTATATCGAAGATCTGTCCGACGGGCCCGAATTCGTCAGAGTCGCCCAGGGAATCACGCACGGCCCGCACGCCAAGCCGATTCTCGCGATCAAGACGGGCCGCACGCCCCAGGGCGCGGCGGCGGCGTCGAGCCACACCGGCTCGCTGGCCGGCTCGGACGAAGTCTATGAAGCCGTGTTCATCCAGAGTGGCGTCCTGCGCGTCGAGACGATCGAAGACCTGTTCCACTACGCCCAGGCGTTTCCGAATCAGCCGATGCCGGCCGGACGGCGTATCGGCATCGTCACCAACGCGGGCGGACCGGGCATCATGGCCACCGATGCATGCATCCGGTATGGGCTGGAACTCGCGAAATTCCGCGACTACACAGAGAAATCGCTCCGGTTTCAGTTGCCCGCGACGGCAAGCCTGCGCAACCCGGTCGACGTCATCGGCGACGCGCGCCATGACCGTTATCAGGCGGCGCTCGACGCGGTCTGCGCCGACGAGAATACCGATGCAACCGTCGTGATCGTCACGCCGCAGAACATGACGGACGTCACGGAGATCGCGCGCGTCGTGGTCGAAAGCGCCGGCTTCTCGAAGAAGCCGATCTGTGCGTGTTTCATGGGGCTGGTCGATGTCTCGGCCGGCGTCGACATCCTTCGCAAAGGCAATGTCCCCCATTACAGCTTCCCGGAAGACGCCATGCGTGCGATGGCGGCCCGGTGCAGCTTCGCCCAGTGGGCCCGCACGCCGCTGAAGGATTTCAAGACGTTCGACGTGGACAAGAACACCGTGCGCCGCGTCTTCGAAACGGAACGCAAGGCGGGCCGGACCCGCATCATCGAAGTGCGTGCTTTGGAGGTCCTTCGGGCCTACGGCGTGCCGACGGCGCCATTTGAACTTGCGGCAACAGCCGAGGACGCCGCCCGAGCCGCCAATGACATGGGCTATCCGGTGGTGCTCAAGATCGCCTCGCCGAAGGTACTGCACAAGACCGAATCCGGCGGCGTGAAGATCAAGCTGGCCGACGAAGCGGCTGTTCGCGCGGGTTTCGATGAGATTCTGGCCAACGTGAAGTCCAAACTCGGCGACGACCTCGAGATCTGGGGCATACTGGTCCAGAAGATGTTGCCGCCGGCCAAGGAAGTCATTCTCGGCGTCACGCGCGACGCAAAGTTCGGCCCGCTGATCATGTTCGGGCTCGGCGGCATCTACACCGAAGCGCTGCGCGACGTGGCATTCCGGTTGGCCCCCCTGCGGCCGAACGTCGCGGACGAAATGATTCGGGACATCCGGAGCTACCGCCTGCTGGAAGGCGTCCGCGGTGAACGGCCCTCAGACGTTCCGGCCGTAGCGGAGGCGCTGCTTCGACTGTCACAACTGGTAACGGACTGGCCCGAGATTCAGGAACTCGACATCAACCCGCTGATGGTCTTCCCCTCCGGAGACGGCGCGGCCGCCGCCGACGGACGAATCATTCTGGCCGAATCGGCGGAGTAGCTTCGCAATAGGATGGAATCATGGCAGAGCAATGGCAACAGCGATATGCAGATAAACTCGCAACGGCCGAAGAGGCCATCGCCCGGATTCGCCGGGGCGACCGCGTCTTCGTCGGCTCGACGTGCGGTGAGCCACAGGCGCTCGTCCGCGCCCTGACGAATTATGGCGATGACCTGACCGATACCGAAATCGTCCAGGTCCTAACCCTGGGCGTCGCCGCGTATGCGGAGCCGAAGTATGCCGCACGGTTTCGCGCCAACGCGTTCTTCATCGGCAACAGCGTTCGCGGCGCCGTCTCGGAATGCCGTGCCGATTATACGCCCGTGTTCCTGTCCCAGGTTCCCGCGCTGTTCCGCTCGCGGCGTGTGCCGATCGACGCGTCGCTGATCTGCGTCTCCCCGCCGGATGAGCACGGTTACTGCAGTTACGGCGTATCCGTGGACATCACCAAGGCGGCGACGGAATCCGCCCGGCTCGTCATCGCGCAGGTCAACGCCGCGATGCCACGCACGCTCGGGAACTCTTTCATCCACGTGGACCAGATTCACCACCTCGTCGATCACACCGAGCCGCTGCTGGAATGGCCTGACGAAGAAATCGATGATGTCACACGGCACATCGCCGAACACGTCGCGCGACTCGTGCCCGACGGATCCACGCTGCAGCTCGGTATCGGCCGTATCCCCGATGCAGTGCTCTCGTGCCTGACCAACAAACACGACCTCGGCATCCACACGGAGATGTTCTCGGACGGCGTGCGCGAACTCGCTGAGGCGGGCGTGATCACCGGCAAGCGCAAAACCATGCACGTCGGAAAGATTGTCGGCAGCTTCGCCGCGGGAAGCCGTAAACTGTTCGACTTCATCGACAACAACCCGGCGGTCGAAATGCGCCCTTCGGAATACACGAACAATCCGCTGCTGATCGCCCGGCATGACAATATCGTCGCGATCAACTCGGCAATACAAGTCGACCTGACCGGCCAGGTCTGCGCCGACTCGATCGGCGCGGACTTCTTCAGCGGCCTCGGCGGCCACGCGGATTTCATGCGAGGCGCGGCGCTGGCCAAGAACGGCCGGCCGATCATCGCGATGCCCTCGACCGCCGGCGAGGGCAGAAATCGCGTCTCACGGATTACGTCGACATTGGCCGAAGGCGCCGGCGTCATCACGACGCGTGGCGATATCCATTACGTGGTCACCGAGTACGGCATCGCGTATCTGCACGGGCGAACGATGCGCGACCGCGCCATGGCACTGCTCAACGTCGCCCATCCGGACTACCGTTCGGAATTGCTGCACGCGGCCAAGCGACGGCATATCGTGTACGCCAATCAGATCATGCCCTCGCCGACATCGCTCTATCCGGCGGAACTCGAAACCAACATCCCGCTCAAGAGCGGTCAGAATCTCCACGTCCGGCCTATCAAGCCGACCGATGAGCCGCAGATGAAGGACATGTTCTACGATTTCAGCGAACGAACCGTCTATTTGCGGTATCACGCCACGCTGAAGTCGATGCCGCATAACTCGCTGCAGGTCTTCTGCAACGTGGACTACGAAACGGAGATGGCCCTCGTCGGCCTGGTGGAGGAAGACGGTGTTGAAGAGATCGTCGCCGTCGGCCGCTACATGACCGAACCCGGTGGCCGTACCGCGGAACTCGCGTTCGTTGTCCGCGACGCCTACCAGCGCCGCGGCATCGGTACATTCCTGTTCCAGCGGCTCGTCAAGATCGCCCGCGACGCGGGCATCCAGAAATGCACGGCCGAGGTACTCAGCCAGAACGAGGCGATGCTGCGGATCTTCAACCGCGCCGGCCTGCCCGTGCAGCACCGGCGGGACGGCGACGTGATCCACGTCGACATCGACCTGTCCGACCCGACCCAGGGCGACAACCCGCGCAGCGAATAGCGATTCGCGAGAAAGGCACTGAGGCAGAGTTGCCATGCCCTCCGCTTGTTGTCATTCCGGGAAATGCGTCGCCAGGTTTGGGCGTGGAAACTGACCCGAGCCAGGGATCTGTCGATCCGATACATGCACCGATGCCGGCTCTGCGGCTATCGGCCCAACGCAATGTCGATCCCCGCGAGCACAAGCTGCAGTTGTCGCCCCGACAGATGGCCGGCACGTTCCGTCAGAAGGCTACGGTCGATGGTGATGACCTGTGAGACGTTGGCGACCGAATCCTTCGGCAATCCGGTCGCGCGCGACCGCAACAGTACGTTGCCCGGTGCCTCTGCCCAGACGAGGTTGCTCGTCAGCGGCACACAGATAACGGTGGCAAGTTTGCTGCGGTTGAGGGCGTCGCCCTGCACCACAACAACAGGCCGACGGAAACCGGGCCCGGAGCCTGCAGCCTCAGGTAGATCAGCCCAGCAGACATCACCCTGAGCAATTACCATTCGCTTCGTCCGAGCACGTCTCGCCCACACGCTGCGGCGAACCCGTCTGGGCTCGTGTCCACCTGCGTAACCACTTGGTCCATCGCCTCAGTCACCGCGTCCGGGTCGTGTCGGGCGACATATTCGGCCACAGCCTCAGCATAGAGCTGGCTGCGCGATTTGCTCAGCCGGCGGGCCACACGATCGGCCTCCGTGAACACCGCATCGGGAATGGAAATGGCTGTCTTCATACCCTAAGTATAACCACTCACGGCCCCCTTGCCCAGCCACCACCAGCCGTAGCGCAACGTGGAGCCCGCGCCGCGCCTCCGCCAATCGCGCCGAGGCCACGATGGTCTTGACGCGGGCGGGAAAATGGTATATAGAATGGACCAAATAGATTGGTCTATGAAGAGAACCAAATGGGGCTTGGCCATGGCCGTCGAACGAGAACATCTGCATAACCGGCTGATTCGGGAGCTGATCGCCCAGATTGCGTCGGGCGAGCACGGCAAACGGCTGCCGTCCGAGCGGGCGCTCTGTGCGCGATTCGGCGTGGCTCGCGGCACCCTGCGGAAGGCGTTGACGGGGCTCGAGGAACTCGGCGTGATCCGGATTAAGCCGAACTCCGGGGCCTATGTCCAGCCCCTTTCGCAGGTGAAGCTCCCGTCACAGTTTCTGCCCCCGGATTTTGACTCGGTCAATCTGGCTGATGTCATCGAGGCCCGCAAGGCGATCGAGACGGCGGCGGTAACGGCCGCGGCCACGCGAATGACGTCGGGGCAACTGCGCGAACTCGAGGGACTCGTCGCCCGGATGCAGGACGCCCTGGACGACATCTCAGCGTTTGTCGAGCTGGATATGGCGTTTCATCGGACGCTCGTACGCGCGAGCGGCAACGCGGTGCTGACCACAGCGTTCGAAGCGATCTACGAATACCACCGGTTCTCCACGGTCTTCACGTCGCAGCAGGAAGGCGAGGAGGCCGAAGCGCTGGAATACCATCGGCGACTGCTGACCGCCCTGAAGGCGAAGGACGCGCCAGCCAGTTGCCGGATCCTGAACGAGCATCTGAACACGATGTCCAAGTACAGCCGGAAGGCGGCACGCCAACAACGTGCTTGAGCGGACACGAGGACGAAACCATGCGTGCAAAACCGCAAGTCACGGTCA
>JAFGKA010000212.1 GCA_016928855.1 Phycisphaerae bacterium
GCGCACATCGAAATCCCCTGGGCGTCGTGGGCCTGAGCGGTCGGCCCGCCGCCACGCCGGTCGCGCCCGTCGGCGCCGGGTTCCATCAACAATGAACCGGTCGTTCCCGGCCCGTCAGGGCTTGCCTCCGAGGGCGTGCACGAGCGCCGTCAGGCCGCGCTGCAGTGTCTCGGGGCTGGGCAGAGGGATATTGAGCGCTGGCCGGCCTGATCGCGGGTCGGTTTCGAGAAACGTGGTGAGTCTTTGCGAGACGACATGCGCGACCTGCGCCGCGTCGAAGGCCGGCGGGCGAGCCGGTCGTTGGACGGCCGGGCGCTCGGCACGTTTGCCATCATTGCCGTTGCCTGCCTGGGGGGAGGTAACAGCCTGAACGAGGGCGCCGGCGGCAAGGCCCAGCATCGAAACGACTTCAGTCCACGCATAGGCGGTTGTCGGCGCGGCGTCGTCATCGCGAACGATCAGGCGCGGTCCGGTGTCGGTCAACGAGGGAACCGGTCGTTCCGGTACCGGTTGCTCGGGCGGCCGAGGCGGGGCCTGCGTCACTGGCCCCATCATCTCCTTGACCTGTTTGAGCAGACCCTTCTTGCCCATCTTCTCGAAGTTGATCTCGTTGGCGGTTCCGTCGAAGAGGCCCTTGAAGGTTGCCTTCTTGATACTGAGCAGGCCGAGGATGCGTTCTTCGAAGCCGTTCTTGCTGATCAGGTTGACCACGTGTACCGGGCGGTGCTGGCCAAGGCGGTGGACGCGCGCGATGCGCTGTTCCAGAACGGCCGGATTCCACGGCAGATCGACGTTGATGACCGTGCTGGCGGCCTGCAGGTTCAGGCCGACCCCGCCGGCGTCGGTGCTGAGGAAGACCTTGATCTTCTCGTTCTCCCGAAAGTCGCTGATGATCTGCCGTCGTCGCTTCGTGGGTACGCCGCCGTGGAGGCTGACGTACGGGATCTTGAGGCGATCGAGCAGTTCGCCGACGAGGTGTGTCATGCGCTCCCACTGGCTGAACAGGACGACCTTCTCGCCGCCGTCCAGAACGATATCGCGGAAGAGGGCTTCGAGTTCGGCCAGTTTCGGCGAGATGTTTGTTTCCTTGTCGAACAGAAACGTACTGTCGCAGAGCATCCGCATGTTCTGCAGTGCGCACATCAGCCGGCGGTGATCGATCTCCGAAAGGAAACCGGTCCGTTCCCATTTGGTCACGATCTGGCCAACGATCGTGTACTGCTCGTCGTGGGGAAGCTTCTGTTCCGGCGTCATCTCGACGAAAACGTTGTTGTCAAAGCGCTCGGGCAGTTGCTTGAGGACGTCCTCGCGTCGGCGCCGCATCAGGATCGGTGAGAGCTTCTCGCGGATCCGGTCGAGCCCGCGGTAGCCGATCAGCTTGCCGCGTGCATCAAACTCGAGATGGTCGTTCAGGAACTGGAACGCGGGGCCGAGCCGCCGGTCGTCGACGAACTGAACGATGCTGTACAGCTCCTCGAGCTTGTTCTCCATCGGCGTCCCGGTCAGCACGAATGCGTAGCGGCTGCGCAGGCGCTTGATGGCCTGGGCGGTTTTGGTCTGCCAGTTCTTGATCCGCTGGGCCTCGTCAAGAATGATCAGGTCCGGCTGATATTCGAGGATCGTGTCCACGTCGCGCAGGGCCGCTTCGTAGTTGACGATTGTGAAGAAGCGGTCGAGCCGGTATTGGCGTCGGCGCTCGACCATGTTGCCTTCCAGGACGTGCACCGACCGGTCACACATCTTCCGGATCTCGGATTCCCACTGGTACTTGAGGGAGGCCGGGCAAATGACCAGCACCTTGGTGATGTTCTTTTCGCGCGCCAGCATTTCGGCGGCGGCGATGGCCTGAATCGTCTTGCCGAGTCCCATGTCGTCGCCGAGAACGACGCGTCCGCGCCGGCAGGCGAACAGGACGCCCTGCTGCTGATAGGGGTAAAGCTGGACCTTGAGCGGCTGCAGATTGAGCCGGCCGGCCTGCAGTTGCACCATGTCGCGTGCCTCGCGCTGCTGGTCGGCCATGCGCTCCGCCTGCCGGTCGATGTACTCGAGGGTATCGCTGTAGATGACCACCTCGTCGTCGAGCGACTGCAGATCCGCAAGCAGGCGGTGGAATTGTGGAAGCTTCTCGGGAATCAATACGCCGGCCGAATCGAAGAACTTCGATGTGAGCGTTTGCAGCTTTCGGCTCGCTTTTCGACCGTGGCGCAGGCACACGTCGAGCGAGGTTCCGTAGCGGAGATAGATCTCCGAGCGACTGCGTTTGGCCGAGTGTGCCGTAGTGGCTTTCTTCCGATTGGATACGGTGGCCAGCACGGCCTCGATGTGCTTGCACGTGCCGAGCGTGTTCACGCGGTAGTCGGGGCACTCACAGTAGTTGTCGAAGGGGCTTGGCCCGCGCAGCGCGACGCGGTACATCCGGCCGCTGGTCTTGTTGCGTACGCTGTAATCGGTCCACGGTCCGCCGGCGGAACGGGGCTGGCCATCCTGCCGCCGGATGAGGAAACCTTCGGCCGTTGCTCGCTTACGGCGCTCTTCGATCTGCTGTTCGCGCAACATAGCCTTTCTCCGCCCTCAGCCCACCGGGGGCTGGTAGGCTCGGGTTCAATCGTCGATGCGTCCCGGCCCGTCAGGGCTTGGCCGCGGCCTTTTGGCCGGCCTTCTTTGCCTCCGTCGGCGTTGCGTCGCCGGGCAGATCGCCCAGGGCCCAGCGGATTCCCGCCAGCAGGTGCGCCTGGTACGTCGGGTTCTCCCAGA
>JAFGKA010000213.1 GCA_016928855.1 Phycisphaerae bacterium
CGCACGGGACAGCCCGTACATCTCGCCGACGAAGTCGATGAACTCGCGGCCGGTGAGCTTGTCGTACAGGAACGGCTCGTCGGGCACGTACGCGAGTTGGGCCTTGGCCTGCCGCCCGTCGCGGTCCATCGGGTGTCCGCAGACCTCGATGCGGCCCGTATCGCTCGTCAGCAAGCCGGCGATCATTTTGATCGTCGTCGTCTTGCCCGCGCCGTTCGGGCCGAGAAACGCGAACACCTCGCCAGGCTGGACTGAAAGCGACAGATCATTCACGGCAACCTTGTCGCCGAACCGCTTCGTGACGTGTTCTACATGCACCGCGTACATGACGGACCTCAGTTCGAGGGCACCGTGACCGTATCGATCCGCTCCGATGCCGTCTTTGTATCAGTTGATTTCGTCGTCGCGTGGGTCGGCGCGCTGGCCGAGCAAACGCTTCGGCGCAGCTCGGTTCGCCGTTCGGCATCGAACGGTTCGTCCTCCACGATCAGTTTGCCGAGTCCGGGGATGGGCATGTCCGCTTCCTGCCGGAGGACCCGGCCGTCCGGCGCGACCCAGGCGTGCACCCGCCCGGCGGTCACCAGAAAGCATTGAACGCGCTCGCCCTGATGCTCGATCGTTTCCATCCGTTCGACCGTCGCGATGATCGACGTCGGTCGCGTCTTCTGATACAGGGCGGCGGCGAGCGGGTCGAGAATCTGCATCCGCCACGACTGGCCGACACGCAGGTCCGGCAGCACGTCGAACGGCTGGATGCTGTCGCTGATCAACCGGCTGGCCGCGGCGTCGAGTTTGAACGTCCGTCGGAAAGAGCCGATCTGCAGCGTGCAGGGAATGTAGCGGCCGTAGCTTTCGCCCTGCATGCTGATCTTCAGGGCCGTGCCGTCCGGAAGCATGACGCCAACCACGTCAAGCTCGAACGCATCGATGTCGCCGTCCGCCATCATCGTCACCACGGTGTCGATGCAGATCGGCGGCAGCATCGGCACGCGCTCGAGCACGACTGTCTTCTTCATCTGGACCTGCTGGCCGAATCCCACGTACTCCGACCACCCCGTGCCCACGCGGCGGCGATGCTCATCAAAGATTCCACACTGCGACTGCCGGTAGCGTGCCTCCTTGTCCTGGGCCGTGAGGTTCGGCGGTTCCTGGGCGGTCCACGCCGGCCAGACGTCGCGATAGAACAGCGCCGCCATGGCCGTCAGCCAGAGTGCGGTGACCGCGATGCCGAATGTGCGATACATGATCGTTCGCCTTGCGTGAGGAAGCCTTCATGCTCCATCGGATTTTAGGGAATCGCCATCCGGCCGGTCAAACGATTGTTCTGCCGGGACGCCAGGCCGGGCGTCCTGAGGCCATTACGGCCGCTGCGATTTGCCGTGCGGGTGAAACTTGCGAAAGCCCTCGGGTGTAGTACAACGCCGGCTGGGGTCTGGCTTCGTTTTGCGCGAGTTGACCTCGTCGACCGGAGACCCGCTTCGGTATGCAACAAACGTCGGTCCGTGAATAGAAGGCCCAGGCAAAACGGTGCCTGACCCCTTCTCTTGTTTAAGGAGACACGCCGTTGACGAAGTCCGTGGCGGTCAGAATGGAACAGGTGGACAAGTCGTTCGGCTCGGTGCGGGCGGTCCAGGGCCTGGACCTGACGGTGCCGGCCGGCTGCATCTATGGCGTGCTCGGCCCGAACGGCGCGGGCAAGACCACGGCGATTCGGATGCTGATGGACATTGTCGCGCCGGATCACGGCCGCATCGAGATGCTCGGGGCGGCAACGGCTTCATCGGTCAAGGACCGCGTGGGCTACCTGCCGGAAGAACGCGGCCTCTACCGAAAAATGCGAGTCGCCGACACGCTCCGCTACCTCGGCCAGATCAAGGGCGTGCCCGCGCGCGTGCTGCGCGAGGCGATCCCGGCGCGACTCGAGGCCATTGGTCTGGCGTCGTGGGCATCACATCGGGTCGACGAGCTTTCCAAGGGCATGCAGCAGAAGATCCAGTTTCTCGGCGCGGTGATTTCCGATCCGGAACTGGTCATCCTCGACGAGCCGTTCGCCGGACTCGATCCGATCAACCTCGAAGCGCTGACGCAACAGATCCTCCAGATGCGGGCGGGCGGCGGAACGATTCTGCTCTCGACGCACATGATGGAGCAGGCCCAGCGGCTGTGTGACTCGGTCGTGCTGATTCACAAGGGCCGCAAGGTTCTTGACGGGCCCGTCCGCGAGATTCTGAGCCGCGTCGATCCACGAATTGTTCTCGTCGAAATCGACGGTGATGAAACGGGCCTGCCCGAGTTCGCCATGGTCGAACAGGTTGAGCGTCACAACGGTGGCTGGCAGTGCACGCTGGCCGAGGGGACCGACCCGCAGGCCTTCCTGGCCGCCCTGGCCGGCCGCTGTCGGGTGCTGCGGTTCGAAGTGAAACGGCCGACGCTGACCGAAGTCTTCCTGGCGAGCGTGAGCGACGCGACGGATCCTGCCGCCATGGCCGCTGGGCAGGAGGTCGCACGATGAGTGGATACAAGATCTTTACCGTGGCCCGACGCGAGTATATCGAGACCGTCAAGACAAAGGCGTTTCTGCTCGGCCTGCTGCTCATGCCGCTGATGATTGTCGCCGTGATCATGCTGTCGACGCGACTGTCCGTCCAGCAACCATCCGAGCAGAAGACACAGCGTCTCGCGATCGTCGATCGGTCCGGACGTGTGGCCGAGCGCATGCTCGCCCAGGTTCCCGCCGGTGAGAGCGGAAGTCTTCAGATCGAGGTCGGCGATCCGGCCGCGGATCCTGGCACGCTGCTCGGCGAACTCCAGAAGAAGGTCCATGCGGGCAGTCTGTATGCCGTGCTGGATATTCCCGCCGACGTCCTGGCCGAAGATGCTTCACCGGCCGTGCTTCATGCGCGAGGCGGATTCTTCGATGAACGTACGTACCGCGTGCGCGGGCTCCTGAATGACGCGGTGACACACATCCGCTACGAAGACGCCGGACTCGATCCGGACGAGATGCGGAAGCTGGCCCGGCCCGTGCGTTTCGAAGAGCGTGACATGCGGGGCGAGCGGAATCGTCCCGACAAGCAGATGGCAACGATGATGACGCCCTTTGCATTTCTGTTCTTGCTCTTCATGGGCGTCTTCGGCGTCAGCCAGGGCCTCCTGACCAGTGTCATCGAGGAGAAGAGTTCGCGCATTGTGGAAGTGCTTTTGTCGGCACTGAGCCCCCTCGAGTTGATGACCGGCAAGATCCTCGGCATCGCCGGCGTCGGCTTCACGCTCGTGCTGGTGTGGACCTCGGTCGCGTACGGCGCCGCCATCTGGAAAGGGGTCGAACACCTCGTCCAGATCCAGCATATCGGCCTGTTCCTTATGTATTACGTGCTGGGCTTCCTGCTGATCGCATCGGTCCTCGCGGCACTCGGCGCGGCCTGCAACACGCTCAAGGAAGCACAGAGTCTGATGAGCCCGGTGACGTTCGTGCTGATCGTGCCGATGATCTGCTGGTTCTACATCACACGAAGCCCGAATTCGACGTTTTCGACGCTCCTGTCGTTCTTCCCGCCCCTGACACCGTTCGTCATGATCCTGCGGCTGGTTTCGCCCGAGGGCGACGGCGTGCCGCTCTGGCAACAGATCGCGGCCCCGTGCTGGCTAACGATCTGGGTCGTGCTCGTGGTGTGGGTCGCGTCACGCGTATTCCGCGTCGGCCTGCTGATGTATGGGAAGGCGCCCGGTCTGCGCGAACTCGTACGCTGGGTACGGTACTGATCGAGGATGCCGGCTGCGGCGGTCTGCGGACCGAACGCGTGGATTCGATGGTCCGCTTCTTCCGCGCCGTCACCGATCGCTGTCTTGCGCGAGCTTGCCCGCGACCAGCGCTTCGACGAACAGCCGGGCTTTGCGGGCGGCCGCGAGGCGCTCGGGCAGGCTGCCCGGCGCGAGCGTTTCGATGACGAGCGGGCCGCGCGTGAAGCCGCCCTTTTTCAGGCGGGCCATGACCGCCGGGAAGTCTACCCTGCCGTCGCCGGGGTTCACGTCCACCACCTTGCTGGGCTTGCCGTCCTCGACGGTCATCGTGAAATCCTTGACGCACATGCCGCTCACGATACCGGCGACGCTCGGCGCATCCTCGATCGGATCCAGCTTGCCATCGGAGTAGTAGAAGATGTTGCCCGGATCGTACCAGAGCGTGAAGCTCTTGTGGCCGACGCGCTCGATCGTCTTACGGCACTGCGGACCGGTGGCGTTGAGACCGCCGTGCGGCTTGAGCACCAGGCCGATGTGCTTCTCGGCTGCGTAGTCACACGTCTCAGCGACGGCCTTGTAGTAATCGTCGTAGCGATTCGCGTCGCCGGTGCCACCAAGCATGAGCGTCTTCGATCCGGCGGCGGCGCAGTTGTCGATCAGCTTCCGCAGTCCGGCAATCCCCGCCTCGAGCGACCGCTCGGCGTCGAAACCGCCGCCGTAGACCGACGGAATCTCGAGGCCGCGTTTCCGCGCCTCGGCGCCGATGCGGCTCGCTTCCTCCACGCTTGTGGCCAGGGAGATGACGAGACCCGTCTTCGACGTCATCAGCCCGGCATGCTTGAAGCCGGCCTCCGCGATGGCGTCTAGCGCGGCGGGCCATTCCTGCTCGCCCCACGGCCGGGTAAAGCAGCCGACCTGCCAGCCGCCGGCCTCGGCCGGCGCCGTGCTCGTCGCGGCCACGGCCGCAACCGCACGCGGGCCCACAATCCCGACCGCCGCCGCACTGAGCCCCGTCTTGAGAAGGTTCCGCCGAGTCACACTATGCTCTTGCTTCATGGGTGCACGCTCCTGGTATGGCGTTGATCGCTCCGGCCCGACCTCGCGAGGTAAGCGCTCGCGGTCCCTCGACGACCCGGTGGCCGGGATCTGCTGGCCCATGATAACCGGATGCCGCACGCCGATCGACACACGTACACCGTTCTGCGCCACCGGCCTGCACCGGCTTGGCTGCTGGGGCCCTGCCTGCTAGAGTGGGATGCGAGCGGTTGGCCATCGCGATCCGGTAGGGCTTTATCCGCCGCCCGAAGGAGTTCCGAGACCGTGATTGAGGGCAAGAAGCAGATGGGTCTCGTGCTGAAAAAGGCGAGCCGAATAGCGTGGAAAGCCAACAGGCCTCGTGTTGCGATCGTTGTCTGGGCGGGCGTCCTGCTGGTTGTCGACATTGCCGGAGCCGACATCGCCCAGGTCAACACGACCGCGCAGATTGCTCGCCTCACCGGTCCCGGCGCCGTCAACGACACGGCCGCCGTGGGAATCGGTGGGACAGACCTGGGGATCATGGTCAACCATCACGGCCAAACCTTCCTGCTCTTCGGCGATACGTTCTCCAGCGACACGAGCTCGCCCGGCACCGGCTGGCGATGGAACACCATGGCGTACACGACTGACACCGACCCCGCCGACGGCATCACCTTTGACGGCTGGATCACGAGTTCACCCTCGTGGGCCTGCGAGATCATCCACTCCGGGCGCCAGACGCCCGTAACCGAAATCCCGACCGGGGCCATCAGCATCGGTGATCGTCTCTACGTCTGGTACATGTCCGTGGAGGCGTGGGGAACGGTCGGTGGCCAGTGGACGTGCAACTACGGCGGGCTGGCGTACTCCGACGATGACGGCTGGAGCTTTACGGTCGTCGACTCGTTCGAGTTTCCGGGCGACGGCAACTTCGTCATGGTGGCTGCCGCCACGAGAACCGACCCGTACGGCGGCGAAGACCCGTACGTCTATGTCTGGGGCACGCCCGCGGGCCGCTTCGGCGGCGTGAAACTCGCCCGGATCCTTCCGCAGGACATCGCGAACCTTGCGGCCTACCAGTACATGGGCGGCCTGGTGGATGGCCGCCCGACGTGGACCACCGCCGAGGCCGACGGCGTCATTATCGTACCGGCACCCGTCGGCGAGATGTCCGTGATGTACAACGCCGCAGCCCGCGTTTGGACGATGCTTTCGTTTGACGAGAACCGCGACGCGATCGAGTTGTGGCAGGCCCGAACCCCCTGGGGTCCATGGTTTGGCCCCATCACCGTAACGACGGGCAGAACGTACCCCGGTCTGTACGGCTCGTACATGAACCCGCTCTACGTCGGGAACGACGGCCAAAGCGTCTACTTCACGATGTCGCGCTGGTTCTCGTATGACGTCTACCTGATGAAGACCGACTTCCGTCTCGTAGCACCGGCTGACTTTGACCGGGACGGCGACGTGGACCTTGCGGACTTCGCGAACTTCCAGGGGGCGTTCAACGGCCCCAATCGCCCCTGCAACGGTCAGCCGAGTTGTGCGAGGGTTGATTTCGACGGAGACGGAGATGTGGACCTGGCCGACTTCGGCACGTTCCAAAGCTGTTTCAACGGCCCCAACCGACCTCCCGTGTACCAGTGACCGGTGCCGCATGCGGCATGCCGATCGACACACGCGCAGTGTTTCATGCCAGAATGATCGTGCAGAGCGAGCCGCCGATCAGCATCAGGGCGGCGATGGCTTCGAGGTCGCGGTGGCGTATGAGCGGGCGGTCCGGCACGACGGCCCGAAGGATCAGCGTCAGGACACCGAAGGCCATCGAGGCCCCCCCGAAGCTGTTAATCGCCCCACACCCCAGGCCAAAGAGAAGGCCCAGCAGCGGCCAGAGCAGGAGCAGAACGATCCCGAGGACGCAATCATCTCTCCGCCCGCGACAAAGGCCGCGGCCCCAGAACAGGACCGCAAGAACGTTCAGTACCACAAAGGCAATCAGCCCTCGGTCCATGGCCCGTTCCTCCGTCCGCGTCAGTCTGCGGACGATCTCTCCAACCGCTACGGCGTCGGATCGTCGACGACCGCGACGGATTCGCGTTGGATCAGGTCTACGTCGACGAGGACGTGTTCGGCCGGCAGATCGGTGTAGGAGCCGTGTTGCAGGCGGCGTTCGAGCAGGGCGACGGCGCGGTGGCCGATCTCGTTCGTGCGCTGGGCGGCGGTGGTCAGGTGCGGCGTCAGGGCCGTGACGACCGATGAATCGTCGAAACAGACGATCGAGACATCCTCGGGCACGCGCAGCTTGAGTTCTCGGCAGGCCTCGAGCACGCCCCACGCAATGACATCGCACTGGGCGAACACGGCCACGGGCAGCTTCGCGGTCTTCAGGGCCGGCAAGGCCGCCTCGCAGCCGGCTTGCCACCGACGACCCTGCTCGACGCCACGCACGACCGCATCGTGCTGGAGCCAGACCTTCCAATCCCGTCGCGGTTCGATGCCGCTTTCCAGTAACGCTCGCTCATAGCCGCGGACGCGATCCGCGATCGACGAAAGGTCCATCCAGTCGGCCACCATCAGGATACGCTCGTGGCCGGCCTCAATCAGGTGGCTCGTGAGCAGGTGGGCGCCCTTCTCGTGGTCACTCTCGACCAGATCGACACGCAGGCCCGGCACCGCCCGGTCGACCAGCACCAGCGGGAAGTTCGCCAGCTTCAGCCGGAAGAGCGATTCGACATTGGCGTCGCAGGAGACCGGCAGCACGATCGCCCCCCGCACGCCGCAGGTCAGAAGGCGTTCGAGGTTGCGGCTCTCCAACTCGGAATCGCTCTTGTCGTCGAAGATCTGAACGCCCCAGCCGCGCTTCTGGCAGGCATCCTCGATCCCGCGAGCCAGGCCGACGTCGAACTCGCCCGTCAGATCGACCACCACGAACGCGATTGTCACCGGCTGGCGGTCCGTGGCCGCAGACGAGGTGGATCGAACGAATGCCCCGACCGCCGGGATGCGCGAGACATGACCCTCGCGTTCGAGGAGGCGCAGCGCCTGGCGGATCGTCATCGTGCTGACGTTGAATTCGTCGGCGAGTTCACGCAACGCGGGCAGCTTGGCTCCGCTGAGCAGGCGCCCCTCCAACAGGCGGCGGCGAAGCTCATCGGCGACCGTGCGGTGAAGCGGTTGCCTCTTGCGCCCGGTCCCCTCGACGGCCCGTGCGTGTGACGTGTCGCTCATCGGTACCCCTAGCCTAATCGCGCTGTGACAGGATTTCAAGGCGAGGCCCAACACCGTCACGATGCCCAATTACACGGAACTGTATACACACAAATAAGTTGCGCGGCTGCAGGGTCGACGGGTGCCGACCGGTTTTCTTATCACGCCATGATAGGCCGAGGCGGCGGGCATCAGGCGCAGGCATATCCTGGACAACGCGCAACGGATCGTGTACACATCAGGCGCAGGCACATCGTGGACAACGCGCAACGGATCGTGGACAACGGCGGCGCAGAACATCACCGCAGGCGGTCGGATGACCGTCGCGGTTCCAAAAAAATCGGAGAACCTCAACTTTTTTTCGGGGCCTCAAGCACCCCGAAAACGGCCCTTCGAAAGACCCTCAAACGGCCGTTCCGGGCCTATCCTCAAGCCGCGCTTCCACCGGGGCCGAGCACGGCCTCCAGGAGCTTCGCGGCTTCGACTCTCAGTACCCTGGCCTCTTCCGAGGCCGCCTCTTCTTCACCCCCAAGTTCTTCACCCCCAACCCCGCCGGCCTGGCCGTCCGGATCGTCGTCAAGGCCGTAGAGCATCGCCTTGGTGAATCCACCGTCCAGGGCTTCCGCCACGCCCACGGACGCAGCCTGGAGCCTCTCTGCGATCGCCTCGAAGCTCTGGATGATCGCCTGGCGGATCTCGTTCGTTGTCGGCTCTTCGCGCTGTAGGATGCTCAGCGGCCCGGCCAGGTCACCCGACCGCGGGACGAACTCATCCGACGCGGCCAGCAGAAGCGAAGACTCCAGATCGGCCGTCACGACGCCGAGCCGGTCCAGCCCGTCCCGCACGGCCTCGACGATAATGTTCACGCCCCGGTCGATCGCATCCTTCCGCCTGGCCGTGCCGGCCTCGCGTGTCGCCTGCCACGTCAACTTCCGGGCCAGGGCGATGAGCCCTTCGAGCGGCTCCACGGCATCAAGCCGCGTATGACGCTGAAGCTCGGCGACAAGGGCGGCCTGAGAGTACGCTTGGTAGGCTGTGCGGCCGGCCACGTCTTGCGACATCGCCCGGATTAGCGCCTCACGGTTGCTCGGCACGGCCACGCAGGAGATCTCCACCAACTCCCAGGATGTTACGCGTCGCACACTCACCGAGCGCCCCGCGACCTGTTGCATCTCGGTCCGCCCGTCCCGGCGAAGGAAGCCGACGCTGAACGCGTTCATAAACCCACCGGCATAGAGCGCGCGATATTCCGGCCCGAGGCCGACCGGCGAAAACTCACCGCGGAACGGCAACGCTTCCTCGGTCGGTGCGATCTCCAGCACCTTGCCGATGACCGGGCTGTGCCCGCTCTCGAATCGCGGCTTGTGCATCGCCATCAGCACGGGGTTTTTCCGGTAGCTGGAGAGGTCCACGCCGCGCGGTTCCAGAATCTCACCGTCGCGGTCGATCGTCCGCGCGTTGGCGAGTGCGCTGAACCGGCCCGAATCATCGACGCCCTTCTTGTCGATCTCGGCGAAGATGACGCCTTTCGATCCTATACCCAGGCCGTCTGGTTCCCGTACCTTTGCCATAACCTACTCCCGTAGCGACTCGCCGCGCCGCTCCGGCGCCGGAGCCGGCCCGAAAAACTGGTTGCCGTGCACGTTTGTGATGTTGTTAATAATCTGCCCGGCCTCACTCGCCCGACCCGCCAAAATGGTCTCGGCGGTCGGATCGGGTAGCCCCCTTCGTGACCACGGACGGCGGTAGCCACCGATCGACGCGCCGATGTCCCTCAGTTGGTCGATCTGCCCGGCGGTCTCTGGTGTTTCGCCGACCCGCCCGATCGCCTCCCCGATTCGTTCCTGTATCAGTTTGGCCTCAATGGCGGCGACTTCGTTTGCCGGCGGTCCGGAGAACACCCCCAGTTCACCTGTCGCGAGCTGCTCCTTGTAAACCTCCTCCGCCTCCTGCCGCAGACGGGCCGCGTCAAATCGCCCTTGCATTCCACGACGAAACGCCCGACGTGCCGCATCCTGCCGGCTCTGCGCCAGCGGCGTCTTCGTGAACGCGGCCGCGTCCGCCATCGCTGCCGTCTGGTCGATGTTGCTCACCTCGGCGAACGCCGCGGCGCCGGCCGCGCGGCTACCGGCGCTGAACATCACGAACAGATCGCGAATGTCCTGCCCGCCCCCGAACGCGGCCGCCACAACGTCTTGCTGTTCGGGCGTGGTTACGCCGCCGAGAACCCCGCCGAGCAGTTGCATTCGCTTATCCAGGGTCATCGACCCGAACGCCTGGCCGCGTTCCTTTGCCGCAGCCTCCAGAAACTTGCGAGACTCCGGTGTTGGCCCGGACGCCAGCCGCGCGAACGTCTTCATCGACGTGGCGGCCAGGCCACCTTCGGCCGCCTCCTGCCGCGCCGCCACCGCATATGCGACAGTCGTTTCCAGGTCCACACCCTGCGACAGCATCGACGTACCGCCCCGCAGCATCTGCCCGACAAACTCGCCGACCGTCTCGGCCTTGCTCATCTCGGCGCCGCGCTGAATAATCAGCGCCGCTTCCCACATGTCCCGGCCGGATGCGCTGATGATCTGGAGGAACTTGCCCGCCTCGGCCTCCGGAATCGCGCCGGCACCGACCAGCGGCGCGAACGCATGCAGCTTTTCGAGATTCTCCCGAAGCTTCGGATTGCCCTTCCTGAGCCCCAACGAAATATCACCGCTAATCCCCAGTGACACCGCCGTCTGTAAGTCCGGCAATGCCCCGCGCTCCTGTATCTGCGTCGCAATCCGCAAGGCCCGCTGTTGGCCGGCGAGAGAGGTATCCCCTAATTGCTTGGCGAACGGAAGCACCGTCTCAAGTGCCGTAAGCCCCTCGCGGGCGATTTCCTTCAGTGCCGCCTGCACCCGCTCAAGATGGCTAACGAGTGCGCCGATAACACCCACAATCGCCTGGATACCAACGAAGCCCGCTACAAATGCAACGGCGGCACCGCCAGCGTTCCGGAGCATCGCCCCGAGCCCGCCGGTTTTCTCTTTGGCCTTGTCGGCCTGCGTGCCGATCTGCTCCTCGGCGCCGGCCACGCCGCGGAGCTTCTGCTGCGCCTGCTCGGTCCCGTCGGCCGTTACCCGGATTTTGATTTCGTCAGGCATTCTGCTCCCATCTTCTACAATTCCTGTCGCCCGGTCATCGGCCCGTGGCCGCGCTTGAACTGCGTTTCCACGCCACGAAAACGCCGTTCAAGGGCGGCCCCGGCTGGGGCAACCCTCACAAAAGGATAGCAGGCATCTGCGGGCGTTATCGCCGGCCCGGTGAGAAGCCCCGGGACTTGCCACGACCCGCTGGGCAAGCGCAGAGCCGGCCCGCTCCACGGGCTCACGTCGGCTCTGTATTTCTGATGCGTCGATCGCATGCTTTCACTTCATCACCGCGCCGATCAGGAATCCGCGGTCTTCAAGCCGATGATTCCACCGGGGTTGCTCGCATCGCCGCGGCTGACGCAAACGAAGTCTTGCCTCTGTGTGGCCCTCACCGCGAGAAGATCCTGCGAGAAGTATGCATCCGTGCTGCGCGCGATCTGGAGATCCCTGCGGACGCCGAGCAGGCAGCTCTTGCGGAAATCGCCGAACAGCGCGCACACCTGCGTGTTCGCTTCTGTGGAGGGCATCTTCGAACTGAAGTGGACCGGGTAGCCCAAAAACCTAGTCTGGCCGCCGATCACACCTAAAGTTATCTCTTGGGCCGTGACACCCCCCGCCGCAAAGGCGAGCTTTTGCATCACTTCGTAAAAGAACTTGCGGTGCACGAGCCACCGCGCGTTGGCGTCGGCAAAATTCGGCAGCAGCCCTATGACCTCCTGAAAATCGGCGAGCGTTAACTCACTGTACGCGTTGCCGCTGCCGGTTACCTTGCTGCCGGCCTGCAGCGCGGCGCGGACGCCGAGCACCTCCAGGTACGTGCTCGATCCGTCCCCATTGATGGCACTGTCGTCCATCTGCTCTGACATCGCGGTCGCGACCTCGTCTACGAGATACTCGCCAACACCGATGACAGCGTCTTCGCTGAGTTCGCTCGAAATGGCCGTCAGCACTCCCCATTTCCGGGCGACCAGGTTGACGGCCTGAAGTGTCGGCGTGCTCGCCGTGATCGCGTTCCCCTCGCCGGGTTGGTAGACCGTCAGACCGGCCGACGCGACGGGCCAGGCTTGTGAATCGTGGCTCATCGGGACGACGCGGGCGAGTTGTCGCATGACCCCGTAGGTATCCTGCAACCGAAGCACTTCGGCTGCCATATCCCGCGGGACCAGGATGCCGCCGCCGGCCTCCGTGCCCTCAACCAGCGTCTTGACATCGACACCGTACTCATCCGCGGCCTTCCGGGCCGCATCGCGTTTCCCGGCGAGCGCCATCGCGAGCACCCCGAACCCCTCCGCGGCTCGCCTGCTCATCAGCTTGCCGCCGTAGTCGCTCGGGATGCTCCGGATCTGCTCCCGCCAGGCGGTATACTGCTTTTCCTGCTCACGCTTGACGACGTCCAACTCATCGGCGAACTTTCCGAGGATATCGTCATTCTTGCCGAGCTTGTCCGCCACAGCCTTGAGGCTGTGTTGCACCTCGCCCAGGGCACTATTCATCGTACTCATTGTGTACACCTCTCGCGGGCCGATGCCCGCGTCGTTCACTGTTCCAACCGCCGGCGTTTTTCAATCGGGCCACCGGCCCCGCCCGTCGTGCCCTCTTGTCTCGGTCTCGCGTATGCGCTGTCGCCGGCGAAGGCTGTCCGGCCGCGTGACGCTTGAGACCTACTGCGACGGCTCCTCCGGCAATCGCAGAGCTGCATCCATCACCAGCCACGCCGCTTCCGCGACGCGTTCGGCGTCCGCCCCGGGGACCATCCGCCCAAGAGCTTCCACCACTTCGACGAAACCGCCGCCGCTACCATCGCGAATCGCGACGAAGCACGCATCGAGCAGTGGGCCCACCTCGACACCCAACAGATCCGCGGCGACCAAGACCGGTCGCACATAAACGTAGCGCCGTCGCAAGTCCCGCAGCTTCGCGTGCCCGCGGCTGATGATCCGCGGGATCAACCGCCGTAGTCGTGTCGCCTTGGCGTCGTCGATGCCGTCGAGTTCGGCGAGCCACGCCGGCGCCTTCGCCTCGAACGTTTCGAGTTCGTGCGCAAACTGGACCGCACTGGCGTTGACTATCGCGAGCTCACTCATCGCACTGGACGCCCTCAAAACAAAGCGCGGCCAGGCGGACCCGTCCGGGCCAACCAAGCCGCACTGTTATCGGAATCCGTTCCTTCATATGATGGCATCCTGCCCACCGGGCCGCCGTCCCTGGCGGCCGCACCCGCCGCGATCGCGGCGCCTACTTCATCTTCGCCCGCCGCTTCTTTGCGGTCGCGTCCTTCGTCGCGTACCGTTGCCGCTCACGCCTCGCCTGCCGTTCCACCACGCCCACGCCGATGGCGTCCAGGTCGGCGCGGATCTCGGCGGCCAGGCCGATGACCGCCTTCCGCTCCGCGTCGTGGAGCTGCCCGCTTGCCAGCGTGTGCACGACCAGGCGCAGCCGCGCCGCACAGTCGGCTAACGCGTAGAACACGCCGGCCGCCAGGTCGTCCTTCATCCAATCGAGTGATAGACTGTATTTCGAGACCTGCCCGAACCGCACCGGCGGTCCTTCGCCCTCGATTTCCTCCAGCGTCGGTATCGCCGTCTTGATTCCTGTTCCGTACATAGAACACCTTCCCGTTCAATCACCGCACTTCCGCCATCAGGCGGGTTCGTCGGACTCCTCGGTCGCCATTAGTCGGCGGCCGAGTCCTCGGTAAACGCAACACCCATCTGTGCGGCCTTGCGACTTTGATATGACCGCCACTTCGCGTAGTTGTAGACAGCCGCACGTCCACCCCGACAATCGCCGCTCAGATGAAAGACTTCCGTCTTGCCAAACTTCGTAGGAATTGCCGCAACGCCGTAGTGCTTATCGAGCGTGGCGTAGCACTCCAGACAAATAAACGCCCTCCGGTGCTGGCTGTTTCTGTGATACTGAACGTAGGCCCGGAAGAACTCATCTTGAAGGTGTTCCGGGATGGCGTTCAAATCCGGAAACTTGTTCTTGATCCGCTCGAATTCGCGTTCAGGATCGACCCGCATCCGCACGGAGCGAGCCATGGGGGCTCGGCACCCGCACGCCTCACATTCGATCGTATTCTTCTTGCTCATGAATTTTGTCTCACTTGCGTGGTTCGGGGTTTTCATTCACCTCAGCGCGCCGCCCGTTTTCACCCTTCATGCGGCACCGCCTGGCGACTCGTCGTAATCCGGTGAAAGGCCTTCGAGCATATCCATAAGCGACCGCATCCCCTGCCACTTCATGCGCCGGGTGATCTCGGCCACGATCGTTGCCCGCCAGATCAACTCATCCAAAACGCCATCAAGATCCTCGGCGGTCCCTTTCTTTAGTTCCGCCAACATTCGTTCGCGCGTTGTCATGATTGGATGACCTCCGCCTTCTGCTGTTGGCCTTCACCTGCATCGCCGCCGCTCGGGTCGAGAAGCTCACCGACCTCTTCATCATCCAGATCCGGTACGGTCGATTCCTGGAGGTTCTTCAGTATCTTCATGTCCCAGTAATGCAGTTGCCCTGTGATCCTCGCGATGATTCTCGCCCGCGCCCGCAACTCGCCGCAGACGGCATCAAGGTCTTCCTCGCTGGCACACTTCAGCAGCGTGTCACAGACGATATCGAAGTCCTCGCCCTTCGCGCCCCTCAACAGCGCTAGTAGTTCCTTCTTTGTTACCATGATCCCGTACTCCTGTGCCTGTGAAATGGAGCCCGGCCCGCCGGCAACCCGCAAGGGGGGATCGCGGGGGCAGCCGTAGTGGTCGGCCGCCGGCCGGCAGGGCCGGGCACGCTTGGATACGTTACGGCCACTACCCGCAACGCCATTGGAAACCCATTCGAACTGTTGTTACTTCGCGTTTTCACGCCGTCCTCGGGGCATACAACTGCTGCACCTGGCGGTCAGTCTCGGCCGTCACATCGTCGCCCATCGCCAGCCGGTTCGCCTGGCGGACCATCTCCAGAGTGATGAGCGGCTTTCCCGGATTCGCAATCATCGCGATCTCGAAAACACTGATGGCATACCGAAGCCCGCCGCCCTCGACGCCGTCGCCGAGCGCCGTCAGATTCGCCAGGTCGGTCAGGAACTTGATCGCGCCGCGTTCAATCCGCACGGTATACTTCCCCAACATCTCGGCGACCTCCTCGACACTGAAAAGCCGCTCGCCATCTCGCCCACCGGTCTTCTGACTGCGTGCGAGCAAGTCCCGTTGGATGCAGATCCGGCCGACGATACTGCCGCCGATCCGCTCATCCCGCTGCGACCGTTTGAGCTTCGCAACCAGCAGCGGCCGGCCCGCCAGAACCACCGGACAGCCTGTCGCGTCATGGATCTGGCGAATTGCGTTGAGCGTGTCCGCCGGCAACGCGTCCGCCTCGTCCGCGACGATCAGCCGCTTCGAGCCGGCCAGCCTTGCGACGATCGCAGAGAAGCCGGCGGCAAGCGTGCACACCCCTTCATTGTGGGATGCCCCCGCCACGCGGCCCGGCAGTGCCGAACCCGTGCGGATGCACCGAAGCAATGTGCGGTAGAAATGCAGCGGGGCCTTGCAGGAGTCGTTGATCTCGACGTACAGCCCGCTCGGGAAATCCTTGGCCATCACCGCGCGGAGGGCGAGCGTTTTGCCGATGCCCGACGGCCCGTAAACGACACCCATCCCGCCGCGAAGATCGACCGTCTTGACGATCGCGAACACCTCGCGCGCTACACCCGTCGTGACGAACTCGCCCTTGGCCGGCGCGTTGGCCCGCGCGGCCTCACGGGCCAGTGCCGCATCGAGCGAGCGCAACACATCATCCCGCCGGTTGCGTTCACCCTGCCGCCCTGAATCGCCCTGCAACGCCATGCCCAGCACGTACACAGACACGCCGCATAGCCGCGCCAGATCCACCCGGGACGCGCCAGTCGCCCGCTGATAGACTTCAGCGCGGCCGACAATCTCGGCGCGGATTTCCTCGGTCAACTCGGCCCCGGGTTTGACGCGCGGCGTGCTTTCGACGCGCGCGGCCCGCTCGATACCATCCATGGCGTCCGGTGGCGCATCCGGCGGCATGGCCGGCGCGAATGGATCAGTAACCCAGTCGGATACATGTCCGCCCGGGGGAATCGTCGGCTTGTTGTGTGGTGTGTCCGTCATCCTGCATCAGCCTCCGGGAAGCTTGCTGTCTCCTGGCTCCAGCTTTTCGCTTCCTCCTCATCCTCGACGGTGTCGCGAAATAGGTCCGCGAAGCTCAGCGGCACCGCGGCTTCATCGGTGCGCTCGACGCGCTGCGCATCAATCGCACCCGCCAGGTCATCCAACGTCAGCGCCTCATCAGGCCCGGTTCCGCACCCGGCCGGCTCTGAGCCCGACACACGAAACTGACACATCGCGTCCGCCCAGTCGCTCTTCAGCGGCCGTATCGTGCGCGTCGGCGCAGCGTCATCGGTGCCGGTCGCGGCGATCAGGCCATTCATCGCGTCATGTTCGCGCTGACGTTTGGCGGCGCGATTCCGCGCATCAATGGCCGCTTCGGTAACAGTTTGCATCGCGGCGCGCGTGCCGCCGTCCTGGACCGCGCTGGCCAGCCGGCGGGCCTGTTTCTTGGCTCGCATTCCCTTGGCGATGTCATCACGTGATGCACGTGCAAACGCCAGGCGGTTATTCGTCGCCCGGCAGATCGGCTTGCCTTCAAGATCGCACACAACAACATACGATGCATCTTCGGGATGCACGCGAAGCAATACTTCCTTGCCTTGCAAGAGCTGAAGCCTGGCTTCTCCGAGCCCATACTCGATGCCGTCGTGGCGAACGCCGAAACGCGTAACCTTGACCGGCCGGCTTACGCGCATCAGCAAGAGGTCCATGAGCCCCTCAGGCACAACGACGCGCGGAATCGGGTTCGACGCGTTGAACACGTCGATCGGGGCACGTCCGTTCATGTCCACGCCGCGGTGTGGTGTGCGGTGATACGCGTCAATGTATTTCGTGAAGCCATCCCGATACCGGGCGATTGTCGGACACCGCTCGGGATGTGCTTTCGCAACCCTGTAGGCGGCCTGGAATCGCGCGTCCTTCTTGCCTCCGCAATACGTTTCGTAGGTGGCACCGTACTGGCCTTCGAGCGTTCCAAACCATCGTTCAATCAGCTTCGAATCAGGGTTGAATGGAAGCGCAAAGCTAACTTCGGAGCCGACGCCGCCGAAGACGGAACGGCAGTAGTCCTCATCTTCGATCAGCCGTTTCGTGGTCGGCCGCCCGCCGCTGATTCCCTTGGCGCGGTAGGGCTTGCCGTTGTCGATGATGACCTCGGCCGGTGGCCCCCACTTCTCAATACCGTCGCGGAAGGTTAAGAGTACGGCGTCTTGGTTCTCGGTTTCGCCGATCGTCCAACCCGTAACGATGCGGCTTCGCAGGTCGATGAACGCGCCCAGCCGCGGCCGAATGATTTCCGGGTCCGCATCGCTGCGCCGGCAAAAGACATCGACGATATGGAAGTCGCCAACCCAGCACTGATTCGCGCGGTATTCCGTGTAGTCGCGAGAAGGAACCCGCACGCCGTGCTTACGATCCCATTCCTCTTCGCCGAGCCGGTACCGGTTCGCTTCGAATTCGGAAATCTCACGTCTGACTTTCGCTTGAACCGTCCGCAGCGAAGGCCACGCCCAACCCTGGCGCTCTGCCTCCGCGGCAACAAGCTGGCAACACAAGGCCACGGTCCGTTGCTGTCTCGTCAGCCAGAATTTCTTGAACAGATTCCACGCCTCCGGCGAACATGATTCCCGCCGCGTATCGCGATTCGCTCGCCGCCGGCCATCAACAAGACCGAGCACGTCGCCGGCCTCAATCAGGCGCGCCCAGTCGTGCAGTTTCGAGCGCCCGACCCCGTGCATCCCGCAGAACACCCGGTCGGCCTCGCCCCGCGTTGCCCCACGGCGCACCAAATCACAGCGCATCTGCTTCCACTCGGACACAATCCGCGTCTTGCGCCCGACCTCAAGCCGCTGTTCATCCGACAACCCCGCAAGCGCCGCCCGTTGCGGATCGACGGCAATCTCTCGGCGCGCCGCAAGTGCCATCAGGCCGCCCCCTTCGTCTCTGTTACTGCCCTGCCCGCTCCCTCCCCGCGGATCTCGACGAAGAAATCAACCGGCACACCAAACGCCACGGCCATCCGGCACACGACCCCCATCGTCGGCGTGACGACACCGGCCAGCCATCGCCGCACGGCCGGCGGCGTCGTATGGACACGCTGGGCGAGCCCCTCGACCTCTAGTCCATGTTTCACCATCAGGTCAGCCACCGCCTCCCGCCGGAACACCGGCCGCGGCGGCGTTGTTTTCGGCGTCTCGGCCGCGGCCCGGCCCGTGTCAGCCGATGCCGGGCGTGTTGCGGACGCGGCCCGCACCCCTGCCGACAAAAACGCGAGTTCACCATCATCGACTTGCCGCATCAAAATCCGTTCGGCGCGGCGGAGGATGTTGGTCTGCACCCGCTCCACCTGCTTGCGGCCGTACCCAAACCGATCGCCGATCTGCCTCGCTGGCGTAGCGTAGGCTGGCATCGTACAAAGTCGCCCGTCAAGCAGCGCGCGGCCCACTTCACGATTCAGCGGCTTGCGCATGGTGGCGATGACATCCGCCAGCACGGCGCGCACGTGTTCAACCGCACGAAAGTAGACGTCTTCCGGAATTCCATCCGCCCGGCCTGGCCGCGAGAGCGGCCGACCACGCCGCCCGCGTCGCTGGCGAACGCCGTCGCCGACGGCCTCGGTCAGCGAAAACGACCGGCAGGCATCAGTAATCCGATCCCGCGTGCCGGCCGCAATGCCGCCGGTCCCCCGCAGAGCATGCGATACCGTGTTCGGCGAGATAACGACCGCGCGTCCATGCTCCATCCGGAACCGCCGAATCGCCCGCCGAACGCGAATCGTCGCGTAATACCCGAAGGTCATGCCCGGGTAACGGCCCTGTTCCGCCCGCCAGTCAAGAGCCGTCTCGATCAGCGCGACGACCGCCACGATGATGTAATCGTCCCGGTCATAGTATCGGCCCTCGACCCTCGACAACGCCGCATTATTGGCACTCTTAATCGCCAGCGGAACATGATCCAGAACCAGCCGCCGTTCATCGGCCGTCAGCCTTCGCTCCCCGCCGCGGCGGTTCGTCCGGACCTCAGTTTTTCGCGTTTTTATTGACATTATCCGCGCTTCCGCCGACGCGCGCCGTGTGTCGTTTTTAAGGCATCATCCGCGCCAGCCACCGGCGAGACCACGCCATCGCGTACCCATCGACACACGTCGGCGATCTCGACCCGGCCGCGATGCAACCCGGCCGGACGCCGAAGCCGCCAACGTGGCACGCCATCGCGGTCCCGTTCACACGCCGCCAGGCCAAGGTCAGTCAACAGCCGAAGCCGGATCTCGTCTGCTGGGTCGCGAGCGTATCTCACGCGTCCCCATACCCGCCGCGGCTCGCTGATTGCCCCGCGTTGAAGCCCACTATCCCCGCGCCGCAATGCTGCTCGCCGCCAACGAAACAAGCTGCTGGCCGAGACCCGCAGCCGGGGATACTCCGCCTGAATCGCGCGCAACAACGATCCCATGGCTGCCGTGCGAGACCCCCACGGTACTCGCTGCACTTCGTCGAGCGCGGCAACCCACGCGCGCCTCTCCTGCTCGGTCGCCTGTCGGCGGTCAGATGGTGCCGTCCTGTTGCGACGTCGGGTCATGCGGCTTCGTCCCCCGCCTGCGGCTCAACTTCTTGCTTGGCTAACACCCCGGCCTCGGCCGTTGTAGACACAATTAGTGCGGAGACTGGGACGCGCAGCGCCCGCGCCACGCCCCGCGCGACCCGCACGCCCACCGGCCGCCCGCTGAAGACCAAAGACAATGTCGCAGGCGCGACTCCCGCCTTCGCCGCAACATCCTTCTTCAGTAGGCCGCGGCGCGTCCGAATGTCGTCAATCAATCTGGCGTTCAGCACAACCTTGGCCATGGCCGCCCACTGCACCCTTTGTTGTCCATACGAATAACAGCTCGTCTTTTGAGAAGATACAACACATCCGGCCTGGAGTCAACCCCAAAATCGTCTTTTGTCCATTGCTTATTCATCTGGGCTGCCGTATACTGCATCCGTGGCCACGGACGAACAGTTATCCGCATACATGGAATCCGTGCGCAGGCAGCGGGGTCTCCCCGCTAGTGCTGTGGCCTGCCGGTCAGGCGTTTCACTTGGCCATATCCGCAATATTGAGAGGGGCTTGCGCCATCCGAAGGCCGCGGTGCTGGCGCGAATTCTCGACGCCCTCGACGCCACGGACGTTGAGCGGGCTGAGGCCCGCCGCCTGGCGGGTATCGACCCGAATCCGTCCACATCAAAGGAAGCGCGGGCGGCAAGACGGGGGAAGTGGCAGCCCCTCACCTTCATTCTGGCAAACGACATACTACTTCCGTGCCTGCGGCTCGATTACGCGTTCGGCGCGCGCCTTGATCTCGCGGGCAACGCCTGGGCACTGGTCCATCAAGCCCTGAAGGCCGCCGACATGGCGACGTTCGTGGACCAGACCGCCGATGTTGTATCGCCGCCGCCGGACTTGACCACACTGCTCGAATCATCGTTCGGACATGCCCCGGCGGACCTTGTTGAGGGTCTCGAATCACTCCTGTCTGACGAGCGGTATCTCAACGAGATGAATCGGCACTCAGGTCAACCCCCGCTGGCGTGGAAACATACGATGTTGCGATCGTTGATCCTGTCGCCAGCGCCTCCCACAGGCAAGGACGCGGTTTTCCTTCGTGATGTCGTCGAAATGCTCACGTTTGACCGCAGCTTCGCCGTATGCTTCTTCCCGGCCGTCTATTGGACGGCTTGCCGCAACTGGCCGTTTGAAAAGGTTTGGATGCCATTGTCACGGGCCTCGAAATCCCTGCAAAAAGCTGTGTATGAGCGAATCCAGGCCGGTTTATCGCTCGAAGATTTCGACCGCGCGATGATCGGTCAAGGTGATCTCGGGGACGTGGTCCGCCGGGCCGAGCCCGCGAGATTCTCTCCCGATGAAATGGCCGACAGTCCAGGAAGACCTTGGTCGTGGGAGGTTGGCCGGGGATCGTGCCGGGTAACATTCAGCGGGCCGCGCCCACCGAACGATCTTGCTTTCGATCATCTCGACCGCTGCACATTCCTGGAACGGTTCCCGTATTTGAAAGTTGACCGAGAGGCCGCCGCAAAGCTCGCCCGCTCCGTTATGCTGCCGTCGTGGCAAGCATGGGTAGACCATATTATCCAACACGAACCAGCCGTCCCGGCGGACCACCCCCTGCGCTCCAAGGACCGCTTCGACGCGGTCGTTGCCGAATACCGCGACACAGAGACCCGCGAGCCGAACTATGGCGAGCTTCCGAGCCTCATTCACCGGCTGGTATCACTGAAGGCTGGCTGGGCAATGGCGGCCTTGGAGGGGTGGGCCAGCGGCGGCCTTGCAGAACCTGGCCGCCGAACGAGGATCGCCGCGATGCTTGGTTTCCGTGATGCCTGGCAAGATATCATCAGAAAACTGGAAGAGGAAACACCGCCCGGGGGCGCTGAGAAGCCGACCGCCCCGGACACACAACCGGCCAAGCGTAGGCGGCCCGGCCGCAATGCCACAAGGCCGGGAAGACGGGAGCAAGCGTGACCATAGAGCCCGCCCCGGACCGCCCGCCCCGGCCACCGGCCGACGCTCGAGCCGCCGACGGAAGGGCGGTAAGCCGTGAGCCCACGGTGCCCTGCCGACCAGGAGCCACCACAGAGAGGAATACACCACCGCGATCGGCGCCGCCTCCGCGTCTCGGCCACCCGGCAGACTGGACGCCGAAAAGGCCCCTCCGTCCCGGGTTCTCCACAGACCCGAGCCGCATTGTCAAGAAGTTTGGCACACCAAATGCTAGGGGTAAAAAGCCCCTTGAATGGCCGTCCAAGATGCGCTGCGCGTTTTCGGCCCTATCGCCGCAACTCCAGCCCCCGCCAACAATTACGCTTGTCCACGATAGGCCCGATTTCTGCGCACACCCCCGATTTTGACGATTTATCCACGATAGGCGCCGCGGCCCATAACCCCAGCCCCAGCAAGCATTTAACCCCGTTTTTCTGCCCTTTTTATTCGTCCACGGTTTTCCTGCGCTCGATGGTACAGCGGCGGCGCAGAACATCGCCGCAGGCGGTCGATTGACCGAAATTGTATCTGCAAGATGCATCGTCATCCGAACGGCATCTTGACATGCTTGCGGAGGAACGCGACATTCTGCGCCGTCGCTTCGACAACCTGTGCGCGGTTCTTGTGATCAGATTCGAAAACGTACCACCCGTCGTAGCCGATCTCGTTCAGCACCTCCAAGGCAGCCCGCCACTCGACCAGCCCCGATTCACTAAGAAGCCGGTCTCCGTTCTTGACGTGCACTTGGCAGATTCGATCCTTGCCCAACAGCCTGATACCGGGTATGGCCTCGGCTGGATGACCGTACTGCGCCATGTTGTAAGGATCGTAATAGACCTTGACGCTAGGGTGAGCAACCTCATCGAGGAGCTTCTTGTTGTCAGCGGGGCTCAGCGAGTTCTCGAGGCCAAGCGTTACTCCCGCATCGGCGGCCTTTGAAGCCACACGCTGGAAAACTTGGACCACCGGCCCGTAGGACGATTCGTCGGCCATGTCGGGGGCGTCGTTCCGGAAGAAGGCGACCAAGACCACGCCGGATCCCAGGCTCTCGGCAACCCGGATCGCCTTCGTCAGATTGCTCTCGGCTGTTGGGGATTGCATGATCGACACGCCACTGTCCCACACACCGGCCAGCGAAGGAATCATCATGCCCCATCGATTGGCTTCTCGCTTGTAGCGACGCACCGCATCCGGGTCCCACAGATTGGGCTTCCCGCTTGCGACCTGGAGTTCTATGCCCAGCAAGCCAGGGATCTGTCGGGCCAGCTTGAAGACGTTGAAATCGCCAACCATCCTCATGCTGGCGGCGCGGTGCCCGATTTTCAAAGGAATCCGAGTATTCTGTTCCGCTGGTGCGGCCTCCGCCGGGCGAGCCGACGGCGTCATGAAACTGGCTCCAACGGCCGCCGCTCCCCAGGATGCGAGCTTGGCAAACTGCCGTCGAGACATGCCAACTCGGGAAGACGGTCGCGACCTCTCGGTCTTGGTTCTCATCGCCGTTACCTCACGTTGGCTGGTTCGAGACTGCTCCAGCCTGTCGATTCCGAGGTCCTGTTTCACGTAACCTCCGAAGCCTTGATATGGCGTCGCTCCGCCAGGGACATCTGGGCCGCCTGCGCAATCAGGACAGCCGGTAGGTGATCTCGGGCCGATGGGAAGGCCGGTTTCTTACCCTGCACGGCATCGAGAAAGTGCAGGTACTGTAGGGTTGACGGGTCGGTTTTCGATGTGGGCAATTTGATCGCTTCCATCTTATCCGGTCCTGTGCCCTTGCCGTAGGGACGCCAATACGCGCACTTGCGGACGATGGCCTCACCCGCCCCCCGCGAGCCAAGCTGCAGCGTGGCGTTCTCACCGAAGAGGATATCCGGCCCCGGTCCGCCGCAGGAGTAGAGGTTGCCCCCATACGTCATCAAGGCGCCGTTGGCATACCGGACCACGATGCCGGCGTGGTCCCATGAGTCCCGGTTCTGCAGCTTCCTGTTGTGAACGCCGCCAAGGCACGTGATCTCGACGGGCTCATCACCGATGAACCAGTTGAACACATCAATCGTGTGGATTCCCATCTCGTAGACGACGGACCCGCCTTCATCCTGTCTCATCCGCCAGTTCTTCTGAGAGTCCTCCTCCGGATCAGGATAGAGCTTGACCCAATCTGCACGGAATGTCTGAGCTACGCCGTACAGGACGGGCCCGATCAGGCCCTCGCGCAGCTTCTGGGCCAGCGCGGCATAGCCCGGAGAATGGCGGCTCTGTGTGCCCACCTGTACAATCCGCTGTGTCCGGCCGGACGCGTCAATGATCGCCTTCGTATCGGCTACCTTCAGGGTCAGCGGCTTCTCACAAAGAACATGCTTTCCGGCTTCGAGTGAAGCGATCGTGCCCTCTCGATGGAGCGTGTTCGGCAGAACCACGACCACGGCGTGAACGTCCGCCTCCTTGAGCATCTTCGTGGAGTCCGTATACAACCGAGGTTCACCGGACTTGACCATCTTCTTTTTCTCTTCCAGCTTTTCAGGCAGGATGTCACACAGTGCCGCCACCTCCATGTGCTCGGCCAGGTGATTGACCGCCTGGATGTGAGCCTGGCTGCGGTTTCCGCACCCGAGGATGCCAATCCGAAGCTTCTCTCCCGGCTTCAGCGAGGCTGCACTGATGAACGTCTGGGGGGCATCCGCGCCCTTGCAGATCCTGCTTGCGAGCCCAAGGCCCGCCGAGGCGAGTACACTCCTGACCAGAAACGAACGACGTGTCTGTTCTTCATACGACATTGTGCTACCTCCTGGTTTGCTATTGCGGTCACAAGCGATAATGAGGCGAGACCGGCCTTGAACGCTACTGCACTTTCTGTCCCAGTCCTTTTGCGATCTCTCTCACGACACTCGCGCTCCTGCGCACATCGGCGGCCTTGTCCTTCACCTCGTTGTCATACTCAAACGAGATCTGGCCGGCGAACTTCTGACGGTGAAGTTCAGTCAGCATGCCCTTCACATTGACCACGCCCGTGCCCAAGATCACATCATGCCCCTGAGGGCTGTTCTCGCTCACGTCCTTGAGGTGCAGGTATAGCAGACGGCCCTCATACGTTCTGAGGCACTCCACCGGATCCAGACCGGACCGGACCCAGTGGCCGGTGTCGGCGCAGCAACCGATGCGTTTGCTGTGCTTCTCGATCATCCGCATGATGGCGGCGGGATCCCAGTAGGTGTAGGCCGGCTGGTTCGGCCGCTTGGGGTGATTGTGCATCGCCACGCTGATGCCGAATTCATTGGCCAGCTTGTCCAATGTGGCCAGCTTCTGAGGTTCTGGCTCACCCACAAAGACCTGGATGCCCATGACCTTGCCGAACTCGAACAGCTTCCGCATCGTGGCCTCGTTCTTGCCGAAGTTGCCGGCATAATAGCTGACGAGGGTGAGGCCCGCGTCCGCAAGCTTCTTCCTGGTCTTGGCCAGCACCTCGGGCGGTGCGGTCGGGCCCAATTCAGCATCACCTGTCTCGGCACTGATCGTGTAGGGGCGCCCCTCGACCGCCTTCAGGCCCAGCGCCCCAGCCTTGTCGATGGCCTCGAAGAACGTGACCTTCGACAGCGTCCTGTACGCTGGAACGGCCAAGGTCCACACGACCGGTTGACTCTCCGCCGACGTCGGCTCCGCCTTCTTCTCGGCGGCGTCAGCAACCGACATCAACGTCATGAACGCCACTGAGACGGCAACGATGATTGTCTTAACCGTGAACATGCACTACCTCCAGCCATCCAAACGCTCATAGGAGTCAGGCCTTGATCAGATACTTGAGCCCGATGACGAACAGGAACACGAATACGATCATCCGCAGCCGTTCGCGCTTGACGCGGTGAAGGACATGTGTACCGCCCAGAATGGCCAGCACCAGGGGAACGATTGCGAGCAGGCCGGTCCACAAGAAATCGGTTCGGAGCAGTCCGTGATTCTGAACCAGGATCAGTCGGATGATCGAGGGAATCAGGAAGACCAACTGTAGCAGAGCCACGATATGCTCTTTGGTCCAGTCTTGCGAGTATGCATAGATCACCGCCGGCGGGCCGCCGGCGTGGAACGCGCCGCTCAACATACCGCTGATGCTCCCCATGACGACGCCGTACTTCTTGGGAATATTGAACGGGCGGATGCGGGACATCACAACTTCCCGGAGCGAGTACAGACAGATGAATATGCCCAGCCCGCGCATCAGCCACTCGGACGGCACATGGACCATCACGTAGAAGCCAACCGGTAGCGCCACGCACGAGCTGATCAGCAGGTCGAGGCCTTGGCGCCATCGATAGTGCTTGATGTTGCCCATCAGGGTCATGCTGCAGGTCACCAGAACCATGATCGAGACGATCGTATACGCGCCTTCGAAGCCGAGAAGCAGCGGCAACAGCGACATCGAGACGAGGCCAAAGCCGAATCCAGTCACGCTCTGAACAAATCCGGACAGGGCAATCGCCCCTATCGTAAGAACCATCATCAAGTCGCTGTTCATCGCTTTCGTTTCCCCTGATGCAAGGCCACCACCGCGCCCGTATCGACAGACTCCTGGGCCTTCAGGCACATGGCCACGGCCCAGCCACCGTCTTCGCCCGTCACAGAGGGCGGGCGACCATCACCGATCGCCTCGGCCACATCCGCGATCTGGTCAGACAGCTCAAATACTTCGCCGGTCGGCTTGGTCAACGGCACTTCCCGGGTAACCTGCCCGTCGAAGTGTTTGAGGACGAACGTAGGATTCCAGGTCCGATCCATCACGCCGCCCCAGACGCCCCAGATCGCTCCCTGTGATCCGGTGACCTTGAGCGTCAGATGGTGCTCATAGGCACTGAGCGTTTGCGAGATCACGGCAAAACGGCCATCGGGGAAGTTCATGATGGCCGCGAAGTTGTCCTGCAACTCCGGACATTCAGTTCGCCGCGCGCTGGCACGGGCATAAACCGAAACCGGATCTCCCCATTTCGCCAGGTACCACCGGGCCAGATCGAAAAAGTGGATCGGCTCTTCGAGGATCCAGTTCCCCACCCGTGCGATGTCATACCGCCAGCCTTGCGACCCCTGGCGATAGGGATTCCGCCACAGTTCGATGTTCACATAGCGGGGATCGCCGATCGAACCGGCATCGATCAGATCTTTGATCTGCCGCCACATGCATGAGAAGCGGAACTGGTGCGTGACGCAGAGGCGAAGACCTCTCTCGCGAGCGTTTTCGAGCAGATCATTGCACTGAGCGGTGCTCAGGGCCATCGGCTTCTCCATCAGCAGATGCCTGCCGGACTCCAGAACGGACCGGCCCGCCTCGTGATGGAGGTCGTTGGGAAGGACAATATCGACCACCTCGACTTCCGGCAGGCTGAGCAGTCGTCGGTAATCTGCAACGATCTCGGCGTCTGGATGGGTTTCGTGGGCCTGCCGGCGAGCCTGTTCACCGCAGTCGGCGATGGCCACGAGTCGCGCCCGCGGACACTGGCTGATCGCCCGGGCATGATGGCTGCCCCAGGCGCCGTACCCGACAAGGCCAAAACCAACTCTGCGCATATACCTGCACCTCAGACGCTGGGCAACTCGAAACCCTGGCGATACTCGCGAGCAAGCAACCGGTTCGCTTCCTCGTCGGGCTTGCCGTCCTGGGTCAGGACTGTTTCACGGTCGCAATCCCACCAGATCTTGTGACCGACCCTCAGGGCGACATTGCCGAGGTGACAGGCGCTCGCGGTCCGATGCCCGATCTCGATCCCGCAATGGAGATCCTCGATCTTCCGGGAGCGGATGCAGTCCAGGAAGTTCTTGACATGCGGCGGGAGGGTATCATTGCCCGGCTTCTTGACGGCAAGTGTGCGAGGCGGGATCTTTGTCACCTTGCGGGTGCGATGTCTGGGGTTGTCGAGATCGACCTGCGTGTCCTCGGGCGTAACCTCCCAGCCGCCACGATTGATGAACAGGGAACCGTCGGAGCCGTGGAATTCGGTCCCATAGCTCTCCTGCACATTGCCCCGGTGGTACACCTTGCCCATCGTGTACACTTGGGTAAACAGGTGGCCGTCCGGCGCCTTGTATTCGTAGACCACGTCCATCATGTCCGGGGTCTCGCGGTTGTCTTTGAGCGCGCGTTTGTAGCCTTCGCCCTCGCGACAGAGAGGGCCATGCGCCACTGTCGGCCCGAACGCCGTGACGGACAATGGGGCATCCACCTGCATACCCCAGTGGATGATGTCCTGGATGTGTACGTTCCAGTCGCAGATCATGCCGCCGCCGTAGTCGTAAAAGAAACGCCAGCTCCAATGGAAGCGGTTTGGGTTGAATGCCCGCTTGGGCGCCGCCCCCAGCCACATGTCGTAGTCCACTTCTGCGGGCGGGTCCGTATCCGGCGGACTGCCGATGCCGTCCGGCATCTCATTAGCATAGTTGAAAGTCGCGGTGCGCGAGATCACGCCCAACGGGCTGCCCGCGCGGAGGTACTCCATCGCCTCGCGAAAGTGCGGATCGCTCCGCTGCTGCATCCCGACCTGCACGATTCGCTTGTACTTCCTCGCCGCTTCGACCATGGCCCGGCCTTCGCGGATATTGTGCGAGGCGGGCTTCTCGACGTACACGTCCTTGTTCGCCGCGCAGGCGAGGATCATCACCGTGGCGTGCCAGTGGTCGGGCGTGCCGACGACCACAACGTCGATGTCCTTCCGGTCGATAACCCTGCGAAAATCCTGATAGACGTCGGGCTTGCTCTCGAACTTCCCGTTATACGCCTTGGCGGCGGCGTCTGATTGCCGCTTGTCGACATCGCAGAGAGCAACCAGTTCGAGGCCGGCGCCGCCGACCTCCAGCATCGCGTGCATGTCGGCGCGGCCCTGGCCGCCACAGCCGACCAACGCCGCGCGCAGCCTTTCATTGGCGCCCAGCGGGCCCGGAGCCGCCAGTGTGCCGCGGGGCATGAAGTACGGCGCTGAGACCGCAAGGGATGCGGCCGCGCCGCGTTTGAGCAGGGTTCTTCGGGAAACGCCATCTCGTTGTACCATGGTCTGACCTCGCAATTGTCTCGTCTTCCTGACTGGAGGTGATACCGGCCCATGGATGTTGTCTTGCGTGCGCCCGGGCCGATCGGCCCAGTTACCGCAAGACCTCACACAGCGTCACGTCCGGCGTCGGCCTGACGAACGCGAAGGGCAACGAAGGCGTGCAGAGACCCGGCACCGCCTGCCCGCCGTGGTACATCCCCATGCCGTAGTAATTCCCGAACACCTCGTGCAACACGTTTCCCACGTGCGCGCGCGTCACCGCCACGTGATGCGGGAAGTGCCGCAGCAAGATATCGCGATACATGTGCGGCAACCCGTGGAGACGACACCAGCCGTACGCCCCAAAGGTGTTCGCTGAGTTGTCCTCGAATCGGCCCTGACCCAGAAATACCTTCCAGCCCTCGCCCGGCATGCCCTGGGTTATGCGGCAGACCGTGGCCGGACCTTCGCGGACGACCAGTTCCAGCACACCAGTGGATTTGTCCGTCCCGATGTGCCTGCTCATGATCCCCTGGGCCGCCATCGTTGGCCGGCTCTTTCCGAATGACGGGGGGTACACGCCGCAGTGCCAGAGATTGACCAGCTCCGGGTCGTCATTGTGCAAGTTGTTCCAATCCAGCAGGGCCGCCGGCGAATCCGCCGCGAGTTGCAGGGCGTACATCGACAGGGCGCCGAGCACATCGGACTCGCAGGCGTGCGGAATCCCGCGATCGCCCATTCGCGCCATGACGCCGCAGGCCACAATTCCGTAGTTCAGTTGCAGGGAGTTCCAGCACTGGACAGCCACGGCATCGAGTTCCGCCTGCTTGATCAGGTCATCCAGAGCTCGCTCGAACTTGGCAATCCTCAGCAGGATCTCGTCAGCTACTGCAGCGGTGTCCGCGCAAGACCGGATGCTGTCAAGCTTGTTGCGAACCTCGGCGTCATCGTCGCTTAATCGCGAAATGGCCCCCAGGACCTCTGACAGATCCTTGGGGACAACGGTCACTCCAATCTGCTGCAGCATCTTCTCGTCGCATCGGCAGGTCCAGAAAGCCTCCGGCCGCGGCCCGATCTGTCCGATCCGGCAGCCGCGGAGGCCCTTGAGTACCCGGCATACGCGAGCAAAGTGGTCCACCTCCGTGTGGAACTGTTCATCCGTCGGCAGGCAGATCGGCGTCTGGGCGACCGTGTAACGCACCCCGATCTGACGCATGGCCTCGGCGATGGAAAGAAGGCCGCAGAAGGCGTCCCGCCGCTTCATCCCGGCATGCAGCGCCTCTTCTTCCTGGCAACCGTAGATCAGGACAGGCACGTTGGCTCCGCAGCTCTGAACCGCGGTCGCGATGCCTTGTTCGTCTCCAAAGTTGACCGCGCCCACCAGAATCCCGTCAACACCTTCGCGACGGAAGAGTCCCCCGCACCGGTGGCCTTCGTCCCGGTTCTTGACGCAGCCGACGTCGGTCATTGTTTCGTCCGGGACCACCGCGTCGATTTCCAGGCTGGCGAGCACAGCCAGCGTCTCGCGGCGGGCCTTGGCGGCCATTTCGGTGGAGAAGTAACGTCGGTTGGCAGGTATGAACCCGAGCTTCACCTTCGACGTCATGTCCGCAGACTCCTCGCTTGTGCGGCGGGCATCGCCGCGCCCCATACGGCCTCCACGTTCCCTGTAACCGATGCCTCGCCACGTGTCAAGACAAATATTCAAAATCGTATAAATACGGTTGACAGCCGCCGGCATCTGTTGTTATATTCCGTGTAATAACCGTGATGAGGATCCCGGTGGCAGGTGCACATATTTCTGATAGTGAAAATCTAAAACGCCATCGCCTCCTGCGGCAGATTCGCCGACTGGGCCAGGCCAGGCGTCTGGAGTGTTCTCGCTCCCTTCGAATCAGCAACGCGCGGGTATGCGATCTGATCCAACAGATGCTGGACCAGAAACTGTTGATTGAGGACGGAGACGGAAGCGAGCGACGAGGGCGGAAGGGTTCGCCCGTGCGGCTGAACCCGAATTACGGTCATCTGGTCGGCTTCGACGTGGAGGCTAAGCGTCTCCGACTGGTTGCCACCAACTTCTCCGGCGACACGGTCTGGGAAACGCACCAGAAGCTGATACCTCCCGCGGATCGCCGCAAACTGATCGACGTGATCCTCAGCTTCATTGACAAAGGCCTGAGGGAAATCCGCGGCCGATTCCGCCGTGTGCTGGGGATCGGTTTGGCGGCCAACGGGATCATCGACGTCCGGCGCGGTGTGATTCTCCACTATGACCTGGTTCCGGCGGCAAGGGATATACCGCTGCGCGACCTCGTCGCGGGCCAGACGAATCTGCCGTGCTGCATGGACAACAACATACGGGTCCTGACGCTCGCAGAATGGATGAGGGGAGCGGCGCAGCATCTGCACACCTTCGTCTGCCTAGCCGTCCGAAGCGGCGTGGGGGCCGGAATCGTAATGGACGGCAAACTGTATGTCGGCAGCCATGGCTTCGCCGCGGAGCCTGGTTATACGCCGGTAACCTTCGGGCAGGACGCGAGGCAGTGGAAGCATCTGCATAACGTCGTGTCCGAGATCGCGCTCGGGGTGGACGTCGAGGCCGCCGACTTCAAGCTCAGCGTGGGCAAGGCCCGTCGCGCGGGTGAGTTGCTGGGGGCTTATCTGGCCACCATTGCGGCGTTGCTCGACCCGCAAGCCATCGTGCTGGCCGGCGGCCTTGTTCGGCCGGATGGGCCGCTTTGGGATCCGATGGTCCGGGTGTTTCGGCAGACGGTGGTCCCAGAGCTGGCGGATCGGGTGCAGATTCTGCCCGCTCGACTCGGTCCCTACGCAGCCGCTATCGGGGCGGCGCATCGTTGTTTTGAGATGCTCTACCCGGTGGAGGTGACCGGCGCCTGATGTGCCTCACGGTGCGACGCCGGCGCTGGAACAAATACATGCGATTGAGTAACGCCCTGATCTGTACGTTCCACGCCGACGGGAAAGCCAACTGAGTCCGCGGGCTTCTTGAAAGGTCAATGTCGTGTTCAGTTTTCAATATCACTCGCCTGTGCAGATCTGCTTCGGGTACGGCGCGCGCGACACGCTGGGCGAAGTCGCCGGCCGGTTGGGCGGTAAGGGTTTTCTGGTGGTCGACCCTGGCGTGGCGTCCTCACCGCTGTTCAAGGCGTACATCGAGTCGCAGACCGCTCTGCTGGCGGGCTGCTTCGATAAGGTCGAGCCAAACCCCAGCGTCGGTTGCGTCTCACGCATCGCGGCGCAGATTCGCTCGACAGGCGCAGGATTTGTCGTGGCCCTCGGAGGGGGCAGCACGATCGACGCCGCCAAGGCCGCAGCCCTGTCGGCCGGGGGTTCGCCCATCGAGGAATACCATTCCGGCCGCCGTCCGGCGGGTGAGAACGCCTTGCCGGTGATCGCCATGCCAACCACGGCCGGCACCGGCAGCGAGGTCACCGCGGTCTCCGTGCTCACGGACCCCGCCCGGGGCGTGAAGGCTCCCATCGGCGGGCCGGCGCTCCTGCCGCGCGTGGCCATCGTCGACCCCGAGTGGACCGTGTCCGTTCCGCCGACAGTCACGGCCGCCACCGGCATGGACGCGCTGAGTCATGCCCTGGAGGCCTATTGGGGCGTCCACGCCCAACCCATTTGCGACGCGCTCGCGGAGAAGGCGGCTTGGCTGATCCTGGATTCGCTGGAGCAGGCGTACGCCAACGGCTCGGACCGCGACGCCCGCGAAAAGGTTGCACTGGGCAGCCTGCTTGCCGGCCTTGCATTTGCCGCACCCAAGACCGCCGCGGTGCATGCCTGTTCGTTCCCACTTACGCAGCGATTCAGACTCCCCCACGGTGTGGCCTGCGCCCTGACCTTGGACCGTTTCCTCGAGTACAATACCCTGGCGCTGCCCGAGAAACTGGCCCACCTCGCCCGGCAATTGGGTCTTGAGGGTGTGCCGGCGCTGGCGGCGCGAATCCGGACGATGAAGCGGAACATGTCACTGCCCACCACCCTCGCTGACGTGGGCATCCATGAGCAGAATCTGCCGGCACTTGTCGCTGAGAGTTTTCATCCCAACATGCGGAACAATCCCCGCGAAGTGACCCCTGCGGATTTGATGGCGATCTATTCGTCCCTCCAGGAGACCCACTGACGTGTGTGAGTTCAAGAAGGAAGAGTTCGACAGGCTGGCCGCCGAGTGGCGATACATCATCACCGACATGATCTGCAGGGCGGGGTCCGGCCATTTGGGCGGGGCGCTCAGCCTCGTCGAGATCGTGATGACCCTCTACAGGCGGGTGATGAGGATTGCCCCCGAGAATCCCGAGTGGCCCCAGCGCGACCGGCTGATAGTCTCCAAGGGCCATGCCGGCCCGGTGGTGTACATCGCCCTGGCGCACGCGGGTTTCTTTCCGGCCAACTGGCTGAAGACGCTCAACGCCGACGGAACGCGCCTACCCAGCCACTGCGACCAGAGCCGCACACCCGGTATCGACATGACCACCGGATCGCTTGGCCAGGGCCTGTCGTGCGCGTGTGGCCTGGCCCTGGCCGGCAGGATGGATGGCAAAAAGCACCGCCTCTTCTGCATTGTCGGCGACGGCGAATGCCAGGAGGGCCAGATCTGGGAGGCGGCCATGTTCGCCGGTCACCACAAGCTCGACAACCTCGTGGCGATCACCGACTACAACCAGCTCCAGATCGACGGTTTCGTCAAGGATATCAACACGCTCGAACCGCTGGTCGCCCGCTGGCGGGCCTTCGGCTGGGAAGTGTTCGAGATCAACGGCCACGACTGGGATGACATCTACAACGGGCTTAACAAAGGCATCGCGGTCACCGGCAAGCCCGCGATGATCATCGCCCACACAATCAAGGGCAAGGGTTGCCGCGAAATCGAGAACAAGCCTGAAAGCCACAACATCAAGATTGCGGATGCCGCAGCCTATCAGAAATACATGAATGCCCTGGAAGTAACCGACGTTACACTCCCATATTGAGGCTGCCGTCGACCGAACTGGCGAGGAGACCGCACACCGGTTAGCGAGATTCACATATGCCTGAGCTTCATGAAATGGAAATGCGTGCCGTTTACGCCCAGACGCTCAACGAGCTGATGGACGTGAATCCCAACGTGCTGTGCCTGGAGGCGGATCTGAGCAAAGCCTCGGGCACAAATCCGGCCGTAGCCAGGATGCACGCCGAGAACTTCATCAACGTGGGTGTAGCCGAGGCCAACATGGTGTGCATCGCCGCCGGCCTGGCCCGGGAGGGTAAGATCCCGTTCTGCGCGACCTTCACGTGCTTCGCGGCGCGGCGCGTGTACGACCAAGTGACCATCAGCGTCGCCTACGCCAATAACAATGTAAAGATCGTCGGCACCGCGCCGGGCATCACCGCTGGCCCCAACGGCGGCACGCACATGTGCTTCCAGGATCTGGCCATCATGCGGGCCATGCCCAACATGCATGTGTACAGCCCATGCGATGCCTACGAACTACGCTCCGTCATCCGCCACATGGCTGAGTCGAAACAGCCCACCTACATGCAGCTCGTTCGCGAGAAGGTCGGGCCAGTGTTTGGCGAGGATTATCGGTTCGCTCCTGGCAAGGCCGTCGTGGTCCGAGAGGGGCGCGATGTCACTGTAGTCTCGACCGGGTATATGACCAGCTTCGCGATCGAGGCGGCGGAAGAGTTGGGCGCCCATGGCGTCAGGACAGAGGTGCTGCACTGTCCTTCGGTCAAACCATTTGACGTGGAGACCCTCGTGGAATCCGCGCGCAAGACCCACGCAGTGGTCACCATCGAAACTCAGAACGTCATCGGCGGGCTCGGTTCCGCCGTCTGTGAAACACTCTCCGAGCACTGCCCGACGCTTACCAGACGCCTGGGCATCCCCGATCGCTTCGGAGAGGTCGCAACCGCGGATTACCTGTTCAACAAACACGGCTTCGGCGTGAGCCACATCGTGAAGGCCTGCCGGCAGATGATGGAAAGGAAATTCTGATGAAGATGGCCATCGCTTCAACCCGGGCGGGTCTCACCCTCAAGGATGAACTCATTGCCTTTCTGACCGGACTCGGCCACAAGGTGGACGACTTGGGCATGAAGGTCGGGGGAGAGTTTGTTCCCTATTACGAGTCGGCGGCCCGCGTGGCTGCGGCGGTGAGCCGTGGTGAGTACCCCCGTGCAATCGTCGTCTGCGGCACAGGAGCCGGTAGCGCGATCGTGGCCAACAAGTTCAAAAACGTCTACGCCGTCCATGCCAGCAGCGAGTATGAAGGGCGGCGGGCCACCATGATCAACAATGCCAACATTCTGGCCCTCGGTGAGTGGGTCACTCCGCCTCAGCATGCAAAGGAGATCGTGAAGGGCTGGCTGGACGCAACGTTCGGCGAGGGCTTCGAGCCAGACTGGCAGGGATTCCTTGCGAAAGCCTGCGAGGAAGTGAAGACGATCGAAGCCCGGAACATGGCATGAACGAAGTTCTGCTATTCACTGTGATTGCTTGCATCGGCATCCTGGTCCAGTCCTTTGCCGGTTTCGCCGGATCCCTGACCGCGATCCCGCTCTTCTCGCTGTTTTTGCCGCCCAGAGAGGCGATACCGGCTTTCAACATGGTCATGCTGCTGGTAGACGCATGGCTGGTATTCGAAGCGCGCCGGTATATCCAGTGGGGTCGCGTGGGCAGGCTGATGGTCGGCGCAGTCGCGGGGATTCCTATCGGGGCTTACGGGCTCAAGTACCTGCCGACCCACGTGCTTGGACTGATCATCAGCATCGTCACGCTCATCTTCGCGATCCTTTTCCTGCTCAAGATCAGGATCAACCTCAAGGAGAACGCGGGCACACAGATGTGCGTCGGCCTGCTGAGCGGGTTCCTTGGCGGAAGCATCTCGGAATCGGGCCCCCCGGTAGTCATCTATGGTCTGGCGCGCGACTGGGACAAGAATGCATTCCGGACGACCCTCCTGACCTATTTTACCTGCCTGTGTGTGCTGGCCCTCTTATGCTACTGGCAACTTGGGCTGCTGTCGGGAAAGAGCCTGTCTACGTTCTCGGCCGCAATCATTCCATGCTTTCTCGCCGCCATCTTCGGCTTGGTGTTCAAGAACCGGGTGGGCGAGGCCACGTTTCGCAGGGCCGTCCTGGCGGTCATTATCATGGTCAGCCTGATCGGACTCATCCGATCGCTCTGGATGTAACAACCCGACAGAGACCGTAGCCTTGGAAATCACTGAGAGAGAATGCCAATGAACCCATGGCATGATGGTCTTCAGGCGTTCCCGCTCGCCCTGACATCCAGCCCGATACGCTGGGCGTCGTCGAGACCAAAGCTGAGCCTGCCCGAACACGTTTCGAGCGATGTCGACGAGATTGTCTACGTGAGATGTGTGCGGCAAATCGTTGGCGGCGAAGATGAGCGTCTTCGGGAAACGACCGGTCTCGCGCTCGTGCTCTTAAGTATGCTTGCGAATTTCTTCGAGGATCTTTCGGTTCGAGTCGGGTGACGTGACCTTGTGCTCGACCTCCGGCGCCTCAAACTGTCGCTCGTCCTCCAGCAAATCCAGTTATTCTGAACCCCTTTCCGGATCCACGATGCCTGCCTGCTCACCTGCACTCAGAAACACGCCGTTCATACGCACGTCCGAGCGAACGTCGACGACATCGTAGTCGACGAGGTACGCTCCGCGGGTATGCGCGCGGCTGCGCGAGGCACGGGGCACGCTCGGGATACTTCTCGTGACCCCTGAAACCGAAAGGATTTAGCCCGTTATCTACGATACCCCCGATTTCGGCGTTTTCTCTACGATGCGCCGATCGAACCGTAAACCAAGCTCTAATAAGCCTTTACCCCCGTTTTTCGCCCCTTTTCTTTTGGCTCTGTTTTCCCTGTGCTTCATGGGTTTGCGCCGGCCATGCTCTAGCTCGCCTGGGCTGCTGCGACTGGACATATTCCGGCGACGCCACGATGATTGGCGGGCTATTGATGCTAACGGAGTGAGGCTTGCCATGACCCAACGCGATACGATGACTTCCCGGCAGCGTCTGCAGACCGCGATCCGCCACGAGGTGCCGGACCGGGTGCCGCTCGATCTGGGCGGGTTCCAGACCGGCATTCACCGGCTCGCCTACCTGGATCTGCTCAAGCACCTCGGCATTGAGGACGACGTCACGATCCTCGACCCCGTCCAGCAACTGGCCAAGCCGTGCGAGGCCGTACTCGAGCGGCTGCGGATCGATACCCGGTACGTCGTGGCCCACGGCCCGGAAAGCTTCACCGGCGGCATCGAGCAGAACACCCGTGACGGCCGTCTCTGGCACGACCTCAAGGACGAGTTCGGCGTTGTCTGGTCGATGCCGGACGACGAACAGCTCTATATGGATATCTCGCATCACCCGCTGGCCGCGGCTTCGATCGACGAGATTCGCAACTACCCGTTCCCAAGGGGCGACGATCCAACGCGGTTCACCGGCGTACGCGAGGCGGCTTTGCGGCTGCGCAACGAGACGCCGTACGCGCTATGCACGGGCATCGGCGGCGTGGTGTACGAAACCTGCTGGTACATGCGCGGGCTCGAGCGGTGGTTCATGGACACGATCGAGAACCTCAGCGTCTGCGAGCTGCTGCTGGACCGGATGGCCGAATACTGGATCGGCTTCTATACCGCGTTCATGGCCGAGGTCGGCGATCTGGTCGACGTCGTCATGATCGGCGACGACCTGGCCGGCCAGCGTGGGCCGCTGTTCTCGCCCGTGACGTACCGTGAACTCGTCAAGCCTCGACAGAAGCGCCTCGTCCAGCACATCAAGTCGTTGACGAACGCGAAGATCTGGTACCACACGTGCGGGGCATGCACGGTCTATATCCCCGAGCTGGCCGACAACGGCGTCGATATCCTCAACCCGGTTCAGATCGGCATCGAGGACATGGAGCCGCAGTCGCTCAAGGCCCGGTTCGGCAAGCAGATGGTGTTCTGGGGCGGGGGGATCGATGCCCAGCACGTCTTGCCCACCGCGACGCCCGCCGAGGTCCGCGAGCACGTCCGGCGCAACATCAGCGCGTTCAAGCCCGGCGGCGGCTACGTGTTCAACAACGTGCACAACATTCAGGCCGGTGTGCCGGCGGCGAACGTCGTTGCGCTTTTCGATGCGGCGCATGAGTTCGGCGCTTATGCGTGATGCGGCAACCGGCGGCCTGTTGGCCATGGCGAGATATTGCGCCAGTGATGGACATTATGGACGAGATGGACGGCATGGACGTCCGGTCCGGACTCGCGTCTGTTCTCTCTCGGCTATTCGCGTTGATTCGCGTCCATTCGCGGTTCGTCTTTCCTACGCTTGTTCTTCTTCCGTGACTGGCACGACCGGAAACGCGCCGCCGGCCGGCTCCCAGAACTTCTCGATCTCTTCGAGCGTCTTGCCCTTCGTCTCGGGCACGATCGCCGCGACAAACAGCACGGTCAGGACGCACATGACGGCGTAGCCCCAGAACGGCCACGTGAAACCGACAGCCTTGATCAACGGAGGGAACGACTGGGCCACCGCGAAGCAGGCGATCCACAGGCTGACCGTCGCGATCGCCATCGCCCGGCCGCGAATCCTCGTGGGGAAGATCTCGGCAATCACCACCCAGACGACCGGCCCGAGGCCGATGCCGAACGACGTAATGTAGCACAGGATCGGAATCAAGACGAATACCCCGGGGCTGCGACCACCGTGGAAGCTCAGCCCGGCGAAGAATAGCGATACTGCCATGCCGCTCGTACCGATCAACATCAACAACCGACGGCCCACCTTGTCCACGGCTGCCAGGGCAACAATCGTACTGATCACATTCACGATACCCACGCCGACAGTCGCGAGGAGCGCCGCAGAATCCGAACCGACACCGGCCCCCAAGAAGATGTCTGGAGCGTAATAGATAACCGTGTTGATACCGGTGATCTGTTGCAGAATCGCCATCACCACGCCGATCACCAGCGCAAGGCGAAGCCCGGGCCGCAGGAGCTGAAGTACGGAGCCCGCTTCGTGCGCGATCGCTTCGCGGATTTCGCCAAGCTCGAGCTGGGCATGCCGCCATCCGCCAACGCGAGCCAGAATGCCCAGTGCCTCCTTCAGTCGCCCCTGTTTGGCCAGCCACCGCGGGCTCTCCGGCACAATGAACAGGGCGAAGAAGAACAGAGCCGCTCCGGGTGCCTCGGCCAGGAACATATAGCGCCAGTTGTGAACCCCGGTACCTTCCAGTGCCCAGTTCGTCATATTGGCACAGAGAATTCCGCAGACAATCGTCATCTGGTTCAGCACGACGAGTCGGCCGCGAATCCGCGCCGGCGCGATCTCGGCGATATACATTGGCGAAACCATCGACGCCACGCCGACGGCCAGGCCACCGATGAACCGGGCCACGGTCAACTCCATGAAGTTTCTCGCGACAGCGCAGCCAAGGGCGGAAACGACGAAGAAGCCGGCGGCAGCAATCAGGATCTTCTTGCGGCCGAAGCGGTCGCAGAGCGAACCGACGGCCGCAACGCCAACGGCGCACCCGATGAGGACGCTGGCGACGACGAAGCCCTTCTCAAATGATGTCAATCCGAACTGCCGCTCGACAAAGACGATCGCGCCCGAGATGACGGCCGTGTCAAAGCCGAACAACAGGCCACCGACGGCGGCGACCGTGCAAACGACATATACATAGCCACGACTGCCGTGTTCCGGCAGGGCAGCCAGTTCGGGTGTTTCCATCTTCGCTTCTTCGGGCACGACGCATACCTCTCGCACGGGGGATATGATCCGAAACTGCCGCACACGATACCGGCCCGCCGAGCGGCCGGCAACCTTCTCGCCGGGGTTAAAGACAGGATAGACACATCTGCATCCGGTTTTCCCCGTTCTCGGACGGAATTGTGGGTGTGCCACTGGCTTTGAGCTTGCTGTTACCCACATTTGTCCTATCTGTTCAACGGTTGCAGGAGGCATCGCGCCGGCCCTCTTCGAGGGGGCCTTCCTGGCGGGCTACGGGCTGCTGCGAAGGGATGGACCGCCTAGGCGCACCGAAACGCGCGGCACGGCGCAGCCTTTGGAGATGGTATGTGTAAAGGCGGTCTCGCGTTGGTGCGACCAAACTCGCCCGATTTAATGACGTGAATGCCGGATCGCTCCAGGAGCTGGCGACGGGCCATGAACGTCCTGCGTGCCACAAATGTGGCAAATGGTGGTAAAATAGGCAAGATCTAGCCCCGAGTGCGGGTGTCTTACCAGCGGCAACGGCTGCTTTGGCCGTTGCTGAATCCGGCTCCTCGCTCTAGAATCCACCTCATGTTGGCACGACTGCATAGCGTAGCGTTGGTTGGGATCGAGGCGGTGCCTTGCGAGGTCGAGGTGGATGTGACCTCGCGGGGGTTCAGCAGTGCGGCGATCGTGGGGCTGCCCGACACGGCGGTCAAGGAGAGCCTCGACCGGATTCGCAGCGCGTTGGGCAACTGTGGCTACAGCTTTCCGCGGCATCATGTGACGATCAACCTCGCGCCGGCCGACCTGCGGAAGGAGGGGCCGGCGTTCGACCTGCCTATGGCACTGGGGCTGCTGTTCGCTAACGGCCAGGGCATGGTCGAGCGGGCCGCCGAGTACCTCGTCGTCGGCGAGCTGGCCCTCGACGGACGGGTGAGGCCGATCCGGGGGGCGCTCTCGACGGCGATGCTGGCCCGCGATCGCGGCCTGACCGGCGTGATCGTCCCCCGCGAGAACGCCAACGAGGCCGGCGTCGTCGATGGCGTCGATGTCATCCCGGTCAGCTCGATCAGCGAGGCCCTGGGCTTCCTGACCGACCAGCTCCCGCTCGAGCCGGCGTGCGTGGACCTCGACGCCCTCTTCGCCGAGTCGTCGGCGTACGACATCGACTACAGCGACGTCCGCGGCCAGGAGGCGGCCAAGCGGGCGTTCGTCATCGCCGCGGCGGGGGCGCACAACCTGCTGCTGATCGGCCCGCCGGGCTCGGGCAAGACAATGCTGAGCCGGCGGATGCCGACGATCATGCCGCCGCTGACGCTAGCCGAGTCGCTTGAGACGACACGGATCTACTCGGCGGCGGGCAAGCTGCCCAACGGCACGAGCCTCATGGCCCGGCGGCCGGTCCGCAGCCCGCATCATTCGGCCAGCGGCCCGGCGCTGGTCGGCGGCGGGACCGTGCCGCAGGCCGGCGAGGTCTCGCTGGCCCATCACGGCATCCTGTTCCTCGACGAGTTCCCCGAGTTCCCGCGGACGATTCTCGAGACGCTGCGCCAGCCGCTCGAGGAGGGCACGGTCACGATCGCCCGGGCCCACGCGTCGGTGGCGTTCCCGGCGAGCTTCATGCTGATTGCGTCGATGAACCCGTGCCCCTGCGGCTACTTCACCGACCCGCAGCGCAAGTGCAAGTGCACGCCGCCGCAGATCGATCGCTACCTCGCGCGGATCAGCGGGCCGCTGATCGACCGGATCGACATGCACATGGAGGTGCCGGCCGTGCCGTACCGCGAGTTGCGCACCAGCCGCGACGGCACGAGCAGCGCGGTGATGCGCGAGCAGGTGCTCGCCGCCCGCGCCGTGCAGCGCGAGCGCTTCGGCCACGCCAGCACCATACTCAACGGCACGATGGGCCCGCGCGCCCTGCGGAAGCACTGCACAATCGACGACGCCGGCGAGACGATCCTGCGCCAGGCGATGACCGAACTCGGCCTGAGCGCCCGCGCCCACGACAAAGTCCTCCGCGTAGCCCGCACCATCGCCGACATCGAGGGCACCGCCACCATCGCCGGCCACCACCTGACCGAAGCGATCATGTACCGCCGCCTGGACCGGCAGTTGTGAGGGGCAGGGTATGCCTTTGTCTCATCAGGAGGTGATGCGACGGATCCGGGACGCCGTCCTGGAGTGTCGGTATATCGTAACGCCGCATGCGTGGATGGAGATGCGGGAGGACGATCTGATCGTGGCGGACATTGAATCAGCCCTCCTTGGCGGTAGAATAGCAGAGGAGTACCGGGATGATCCTCGCGGCACGCGTTATCGTGTATTGGGCATAGCGACGGATCTGGATACGCCGGTAGCTGTGGTTGTACGGTTTGTGGTGGAAGGGCAACTGCTTGTGATCACAACGTTCGTACCAAAAGCCGATGCTGAGACGTAGTGTCATGTACGATTTTCCATGTGAGTACTGTTCGGGAACGGTCCGCGAGCAACGGCTGGATCGTGAAGTGCTCAACCACGCGCGCGGTGTGGTGATCCTGGAAAACGCCCCCATCGGCGTGTGCGATCACTGCCAGGCTCATTACTACAGCGCGGAAGTCCTCAAACGTGTAGAGGCAATTCTCGACGGCAACACGCCATCCACGCGCACCGAATCCGTTCCCGTCGCGACGTTTTGAAGACTCGCAGTGTACGTGGCGGCAGCAGCTATTCCGGTGCAGCAAACAAGTGTGTCCAACCGAGGCTGCAGTCACGTGAGAACACATCAGGGCAGGGTCGCGCAGCTCGGCGGAGATACAATGATGATGGACGACCTGGAAGATCTAACGACATGGCAGGCAATGGGCCATCCCGAACTGTCCGAGAGGAAGCCGGAAGAACTCTTCAATGCCGACTTTGCCGAACGCTATCGTCAACTGCACCGGATACTCTATGAGCGAGTCATCCGCCTGCATGGCACCATTCACACGCTAGAACAACTTGAGGAGTTCCCCTTCGGCTACATCTATGGTCCGCGCGATAACGAGTTCTGGCGACTCGTTTTCGAAAACTTCTTCGACGCCGCCTGTTTGAAGCTGCACGGATTGGCCACTGATCGCGGGTCTGCCGTGCACAACGTTGTTTCCTTCAAGAACAAGGTCATCATGGGGCCGTGGCGTGACACCCGCCTTCACACGCTGCTCAAAGGCACATTGCGGGAGCGGAAGTTCGATGAGCGTGCCCAATCCGTCGCCACACGCATAGAGGCAATTCGCCATACACACATCGCCCATTTCCTTATCGACACGAATGCGAACGATAGTCTGCCTCACCTGGAAGGGGTTAGCCTGCGCGAGGTGCGGCACCTTTTCGATGCCGTGCATTCTCTATTTGGCGCTCTTTCATTTGGTGCGGCATTCGTTACGCTTCCGGGCGACCTGATGCCGTCGACGGTCGGCGGCAAACCAACGCGGACATGCCTCGATACCGTGCTGGATGCTGTCCTGCGCGATAGCCCTTTCGTGACGCGCCCGGAGCGCAATGGTGAGTTCTGGTCGCATATCCGGAAACACATTCCGCAACAGAGACTTGACGTCATGAACACCCTGCGAAGACGCGTTGGCCTCTCTGAAGCATGAAAGGAACATTGCCATGGGCTTGTTTTCGTTCTTTCGACGCTGGTGTGGAGGCCGCGATGACCGATGGACCGTCGGTACGGGCGCGGATGATGGCAAGCTCCTCATCGTCCGTGCACGCCAGGACGTACCGGCCGGCATCGCGACGGAGCGCTATCGCCACCTGATGATCATCGGCTGGAAGTACGCGGTCGACGATGAACGTGGCATGCCGTCGACAGCCGAAGCTGATCGCATGGCAACCTTGGAGGACGCACTCGACCGCTCCCTCGAACGCGGACGTAGCGCGTTCATGACAGCGGTCGTTACGTGCAACGGCATCCGGGAATGGCAATGGTACGCCCGCGACCCGAACGAGGCGGAGCAGTTCCTGAACAAAGGCCTTTCTCGCTACCCTCGCAGCGATCTCGATCGCGAACCGGTGGTGTGAAATGGCTGGAAAAAAGACATTCGATTGCGTTGCTATGAAGGACGAGATCCAGCAGCGTCGCCACCGGCAATACGCGGGCTTGAGCGACGAACAGATCCGCCAGCGCATGCGTGAGGCCCTCGCAACCTCGTCGGACCCTGCTGCCCGCAAATGGCGCGAGATCGCAGCCGCGGAACCGAAGGGTGCACAATCCGCTGATCGCAACGACGTCGATTCCGGCGCGTGCCGGATTTGAAGATCGAGGACTGGGAGCGGGAATCGACCACACAATGACGCAATCATCATTCAGACCCACTGATGATCAAATCAGGACAGCCGTCATGTCGCCGCATTACGAGATCTCGCAAATGCTCGACGCTTCTCATTGGTTGGACGACAAATGGCGGGTGAAGTACCAGGACGCTCGCGAGAGCCTTCGACAAGGCCCCTGGTGAATCCCGTGGGGGTCACCGTCACGGGCCATCTTGACGGGATGTAGTCCTTCTTGTGCCTTTTCGTGTATTTCGTAACTATTCTGTATGATTGCGCCGTCGTTCGATGGCGTAATTGGGGAGCCTTGTCGCGAAAATCGCGGCTGGAGGAACATGCCGGTGACTACCTGTTGCGAAGTGCACCATTGTCTGTACCTGGCCGGGCTGATCCTGGCCGGACTCGCGAGTCGTGCGGCGGCTGGGGTGCGGCCTGTGGATCTGACGCAGTTCTTTGTCGCCCCCGATCAGGAGACAGTGCTGCAGTGGACGGCCGACGCCGATGAAACGCGGGCGGCGCTGACGTACGCCATCACGAACTATCGCGGTGGCCGTGTGGTCGCCGCCGGCGAGGCCGCGATTGGCGACGCTCGGCGGGTTGAGGTTCCAGTCAAGCTGGCCCGAGGGTATTACGAGATCGCCTTTGCCCAGACCGACCAGCGGTTCGGTATCTGTGCGATTCCCGAACATGTCGGACCGTCGGACCCCTTCTTCTGCATGGACGCCGCACTGTCGTGGCTCGAAATGCGGCCCGACATTCGCGACGGCCTGGTCCGCATGCTCAAACGCATCGGCGTTGCCGTCTCGCGCGAGCGGCTGAGCTGGGGCGCGGTGCATTGGGGCGGCGAGCAATGGGACTGGCAGGCGGGCCGGCAGTACGAATCGCTGCGACAGACCTACGACCGCCACGGCGTAAAGATCCTCGAGATGTTCCACGACGCCCCGGGGTGGATGGGCACAGCGCAGGGCAATCCGTTTCCAACCGACCTGCTGGCTGTGGCCCGCTCCTGGGAGCGAATCGAGCGGCAGTGGCATCCGTATTGGGCGGCGCTCGAGATCTGGAACGAGCCGGACATCTTCTTCGGCGGCAATCTGCCGGCGGACCAGTATGTGCCTGTGGCCAAGGCCGTCGCGTTCGCCCTGCGCGATGCGAAGCCGGCGACGCCGCTTGTCGGCGGGGTGCTGACGAACATGTGCCCGGATGCCTATCGCCGAAGCTGCGCGTTGAACGGCCTGCTCGATCAGATCAACATCCTGAGCTTTCACACGTACCTCCATGCCGACACGATCGAGGAGATGGTGCAGACGTACCGCACGTGGCTCAAGGCGAACGGCAAGGAGTCCATGCCGCTATGGATCACCGAGTCGGGCCGGCCGTGGCCGCGCGGGCCGGAGCGACCGCCGGCGGGCAAAGACGCGTACAGCGCGCTGGATGTCACTATAAAGGCCATTGAGGCCCGCGCGTGCGGCGTGGCTGCGTACTTCCCGTTCGTTTACGTCTACTACGAGGAGCGGGACAAGAACTTCGCGATGATGGGCAAAGAAGTATCGCCGTTGCGTTCGATGGCGGCGTACGCCCAGGCGGTCGCGGTGCTGTCCGGCAAGTCGTACCGCGGCGACCTGGTCGTCACGGACCCGGCCATCAAGCGGGCGCGGGTCTTCGGCAACGACAAGCGGTCGGTGATCGTGCTCTATACCGGTCAAGCCAAGGGGCGGGCTACGGCGAAGCTGGACATTCCCTTCAGGCGGCTCGCCGGCCTCGATGGCCGCACACTGTCCGCGAAGGAGCGTGGCGTCATCCCCGTTCAGGACGGACTCACGTACGTCTGGGCGGATTCGGCCAGGATCGCGGGCGCGCTGCGCACGGATACGCCGGCAGCGAGGCTCTACGCCGTCAGCCGGCAGGCGCCGCCGCAGCGGCCAGCGCCGTCGCCGATCGTGCTGCAGCATCTGTTCGATCCCGCACAGGCCACGGCCGCGACGACCGGGTACACCCTCTCGCCGGAGGCGGCCGCGAAATTCGCGCTGCGCATCCGGGTGCACAACCTCGCCGAACGGCCGGAGCGGGTTATGCTCACCGTAACGCAGGTGGGCGTTCAGAATGCCGATGTTGCGCCGAACTGCTCGGCCGACGTGGCGGCGACGGGCCACGCAGACATCACATGGGAGCTCGACCTCGGCCGGCTGGTTGATCCGCAACGCGCCTGCACGCTTATCGTATCCGCCAAAGGCCAGCAAACCGATCGCGTCAGCCCGCTGGCGATTGACGTGAACATCAAGCGCGAGGAGGCGGCAACGCAGCCGGCACACTGAGAATTCCGGCTGCGCCGCGTTTGGCTTCGCGCGAGTCGTCCGACTTCGTGGGGATCGGCCATCTACCGCTTCTCAACCATCAGCGTCACCGGCCCCAGCAGGCCGGAGGGTACGAGCGGTGTGTCCTTGGTATAGTGCTTGGCCGAGGTGAAGGTGTAGCGACCCGAGGGGCGCTTCTGGCCGGCCTTGAACCACTCCGGCCACCCCGCCAGCGTCTCAAAGTCCCGCCACTCGGCGTCCTCGGGAAGCTGTTCGTCGCCGATCATCCGGTTGATCCAGAGGTTCACCGCGTCAACCTCCAACACGTTCTCTCCGGCTTTCGCTGCCCCGGTGATCTCCACCCGATAGGGCGGCTTCCAGGCCACGCCGCACTCCCGCCCGTTGACCCGCACCCGCCCCATCACCTCCACCGTCCCCAGGTCCAGCCACAGCCGGCCCGCGTTCCCTGCTGCCTCCGCCGCTGAGAGTGTGAAGGTGTTGCGGTACGTGGCCGTCCCCGAGTAGTAGTGGATGCGCGGATCGCTGTGCCGGCTCCAATCGGTCAGTGTCTCGAAACGGACCGCCTTGTCCGGCCCGCCCCACTTTGGATCGAAGCGCACCTCCCAGACTCCACCGATCGTCCGCAACTCCTGGGGCGCGACGGAATTGGGCCGCTGCTCCGCTTGAACAGCGATGCCGACATCCGCTCGGAAGACCACGAACCAGCTTTGCAGCGGCTCGAAATGAAGCGGTACGCTGATCCTTCCCTCCCGCTCGCTGTAATCGGTCAGCGCCCGCCTGGCCTCGGTCTCGGGATTCCAGAGCTCCGGTTGTTTTCCGGTCACGCGGAATGTGCAGACGCACTCGAGCGGGCGGTTCTCCTGGTTGGCCACAAAGTACAACTCCGCCGCACCGCTCCGACGGTGGTGATAGATCAAGGCCGCTCCACCCTCGAAGTCCGGGCTGAGCCCGTCCTCGTGGAAAACCTCGGCCAGGCTCTTGCCGACGATCACGCGCCGACCGTCCCACAGCTCGGCCCTGATCCTGGCGACCTCCGCGTCGCAGCGGGGATAGTCGGTCAGGCCCGGCGCAGCCTTGGGCTTCGCACCGCCGATCACCCGCGCCCCGCTCTCGACCAGCTCCTCGACTTTGCGCGCCATCGGTGCCGTCATTCGGTCGCCGTCAGGCAACAGCAAGTATTGATAGCTCGCCCCCGAAGGCAACACCAGCCGCCCGTCCTTGATGCGCATCGCCAGCACGTTCTCGGAAGAACAGAGATCGTAGTCATACCCCGCCGGCATTTCCATGGTCATGTCGTTGACCCTGAGCGGCGCCCCTTCGCCGAACCACCAGGCGACATCCGCCACGAACTGCCCTTGCTGTAACAGGTACTGGCTCCGGGCGATGTACTCCATCCACGGCCGGCTGTAGTCCCACCAGGTGTTGTGCCGCTGGATGTGTTCGCCCCACTTGCGATGGGTCAGCCCCGGGATCATGTTTTCGTATGCCTGATGCGCCGAGAGGTGGAAGATAAACCGATTGACGCCCCACCCGAACGCCATGTCGCCCATGGCCTTGAGGGTGAAGGGGGTGTCGCGCCAGCCGCGGTCGGAGGTGAACGCCTCCGCCCCGACGACGGGCATGCCGTAGGTATGAGCGATCGACGCCATCGCCTTGCTCGAATGATGGTAGGAGGCGGGCGTGGGAAACAGCCCCTTGCCCCGGGCCCAGAATTCGCTGATCGGCATGTCGCTCACGCCGCCGTACTGCAGATTGTCGATGCACAACCGGCCATAGGCCTCGATCGACAGCTTGATCCCGTGCGGGCGCGCCAACTCCTTCAGGCGGCGGGCGTAGTTGTCTCGCGTCATTTCGCTGGCGGTGACCCGCAGGTCCCACAGGAACCGCTCGGACTGTTCCAGGTCGCCGACCACGCGGCCGGTCAGCACCGGCAGCCAGGGGCGCAAGTCGTAGCCGCGCCGCACCTTGAATTCCGACGGCATCGTCGCGGTCCAGTTCTGGCATCCGGCCTCCCAACTGTCAATATGAACGGTAGTCAAGGCTCGCCCGGCCGCCGCACCGGCGTCCTTGAAGATTCTCTTCAGGAATCCCTCGTAGTGCGCCTCGATCCCCGCCCTGGCCAGACGGTCGCACTCCAGCCCCACGGCCAAAGCCGGGCAGGGCCGCGTCATTTTCATGTTCGAGGCGTGCCCGTACCGGATGATCAGCCACTTGCCGGCGGGAGCGTCCCACGTCAGCCGGCCCTCGCGGTCCATCTTGTCGGTCAGATCGACCACTCGATCCAGCGGCGTCACGGCCCCGGCCGGCGGCTCGGCGGCAGCCGCATTCCGTTGTTGCGACTCTCGGACCGTGAGCCCGGACTTGGTGTCAAGATCGGGAATGCGCCACGCGCGGTCCTGCGCCGACGACGCCAGCGGAATCGCCACCACCGCGGCGTCGCGGTAGGAATCGGTGCGTTGCAGCATCTCCACGACTTCCGGCTTGATCTGCGCGCCCGGCCTTAGCCACGCCGACACATTCGTCTCGACCTTCGCTTTTTCGAGCACAACGTCGATTGCCTTGCCGCCGGCCACCTCTGTTTCGCTCCAGACGAGTTGCTGCATCGACAGTTCCGGCGTGATGTGCGGTCCGCCGCTGCCGTAGCCAAAATCGACCGAAATGTCGAATTCGAGGCCCAGGCGGTCGCATTCGCGAATGGCCCACTGCATCATTTCATGCCACTGCGGGCTGGCCGGCACCACCTCGCCGTCCGGCGCCCACCACTGGCCGCTGACCTCCATCCACAGCACCCCGCCAATTCCGACCTTGTTCATTGCCTCCAGGTCGGCCGTGATCCCCTCCTTCGATATGTTGCCGTTGATCCAGAACCAGTAGACCCACGGCCGCGCCGAAGGCGGAGGATTCTGGAATCCCGCCTCCAGGTTTGGATCCGCAGCGCTCGCGCCAATCGCCCAGCATGAGAAGCACGCTGCGATCAGGACGGCTGACAGATATCGTTTCACGAGTGCCTCTCCTTCTCTGTGGATTGGAGCAGTACGAGCCGTTGCACGAAGACCATGAAAACTAATGCCCCGCGGATTGTCCAGACAACAATACGGTGCCGTTGAAAACAGGACCGGCATCACCAGTGGCTGTTCGGTTCGGGAAAGCCGCCGTAAACAATTGTGTCACTCTCGCCAAAGAACAGCGGACTAGTGCCGTTTTCGGTTGGTGACTTTCGTCGGTCCGGCGGGTGCCACTGGTCCCGACGGACGTCGGGACCCGCCAGTGCTTTGCCGACAACGGCACACGGCTGACAGTAAACGAAACTGGGCAACCGTAAGCGGCACTAGCACGCTCCAGCAAATGAATACGCGCATCATAACCGAGGGGCGAGACGCCGCAATGCGCCGGGGCTCGCCTGGTTGCCTCCCGGTTTGCCGCGGATATGATGTCCGCCCGGCGGCGGTTCTTGCCGACTACGATTCCAATCGCGTTGAGGAGGCCCTATGCGGCTTGTCAGATATCGTCCGCCGGTTGCCGTGTTCGCGGTCGCGTCGCTGCTTGTCATGGCGAGCGACGCACAAGGTGCAGAGACGCGCGCAGGCATCACCCTGGACGCAAACCATGTGACGATCACCGCCGGTCCACTCGTCCGTACGCTCGATCTGAGCGGCAACCGAATCCTTCTGACTGACTTGCGGGTGGGCGAGACGCAGATCGCTTCCGGCCCCGGCGCGGAGTTCCGACTGACGTTCCACCAGGCCGAGCCCAACCGGCGCCCCGTCGGCCTCGCGCCGGGCGATGTGGAGCCGCTGGATTTCGGGCAGGCGAACCGGGACTGGCTCAAGGCTACACGTGCCCCTGACGCCGAGAACGCCGAGCCGGAGCTGCCGATCACGGAAATGCAGTCCGTCCAGTGGACCAATCCCATCACCCTCGACGGCCAACGGATGGCCGAGTGCTTCCAGCTTATGCACACGGAAATCTCGACGCCGCGGGCGGGCGCGACGCGGCTGAATCTGCGGGCACGGGTGATCGACACAGCGCACCCGCTGCACCACGTCGCGATCAGCCTCTTCTACGAGGTGCACGATGGCTACCCGGCCATTCGCAAGTGGATCGAAATCACCAATAACGGCCCCAAGTGGCTGAAGATTGACGCCCTGACGATCGACGCCGCGGACCTTTCGCCGGCGTTGGGCTCGAAGGTACCGCTGACGCCTCAATTGAACGGCGTCGGCAGCAGCGTGGTCGCGTTCGGCAATGATGAGCAGTCGTGCGGCGTGATCGCCGCGAGCGAGGTGCCCTCGGCCCTGCGCTCCATTGGCCCCAACGGATCGATGGGCTATACCGACGCGATCTTCGAATGGGTGCTGGGGCCGTCGGAGCGCTTCGAATCCGAGCCCGTCTTCCAGTTCGCGTATACCGGCGAGGTCGAAAAGACGGTCTCCGGCGTATCCACGCCGCTCGATCGCACCGTCGAAGGGCCGTACATGCGGTTTCTGGAAGACGTCGTCGGCATGCGTGCGACCACAGAGAACTCGCCGGCCCCCGTGTGGTGTTCGTGGGCCAATTTCAAGACGCGCATAGACGATGCGAACATGCGCGAGCAGGCCAAGATCGCCGCCCGCGCCGGCTTTACGACGTTCCTCATCGATGCCGGCTGGTCGAAGTACCCGAACCTCGACAACTCGGAGCCCGATCCGGCGAGGTTCCCGGACTTCGACGCGACCTGCCGTTACATCACTTCAACCGGGTTGCGCCTGGGTCTCTGGATCTGCTGCATGCGGAATCCCGGTGCGCAGGATCTGGCCGCACTGCCCGACGCCGTTGCCACACCGCGGGTGAACCGTGGCGGCGGCCTCGGCATGAGCTTCACAAGCCCCTGGCGGGACTATTTCGCCAACGATCTGGTGTACATGTACGACCGCTTCGGCATGACCTACGTGAAGGAGGATTTCAGCCAGATCCTCTTCGGCGACGTTACCGAAGGCCATGAGAGCCGCACGCACAAGGAATCCATCCTTCGCGGACTCCGCGGTCTGCTCGCGGCCAACGACGTCGTCGCTCACAGCGCGCCGGGCCTGATCACGCAGCTCACGCACGAGATCTACTGGGCCACGCCCGGGCCGGGCTGCGACATTGCCCTGCTCAAGCATTGCAGCTCGTACCACATCCCGCCGAACATCTATCTGGGCAACCCGGACAGCAATAAGCGCGTCAGCCAGCAGGGCGACTATGATCCCCAGAAGCTTCGCCGGGATCTCATTCAGGGCTGCTGGGTGGCTCGCCAGCAGTACTTCGCTCATCGCGGTCTGCCACTGTATCCGCTGGAGTTCTACTCCGCTGAAACCGTGAACTTCAAAGGCAGCCTGAGCCCCGAGGTCCAGGACCGACAGGTTTGCAGTTGGCTGATGGGCTGCCCGACGGTGTTCTCCGGCGATTTGGCGTCGCTGACGGCCGAGCAGGTCGATCATTACCGGCGGCGATTCGAGCTGGTCAAACGTCTCCAGAACACGTACGACATCTACCTCCATTTCCAGTACAGCGGCGTGCCGCTGCCCACGGACACCGACTGGCACTGGTGGGGCAAGCTCGACGAAGCCGGATGCGGTGCGGTAGTGGTCCTGCGCGGCAGCGGCGGAGCCGAGTCGCGTGCCATCAACGTCCCGTGGGTGCTCCCCGAGCGAAGCTATAACGTGAACGCGCTGCTGCAGGGCAAGCCGTTGGGCAGATTTACCGCCGCGCAACTGCGCAGCGGCGCGTTGGCGCTGTCACTGCCGGCCTACGGCCAGGAGATCCTGGAACTGGCGGCAGCGCCGGAATGAAACGAGTTTCTTGACGGTCTGCCCGGAAACACCTTGCGATCGAACATTGTTGCTGCCCGCGACCACGATGTCCGGGCAGCCGTCTTCGTGAGCTGACCATGTCAATGCGCTTCCGCCGACCGCGCCGCCCGTCAAGAGAACTTGTCCCGTCTTCTTCTCAACACTACCAGACCACCGAACGTGAGCAGCGAAACGGTTACGGGCTCGGGCACCACTTCCCCCATGATACGGATCTCCTGCACGTCCAGGGTGTAGACTTCAGTGATGGGCAATCCACCCCCGCCCGCACTGCCCATGGCACCGAGCCTGATGCCGATTCTGTTATCCGCGGTCACCCAGTAGAAAGGTGGCGGACCGTAACCTCCGCGTTCAAGCTCATAGACCGCTTGTGGTGACACACCTGTATCCCATGTATCGCCGCCGTACCATCCATATGAAAAGTGATAGACTTGATAGAGGCAATCGGTAACACCATTGCGATCCAGCACGGATGCTGAAAGAGCAAGAGAGATGTTAGCACCTTCAACTAAACCAGATGCGTCAAACCACACGATGACCTCAGGAGAGTGGTACAAATAGCCCGTCGGTGGAGCGTAACAGAAATACCCGCTCTCCAAATGAATGTTTGCTGATCCCGAGCTCAGGGCCGCCAAATCCCCAGCCGCAAGAGGCTGGGTGGTCCATTCGGCCGCTGCACTGCTGTAGCCCACCTCCCCTGCTACGATCGGTAATGCTTCGATCATACCAGCCCAGGTATTTCCATAGCCTAATGCGATCACCAAGGCTGCGATGACGGGCGATGACTTCGACATTTGCCTTTCCTCCATCGAGAACGCAAGGCCAGATGAGAACAAGCCCGCAACTACTGTTTTCTCAGTGTGCTATCGGTTTCGCCGTCTCAAAATCGCCAGACCGCCAAGGATAACTAGGGATAGGGTGGCGGGTTCGGGCACGGGTGTAGCCAGGAAGCCGTGTCCATTTCCGCTCATATCAGTGTATGACCCCACGACAAGACCGTCGTCGTTTATGCCGTACGCATTGCAGTTGATGCTGCCAGGAACAGCAATCGTACTGAAGACACCTCCGCTACGCACAAAGCCGAGGTACGTATACGCAACAGGTTCGTATTGTCCAACAATATCCTCGTTGTTGTTGATGCCGGTGGCCACGGTCCTGAAAGCGTCCGGGAAATCGATTGTGCTGAATACGCCGTCGTAAAAGGAATAGCCGTGAGAGGTGGTCCCATCAGAATACCCTCCTACGATCCGACCGCTATCATTGATGCCTAAGGCGGAAGTCTCCAAGCTGCCCGGGACATCGATGGTAGTCATATTCCCGCCAACAAGTGAAAACCCGTAGCCTTTGGTGCCGTCGTTGTATTTCCCTACGATTTGGCCGCTATCGTTAACATCCTCAGCAGCGGTCGGAGGACCATCAGGGTGATCAATCGAGCTGTAGTTACCTCCACTCAACAAATAGCCATGGACGTTACTGTAATGGGCGGGACCGACGGAATTATATGCACCAACGATGTCTCCACTATTACTGATTCCATAGGCCCCGCTTAAAGGTGCGCCAGGATAATCAACAATGGTGTAAGCACCTCCGCTCAGCACAAAAGCATGCGAGATGCCGCTTCCATCCCGGCACCACCCAACGATGTCGCCATTGTTGTTGATCTCTTGGGCCACAGTTTCGGGGAAACCGGGAACATCAATCGTGGTATAGCTGAACGAAGCTGCCCGAGTGCTCATGCCGGCACCCAAGCAAGAGGAGCATAACACAGCGAGGAATACGGCTCGTTTCACGGCACTCGAAGTACATTTGCTCGATATCATGCGACCCGTCCTTTCTGCTTTCAGCAAGTGTCCTCCCATAGTTACCTTCGGATGCGGCGACCTCCGCCGGGCACGTTGGTCGCGCCGCCACCGCCTAGAACACACTGCACGCAGGCACACGCCACATGGCGTGGTCTTGGTCTACCTTGAAAGACCGGGACTTATCGCAGAAGGAATGCGTCGCCGAGAAATGTGGTGCTTTTCCGCCCCTTCTGCTTCTTCTCAAGCTGCGAGTCTACCCCCCCCGTATCGCCAATGCAAGAGAAAAGGTCCGAAAATGTGAAGTTTTCATGGCGAGCCGTCACGGCGAAAGTGCCCAGACTCGTCATCGCAAGGAGCCCAGGTAGCCGCCTCGCCACCTTGGTGCCCCCAAGTGACGTTAGATTAGGCACTTACGCACCGAGTCATCGATGACCGTAGGGCTTCTGGTGCTGCTGGCACGTGCGCTTAACGTCCTGCTCATCGGCCCGCCGGGTTCGGGTTGTAACGATCTCGAGACGGCGAAGCCGACAATCCCACCCCGCCGAAGCATTTCACTTCGTCGATAACTCACCCTGCAATAGCTTCATCGTCGCCTCGTGGTGCGGTGAGGTGACCGCACCACGCAACAGCGGATCCTGCGTCTCGACCATGTGCTGATACAGGCGGCGGGCCAGGTCGTCCCTGACGGTGGCGAACTCCAGCTTGTTCGCGAGATCGTGCTGCTCCCAGGGGTCTTTCGCCAGGTCGTACAGCTCCAGATGCGGATGGAAGGCCAGCGCCGGATGCTTCGGCACGACGACGTCGGACGTGGGCCGCCACTGCTGCGAGGGGTCCTGAATGGCCAGCGCCGTCGAGAAGTAGGCGATAAGCTTGTGCGTCTCGGTGCGGACGCTCCGCTGCGGGTCGTAGTAGCCGTGGTAGGTCTGCTCGCCGAAGATCATCGCGTTGGGCGTGTAGGCGCGGCCGTCGAGCAGCGGCGCGAACGACCGCCCCTGAACATTGGCCGGCACGGCAATGCCCACGAGCTCCAGGATCGTCGGCAGGACGTCAATGTTCGACACCATCTCGTTGCGGGTAACGCCGCTGTGCCACCCTTCGCGGCCCGCGTAGCGCAACAGCATCGCGACCCGCAGGCCGGGCTCATACAGGCTGCACTTGGCACGCGGCATCGCGACGCCGTGGTCCGTCGTGGCGATCAGGAGCGTGTTGCCGGCCAGATCGAGGGCCTCAAAGGCCTGCATGAAGCGGCCGAACTGCTCGTCGACGTGGCGAATCGCGCCCTGCAGGCCGGCGAGCTCCTCACGCGTGCCGGGCGTGTCGCGCAGGTAGCCGGGGATCTCCACGCCGAGCGTGCTGTCGGGCTGGAGATGCGGGCCGGGAAAGCCGTGCCCCTCGGGTGGCTGGCCCGGCCCCTCCGGATAACGCAGACGGTGCGGTTCGGTGAAGCCCGCAAAGAGGTAGAACGGCTGATCGGCCGCCGCCAATCGCGTCAGCTCTTCGATGGCTGCGGTCGTACCCTCCGCGGCCCGGCTCGGCCTGAGGTACTTGTCATAGCCGCATCGCTTCGCGCCGGAGTGCGTCTCATGAATCACGCCGATGGCGACCGTGGCATAGCCGGCCTCCTTGAGGAACTGGGCGAGATGCTTCTCGCCCGGATGGAGTTCCCACGCAAAGTTGGCATGCGTCAAACCCATGACGCCGTTGCTGTGCGGGTGGCGCCCCGTGAACAGCGAAGCGCGCGACGGGCTGCAGCCGGGCTGCGTGCAGAACGACCGCGCGAAGCGCACGCCCTCCTCGGCAAGCTTATCGAAATTCGGCGTCTGGACGGTCTTGACGCCATAACAGTGCAGATACTGGCCCAGGTCGTGCCAATGGACCATCACGATGTTCGGCCGCCGTGCGTCACTGCCGGCTTGCGCGCGGGCTAAAACGGTGCTCGCACTGAAGATCAGAACCGCGACCAGAACGCCATTGATGCCTGCGTTACGTTTCATGGCCATTCCTTCTTCCCTTGCTGTCGGACTCCTCTCGTCGCCCGAGATCGCCCGGACACCGATACCAGCATACGCCACCGGGCCGCGCATGCGTAATCCACAGTATACGGCAACCTACAGCCCGGTCAGAAAGTCTCGAAGGGCTTCCATGTTGACGCAGGCCGACGGATCGTGGCCGCCCTCGGCGAGATCTACGAACGTCGGGCCGGTGCGGCCACACTGGGCGAGGGATTCCTCATTGATTGTCCACGACGTGATAACATCCTGGCGGCCGTAGATGACGTACATCGGCTTGTGCCCGGCCTGGCACTCGGCGCTCGGCACGTCGGAACCGAACGCCCGCTCAATGGTGTCGCGGGTCTTTTCGGCCATGTCCTCCGGCATCGCGGCGGCATCCCTACCCGGCGTGAACGGAACCGAAGCGAGCACGAGGCCATCGACCTCGGTGCCTCGCTCGACCGCCTCGAGAGCCAGAAAGCTGCCCGCCGAGTAACCGGCAAGGACCAGTCGGCGTGCGTTCAGTTCCGTGCGGACCCGCTCGACGGCTTCCATGACCTCAGAAACGCTCCGAGGATAGGCACGATCGGCCAGGCTGTAGTCCACGCTCGCCACGGTCCAGCCGGCATCCTCGAACGCGACCGTCCAGCCGGGCAGGTCGTAGCGCGTCCCCTCGACCCAGCCGCCACCATGCACGTACACGGCGACGTCCGGGCCGCCGGGCCAGTAGCTGTACGTCGGCCGGTCCACCCGCGGAGCACTCAGGTAACGCACCGGATGTGCAGCCACGGCCGGAACACGGGTCCACGTTCCACGCGACCGATCGGCCGGCACGCGGCAGGACATATTCGCCGTCATGACAACCACCACGATGAGGCCCGCGGTCAGGTGAATGCCGTGCATCGCTTTCCTTCTCCTTCTCGGCATCGGATCGACGCGTGACCGCTCATGGTACCGCACTGGCCGGCTGCGGCAATCAGGCACCGACAGCTGGACCGGCCGCTGGGAAGAGATCGGATAGCCGCGAAAGACACAAGTCATCCTTTCGCCGATGACAGCAACGTGTTAATCTGAGTGCACGATGACGTCCGGATCTTCCGAGCATGACAAGGTAGGCATTGTCTACCGGGTGGCCCCGCCCGTGAATGACGCGGACCTAAACGAACTCTTCGTCTGCGCGTGGCCCTCCCATTCTGACTGCAACTTTGGGGCCATCCTGAAGCACAGCCTCACATACGTCTGCGCGTATGAGGGACCAACGCTGATCGGTTTCGTCAATGTCGCGTGGGACGGTGGAATCCACGCGTTCATTCTCGACCCCACCGTCCATCCCGATTGGCAGAGGCGTGGAGTCGGACGCACATTGATCCAGCGGGCGGCAGCCGTCGCGTGCGAGCGCGGCGTTGAGTGGCTGCACGTGGATTACAGGCCGCATCTCGAGCACTTCTACCAAAGCTGCGGTTTTCGACCTACGTCAGCGGGGCTGCTGCAACTGCAAGCCGCAAGCCGATGACGCAACGAGGCACTGTTCGTTCACTTGCGCAGAACGGCGTAGAACCCATTGCTTTTCGCGTTGCCGCCGTTCGGAGCGACGATGTATGATTCGACCGTCCAGCCCTGGCGCTGGTAGTCGGCCCATGTGCCTTTCGGCATAGTGAATCCGTCGAGCGCCTTCTCCGGTACGACGCCGTCCCAGTTGCAGATCTTGATCACCAGCCGTTGATGGATCGGAGCGGCATCTTCGCTTCCGGCTGCGCCGAGAAGAAGGTGAGAACTCGCAAGTAGGAGGGCCAACACACAACCGGCGCAGAGTAAACCTCGCTTGGACATGACAAGCTCCTTGAACGAAATGTGCTGGTGGAGTCTGCTTCGGTCTTCGCGATACGCAATCGTCCACACGGCTCGGGCCATAAAGGTTGCACTTACCGATTATCCGTCGCGTCGAATTATTTGAGGCTGCCGGGCCAACGTATGGACCTCGACACAACGGCAGTGATCGTCCTGCCACGGCGACCGCCGGCACGCCTACACGGTCGGCCAAATCGGAAGCGTAAAGAAATCCAGACAGCCACAAGAAACACAAGAATACACAAAAAGAAGAGGGCGGCGAGGGCAGGGAGGAAGAAGGGGCTGAACGGTGCCGTTGACTTTGGCTGGGCGAAGCCCTTTTCGTGCCTTTTTGCGTTCTTTGCGGCTATTCTTCTTGGCTTCCGCAAGGTCGGACGCACGAGCCGGAGCCGCATGGGCCGATCGGCACATGGAAAACCCCTGCCGACCGGGCTGCGTGAATGATCGGCAGCCGGATCGGCAGGGGGCGCGTCGCGCTGCGGTGTCACGCCGGATGCGTGAGCGGGCGAGGAGGCGACGCCCGCGTCACGGCATCTGAGGCAGACCAAGGCTGCTGGTGTACCACGGGTCGGCCAGGCCGCCCCAGCTTGGCACGTTCTGCACACCGTAGCCCAGCGATGCCCAGTAGGAAGACGGGGACTCGGGTAGGCCCAGGCTGCTCGTGTAGCCCGGCATTGCCAGACCATCCCAGGTGGCCAGGTTGTAGGTCTCGTCGCAACCGGCGCTGCCGACCAGGGCTGCCAGAGCGAGGCCAAGAAGCACAACCGCTGTCGTTGATTTCGTGGTTTTTGAATGTGTGGCTCTCATGTCCAATCTCCTTGCCTTGATGACGCCTCAAATGCGTATCGGCTTCAGCTCTCCGAAAGGACTCCTAGCAAAGCGGATGCCATATCCGGACCCGGCGAAATCGGGTCGCCAGGGGCGTTTTCAGGCTGGAGGTGGGGACATTTGCCTGAAGTGGGTTACCCACTGGCGGACGGAAAGAGGGATTCGAACCGCGAATGAACGCGAATGGACACGAATGGGGGAAATAACGAAGGCAAAGGACGGCCACGGCAAACACAAGAAGACGCGAGGAATGCCCTTCCCGGTCTGCCCAACAGACCTACGACAGTTGACCCGTGTAACCGGCTGCAGGGAATCGGGCTTCACACCCGTCTTCTGTGCATCAGCATGAGGCCGAAGAACACGATCGTGGCGGCCATGCCTGAGCCGCAGCCGCACGGCCCCGGTTGCACGCTGTTCGGATCGTCGGGGCAACCGTCACATGCGTCGCCGACGCCGTCGCCGTCGCGGTCGGCCTGGTCGGCGTTGGACACTGCCGCACAGTTGTCGGCATCGTCCGCCACGCCGTCACCGTCGGCATCACTGCCACCGGTACCGTCGTCGCCGGTCTCATCGCCGCCAGCCTCAACCGCTTGCCAGCATGCCCAGCGTCCGGCGGGTCCGCCGCCGGCGTAGGTGAAATCACCGCCCACATACAAGGCCCCGTCCAGTACGGCCATCGCACGCACCGTATCGTTCACGCCCGCTCCGAGATTGGACCAGCTTTGCGTCGCGGGATCCCAGCAGGCAACGCGAAACGCTTCGGTCCCGCCCGCGACGGCGAAGCTGCCTCCCGCGTACAGCTTGCCGTCCATCGTCGCGAGGGCGTTCACCTGTTCACTCATGCCGGCGCCGATGCCCGCCGCCAGAGCTGACCACGTCTGCGTAGCAGGGTCGAACGACGCAACGTTCGAGGCAGACACCTCACCAACAGACGTAAACCGGCCGCCGGCGTACAGCACGCCGTTGAGGAAGAGCATCGCGTTGATCTGTGAGGTCCCGGCTCCGCCCAGACCCGCCCCAAACGTGGACCAGTCCAGCAAGACCGGATCCCACGTAACGATCCCGTACGAGTGGCTCTCGCCGTACGGCATGAGGAAGTCGCCGCCCGCATACAGCAGGCCGTCATCCACAGCGGCGAGGGCATACACATGATCTCCAGAGCCGGCCCCGGCCCACTGCTCATCCTGCAGCCGGAACCAGCTCATCGTGTCCGGATCCCAGTAGGTGACCCTGTCCACCTCTGTGGCACCGGCGTTGAAGAAATAGCCGCCCACGAACAGCTTGCCGTTTCGTACGGTCATCGCGTACACAGCGGCCGCGTCCGGCGCGAAGAACGATCCAGTCATGCCCGACGAGAAGGCCGACCAGCCTTGCGTGTCCGGGTCCCAGGAGGCGATGCGGTTAACGAGCGTTCCGCCGGCCGTGGTGAACTCGCCGCCTGCGATCAGCTTGCCGTTGAAGACCGTCAGGGCATACACGTTGGGATTGTCGCCACCCATGCCGGCCCCGAGCGCGGTCCACGTCTGCGCGAGCGGATCCCAGCAGGCGATGTTGTTCACGACGGTCGTGCCTGCCGTGGTGAACCCGCCTCCGGCGTAGAGTCTGCCGTTGAAGGCGGCCATGGCGTACACCGGACCGTCGAAACCCGGCAATTCCGCCGTCGGCAGCCACTCGTAACTCGCGGCTGAAAGGCGGCTCACCGCGGCCAGAAACACAAGACTACTGATTACGAACGACGGGATGCACTTGTCTGATCTGGCATGCATGGCACGTACTCTCCATCTCGCCGAGCGAGATATGCGGGCCACCGCACCGGCCCGACCGCTCAGGCTGCGCCGACATTATACCGTGCCGGACATGCGTCCACCCAGGCGAAGCTCAACTCATACGCAGACGGGAAGTGACCGCAGCACCGATGCCGCCGCACACTCATTGGCACGCCATCTGGCGGTTGGGGCCGTTGAAGCAGGCCGCGAAGATGCCGAAGTCTGCCAGATCAACGTCGCCGTCGCAATCGAGGTCTGTGGCGCCGCAGCTTGGGTAGAATGGCGGGCGGTTCGGGCCGTTGAAACAGGCCTGAAATGTGCCGAAATCGGTCAGATCCACATCGTCGTCGCGGTCGAAGTCGGGCGTGGACGGCAGGATCGTCAGCGTCACGTCGATGGTCTGCGGCTCGATCGCCGTGCCGGGTGCCGAAACGCTGATCACGGCGGTGTGCGGACCGCACTGCGACGGCAACGGCGCCGCGGCGCCGAACTGGACGGTGATGCTATCAGCGCCACAGGTCACAGACCCGGCCGCCGGGGTGACCGTCAACCAGTTCTCGCTGGTCGTAATTTCGTAATCGAGCCGAGTCATACCACCGGTCGTCACGGTGAAGCTCCGCTCGGCCACCCCCTCGGAGACGCTTCCCGCCGCGGTCAGCGAGGGTTCGCTCAGAAGGATCGGCGTGGCAGACCCGGTCGTCAGCGGATACTCGAAGCGATCCGGATGGCTCGTTTCCGCAAGATAGGCCGAGCCGAGCCAGAACATGCTCCCCGTCGTCCAGTTGGCCTGAACGTACTCGTCAAAGATCGGCCGCAGCCCGGGGTCGACGAAGCCCAGGTGTATCCACCGGAGGATACCCGGAATATCCTCCGGCCCCGAAGCCGGAATGCCGTTGACGGTACCGAGGAAGCCGTCGGCGCCGAGGCTCAGGTAACGCACCGTGTTGGCGAAGCGCTGCATGTCAACCGCGTCAAACACGATGCCCGCACGGTAACACTGGAAAGCGAAATCGACGTTGATGCCCGCGTGGCCGACGTCCTCGTGCCAGGTCGAAAAGACCGAGTACAGCCACGTGTAGCGATCGTCGATCAGCGTGAGGCGCCTCTTGAAGAACCGCGCGAGACCCTCGGCCCGCGCCCGGTACTGCTCGTCACCGGTAATCAGCCAGAGCATGACGAACGTGCGCCCGAGTGCGTTCTGCTGATTGAACGGCATCGGGTCATCCGGGTCCTCGCGCATGTAGCGGAAGTCGTAGTACTGCTCGCCCCGGTTCGGACCGTCGTGCACCTCCTCCTCGAACGCGGCGGTCATCTCGATGATGTCGGCAAGCCAGGCGTCCGCGTCGGCGCCATGCTCCGCCCGCAACGACGGGTCTCGATTGACCAGATAGATCCATCGCGCCAGGGGGAATGTGATCATCCCCTGATGCACGACCCAGGCGTGGTAGCCCAACTCGTGCCGCGGCGTGGCGATCCAGGCCGGCATCATCCGGTCGCGCGGCTCATCCAGCATGCCGATGCGATCCCCGCGATGCGGAAAGATCAACTCGGCGTGCGTCTTGACGACGTCGAGGTACTCCGGATCGCGC
>JAFGKA010000214.1 GCA_016928855.1 Phycisphaerae bacterium
CGTCGGGGCTGGATGGCAGCGAGGGCCGCGTATGAGCCGCTACAGCGCGATGGAACTGATGATCGCCGTCGGCGCGCGGAGTCTGCCGGACCACGCGACGGTCGTCGTCGGCACGGGCGCGCCGTGCGCGGCGGCCATGCTCGCCCAGAAGGCGCATGCGCCGCATCTCGTGGTGTTCTTCGAGGCCGGCGCGATCGGCTCGCAGATCCCCCAGATGCCTATTTCGGTCGGCGACAGCCGCACGTTTCACCGGGCGCTGATGGCCACGTCGATGAACACCGTGATGGACACGTGTTCGCGCGGCCAGATCGGCTACACGTTCCTCGGCGGCGCCCAGATCGACCCGTACGGCAATCTCAACTCGACGTGCATCGGCGACTGGGCCCGGCCGAAGGTGCGGTTTCCGGGCTCGGGCGGGGCGAACGACCTCGCGTCGCTGTGCCGCCGGACGCTGGTCATCACGCCGCAGGACAGCCGCCGGTTCGTGGAGAAGGTGGACTTCATCACCAGCCCCGGCTACCTGACCGGCAAGGGCGCGCGGGAGGCGGCCGGCCTGCCGGCGGACACCGGGCCGTACCGCGTCATCACCGACCTGGCCGTGATGGGCTACGACGAAGCCACGTGCCGCATGAAGCTGCTGAGCATCCACGAAGGCCGCAGTCGCCAGGACGTCATCGACAACACCGGCTTCGAGCTGCTGTTCGCGGACACGGTCGAGACAACGCCGGCGCCGACGGATGAGGAACTCGAGATCCTGCGGATGCAGGTGGACCCCGGGCGATATATCCTGGGCCGCGCGTGACACGACAAGGCGAACAGGCCGCATTGGTGTTCGGCCCGAGTTCTGAGAAGCCCGTTGAAACGGGCTACGCGCACAGGCGGAACAGCCGGGAACGATGCGGCCGTTCAACCAGCCCTAAAAGGGCTGGCCTAGTAACCGGCCTTCGGCCGGAAAGGCCGCTGAAGCGGTCTGTTCTCGCCGGGCCTGCGTGTGATGTCGTGTGGAAGACACAGTGTTGAAACGGCGAGCGGGTCGGCGAAGTCGAAACGCGATGAATATTCCCCTCGGAACCTGAGGTGTGCATGGGCAAGATGGTCATTACGGCCGCGGTGACGGGCGCGGAGGTCACGCGTCAGGACAACCCGAACCTGCCGATTACGCCGGCTGAGATTGCCGCCGCCGCCGTCGAGGCCCAGCAGGCCGGCGCGGCAATCGTGCACCTGCACGTGCGCGACGTGGACGGCAATCCCACCCAGTCGTTGGATGTATTTCGCGATGCCATGGCGCGCATCCGCGCGAGGTGCGATATCGTCATCGAGGTCACAACCGGCGGCGCGGTGGGCATGACGGCCGACGAACGCCTCGCGCCGGTGACGTTGGAGCCGGAGATGGCCTCGCTCGACTGCGGCACCGTCAACTTCGGCGAAGACTACTTCGTCAACACACTGCCGATGATGCGCCAGTTCGCCGCTACGATGCGCGAACATCAGGTTCAACCTACGCTGGAATGCTTCGACCTCTCGCATATCGACAACGCGGCGATCCTGATCAACGAAGGCCTGCTGCAAGCCCCGTTTCACTATGGGCTGGTGATGAACGTGCCCGGCGCGGTGCGCTACGACGCGGAAACGCTGGCGTTCATGGCCCGGCGCCTCCCGGCGGGGAGTTTCTGGACTGCGATCGGCGTAGGCGGAAAGGCCGCCAACGCCAGTATTTTCGGGGCCATCGCGCTGGGCGGCTTCATTCGCGTCGGCTTCGAGGATAACATCTATGTGCGCAAGGGCGTACCGGCGTGCTCGAACGCGGAACTGGTCGAACGTGCGGCTGGCATCGCCCGAACCGCCGGGGCCGAGATTGCCACGGCCGACGACGTCCGGCAATTGCTGAAACTCAGGAGTAATTGACGCCATGCCCGTTCCCGAACTGTCCGATGGCAATCCGTTTGGCGCCCACCGCGTGCTCGAACCGCACGGTGTGCTGCCGCAGCCGGCCCAGAAGCTCGACAACGATATGAGCCGCATCTGGGACAACGAGATTCTCGTTGATGTCGATACGCTCAACGTCGATAGTGCGAGCTTCACCCAGATCAAGGAACAGGCCGGCGGCGACGAGCAGCGCATCGCGCAGATCATCGTCGAGACCGTGCAGGCACGCGGCAAGCAGCACAACCCCGTGACGGGCTCCGGCGGCATGTTCATCGGGCGCGTCGCGCAGGTCGGCAGCCGGCTGGCGGACCGCGGGCTTGCCGTGGGCGATCCGGTCGTCAGCCTCGTTTCGCTCTCACTGACGCCGCTGCGGATCGACAAGATCCTTGAAGTACGCAAGGACGTGGACCAGGTTCGCATCCAGGGACAAGCTGTTCTTTTCGAGAGCGGCGTGTATGCCCGGATGCCTGACGACATGCCGCCGACGTTGGCCTTGGCGGCGTTGGACGTCGCCGGCGCGCCGGCGCAGACGCGGCGGTTGGTCCGCGACGGTGATACGGTCGTCATCCTCGGCGCCTCGGGCAAGAGCGGCATTCTGTGCGCCGCCGTCGCGCGACAACAGGCCGGGCCCACGGGCACAGTCATCGGCGCGGGGCATACGGTGCAGCGCGTTGAACGACTCAAGACGCTGGGGCTCTGCCATGAAGTCGTGGCGCTGGACGCCACCGATGCACTGGCGTGCCACAAGATCATTCACGACCTGACCGGTGGACGGATGGCCAACCTGGTCATCAACTGCGTGAACATCCCGAACACGGAGATGGCGTCGATCCTGATGTGCCGCGACGGCGGGACCGTGTATTTCTTCAGCATGGC
>JAFGKA010000215.1 GCA_016928855.1 Phycisphaerae bacterium
GGTCGACTTGATCCACTCGAGCACGCCGTCGAAGCCGTTACCGGGGTACGTGAACGTCTCCAGAACAGGGATGTTCATCAGCCGCGAGAGAAACTCGATGTAGTAGCGTCCCTCGAAGATCAGATCGCAGCCGTACCAGATCTGGCACCAGCCATGATGATCGCTCGAATAGTCCGGATACAGATTCCAGCCCTTCGACCACTCGCGGATCGGCTTGCCGGCAGCGACCGCGGCGCAGGCCCGGTCGTGCATAGTCGAAACGAGATCGATGCCATTGCCGCGGACGATGTCGAGATAGAGGTCGTGATCATCGCGGCCCGGAAAGAGGAACGCGGCGCCGACGGTGGAAGACATATCCTGCTTGACGACGTCGTGATTGCCGCCTTGCACGAACGTCCATTGGCGGACGATCCGTTCTTTCGGCGCCATGCCGATCATGACGTCTTCGACGAGGCCGCGCGTTTCCTCATCAAGCTCATCCCATAGCATCGCGATGCCGGTTGTCAGCCAGCCGAGCACGTCGGTGCGATGCCCGTGCGGGCGAATCCAGTATTTGCCGTCCTTGATACGGCGGGGATACATACCCTCGGTCGGGAAGGGGTAGGGATTCTCGACGTAGCCGCTGGTCAGGCAACACCAGCGAATCGCCTGAATCGCATGATCGCGAAGTACGGCGCGCGGCACGTGCCGGTCGGTGAACGTAGCCTTGTCGGTATGGTTCAGCAGGAGGGCGTAGCAGAAGACGATCTGCCCGTTGCCGCAGACGGTGATCTCCGACCCATACCACTCGGGCAGCCAGGTATCGTACTTGATGAAGTCGAAGTAGCCCGCGTTGGGTACACTCGCCGAGACGTCCGTCCAGAGCGGCTCGAAGACTGACACCGCATCCTCGACGACGCCGAGGTAGAGGTCACACAGCTCCGCCTCGGTCATTCCCGCCGCCATCGACGGCGTCGCCACGGCGACGATCAGAAACCCGAGCGTTGCCGCCACGCGTGAACCCTGCGTTGTCATCGTCGTGTTCTCCTGTCTCTGTTCCGCGGGCATTCTTTCGCAAACACGCCACGCACTACCGCTTGCGACGAAGTGTTAGGATGAGAGCCCGCTTCCGGCATGTCAAACCAGTTCGGAAGCAGTCGCCGGATCGCCCAAACGCATCCCGATCAAGGCGATTCCGTGACGCGTTCGGCGAGCCAGGCGCAGGGCAACTCGGCTTTGGGCTGGAATGCGTCGCTGTTGACATACACTCGCAGGTGTTCGAAGAGCCACCGAGGGGCCGGATCCCGAAGGCGCACGTCTTCCGCGAAGTTGGCCGTACTGAACAGCAGTGCACCCTTGCCGACCTTCGCCTCAAACAGGTATGCCTTGCGGCGCATGATGCGCGGCACGTCCAGACACCAGACAATCGGCTCGATCCGAACCGGCAACGCATCCATCAGCACGACAGGGCGCTCTTCCAGGAGGTCATACATCTGCAAGTCGCCGTAGCCGTCATGAGGAAAGCCCGCCATCGCCGGGTGAAGCATAATCATATTGCCGAAACTGTGTTGGCGCGGGTTGTCAGGCTCGCCATGCCACCAGGCCGTCTTGAAGGTCGCCATCAGCGTCGGAAGCACGTTGGCGTCGTCCGTGACCCAGACGCGACCGCCGTCTGCGAGCGAGGCCAACGCCGCCCCCGTCAGCGTCGGCGTCACGACGACGTCCGCCCGATCCGGCCCGGTCGAGCGGGCAGGCGGAAACACCCAGATCGCCCATTCGTTCTGCAAGCCACCCCCGTGGGCGGAGAGAACGTACTTTCGCGGCGTCGATACGGTCGGCGCCGGCACCCTGCCAGCCCACGGCCCGATGAGCCCGCGGCCGCCGGCTTCAGACGGAGGGGCGAGCGCAACGGTCTCGCCGGCCAGCAGCACCGTCAGATCCCGTATCTCGGGCGCACCGGACGCCCGGAAGTCCGAAAGGTAGACCTCGAGATCGATCGGTTCACCGCTCACGTAGTTGACACGGTCGGTATCCCAAAGCAGGACGGCATCCGCATTGAACTGGCGGGCTTGGGCTGTCCCGAGCGCTCGGGGCTGATCGAACATGTCCACGAAGCCGGAACTTTGGCACCAGTAGTCGCGAAAGAGCCATTGATGATAGCCGTCAATCTCGGGGCTGAGCCGTGCGGCCTCGATGTTGAGTTTAAGCAAGCTGGCCTGCAGACGCTGGGATGCCCGGACCATGGCCGGCACGTAGGACTCGAGATTCTGTTCGGCCACCTTCGCCTTCATCTGCTCGTACCAGAACGGCTTGACGGCTCCGTTGAACTGCTCGCCCTTCGTCGGGTCCGGCATCGCCACGAAATTGCCCATCTCGTGAATCAATACGGGCTTGGGGGGTGGCGCGGGAAACGTGTACTTGCCTCTATGCTGCGCCCACGGAATCACTTGCTCAGAAGAGAAGAGATACGTCAGGTAGTCGAGCGTGGGGCGGTCAGCCGGAGACACAATGCCGTCCGTATCGATCACGGGCCGGGTCGGATCGAGCTTCTTTGCGGCGTCGTACAGCTCGGGCCCCAACGCGAAGCCTCCCCACAATTCGTTGCCCATGCACCAGGCGAAAACCGACGGGTGATTGCGCATCTGGCGGATGTACGCGCACCACACCTGGCGATAGAGTTCGTGGCCGGCTGGCGTAGCCTGCTCGAAAAAGTTTGCATAGGCAATCGGCAGTTCCGGCTGCACGAGCATGCCCACTTCGTCCGCCGCCGCCAGATACGACTCGGTGGGCATCATCGAATGGTGGCGTACGCCGTTGAAGCCGTAGTCCTTGCGCGTCTGGAAGTAATCACGCCAATACTGCACGCTGGCAGGCGGGAGAATCTCACGCGGGAAGTTGAAATCGTCGCCGTAGCCGCGCAGGAAGAACCGCTCACCGTTGAGATAGAAGTCGTTGCCACGAATCTCCAGACGCCGCTGACCGAACCGTACCTTCCGCGTGTCAATCGGTTTGCCATCACGTTCTAGTACAAGACGGAGTTGCAGCAGATGCGGCGTCCGTGGCGTCCACAGGGGGGCATTGGCAAGCCTGAGCGCAAGCGTCACACGGTCCGTATCGGGCGGCAGGGAGGCCTCACCCGCATCGTGTCGCGCACCGGTCCGACCGTCGGCGAGCCACTGCGTGACCGTATAGGTTACGGTCAGCGGGGAACGTTTCGCATCGGGCAGCCGCCCAAGGATGACATCGACGGTCGCCGAACTGTCGGCGGCCTCGGGCCGCGCCTGCACATCCTCGACCCAGACGTCTTCCGTGCAGTCGAGTGAGATGTGTTCTTGAATGCCACCCCAATCGAGGTCCATGAAATCGATGACGTCGAACGTCCCCGTCAGCGGATCGCGTTCGGGGTGCCGTCGGCTGTCCACGGCGATCACGAGTACTTGGGGGTGGCCGACGTTGAGGAACGGCGTGATGTTGAACCGGCACGCGACCGGATAGCCCCAATGTTCACCGACAAGCTGCTCGTTAACCCAGACCTGTGCCGACCGATGCACGCCTCCGATGTGCAGCCAGACCTGTTTGCCTTGCCATGCCTCGGGTAGCTCGAACGTCCAGCGATACCAGCCAACACCGATGGCATGATGGCGAAGTTTGTCGTCTCGGCGCCGACGCCCTGGGCCTCCCAGCAGCCGGGTACCCGGAGGCGGCGATCGAATGCGGTGTCAGCTGCGTACCAGCGTTCCCGCTCGCCCCGATCGTCGGGTGCAAAGCGAAACTCCCACTGCCCGTCGAGCGAGAGACTCTCGCGACCGGCGGGCGGAGCCGATGGGGCAGCGATGTCTGCCTGCGAAGCGCTGCTGCGGTGCGGATCGGAAGCCACAACGCCGGCGACAAGACAGGGAAGAAGAGCGGTGGTCAGGCGGAAACGCCGCCACCATCCTGAACGCCGAAAGCGGATCGTAGGATGCGCCATGTTCGAAACGCTCCTGTTGGATTTGGGCCTTCGGAGCCACACGATACCCGATCGCCAGAGGATGTCACCTGCGCCACGTAGCCAATGCTCTTCCCAACATCGCCACAGGCCGTTATGATTGACCTGTTCAGCCAGGACACGCCATTCGGCACCGGAGACCGAGCAATGACGCGAACCAACAGGTTGTCAGGCCTTCGGAAGCTCTTCAAATACAACGTTGCACACGGCGAGGTCCTCCCGCCTGACGCCCGAGTCGACCCCGCCGGATTTCCCGAAGACGAATTCCCCATCTACTGCCCCGAATGCGACTACTCTTTGCGCAGTCTGCCACAGCAACGCTGCCCCGAGTGCGGGCGTGCCTTTGATCGCAGCAGATTACTCGTTGAGCAATACGTGACCCAGAGGAAGCTGCGGCATAGTGGGCAGGAGCGCAACCGGGTTCGTTGGATGAGTGCCATCGGCTCGTTGCTGTGCCTGGGTTACATCGTGTTGCTCGGCCTTGCTGTCTATTGGGTCACACCAGGCACTTCTACAATGCGTACGTTCCGTCTACTCTTACACGCAGGTTGGGTGGTGGTCCCAATCGTCGGGGTCCTGTGGTTCTTCCAGGGCACGACATCCGTTTCGAAGTGGAACACTGCCAGGAAGAAACGCCGACGCGTCTACGAAGCCATTGACCGAACGATCCCATCCTTCACTGCCTTCCGGAAGGTCCAGAAGTTCCACCGAGTCTTCGAAACGCTGATTGCCGTGGGTGCCTTGCTCCTCCTCTGCCTCATGTGTTGGCACTTCTTGACAGTCTGAGCGGTCTGCTGGCTCTTTGCTCAGGAGCGCACGCATCCAGCTCGCAGACTGCCGTGCGTCCGCAGACGACAGGGGGGATGGATTCCGGTCTGGGCCTTGTGGTAGGATGTGAATACCTCGCCCGAACGCGGAGGTGGGCGAGGCCGTCCGGACGTCGCGGAGCGAACGGGCAGATCCTTCCAGAGTACGGATGCGGGGACAAGAAGATGTTTGCGTTGCGCCGTGATTTCGCGTTTGTCGTTCACGTTATTGGCCTGTTGACGCTGCTGGCCGCACCAGCCTCGGCAGCGGAGCCCGCCGTCAGCAAGGGCCATCGCATCCTGCTGGAGCGCGGGCTGCAACTCCAGGGTATGGTGGCCAACTACGACCTGTTTCATCTCGACACGTTTCTCGCCGCCGAGTACACCACCGCGCACTGGATCTGGAACTCCAGTAACTCCTGGCTGGGCAATCCGCCCGGCATTCCCTGGGCACGATGGATCGGGAGCGAGGCTGAAATGCCGTTCAGCCCGGCCGACCTGCCCTACGCCGATACACTGGTCGCGCTGCAGCTCAGCGACGAACAGGACCTCAACGACCCGGCAGTCCGAGCCGCAATGGCAGCCTGGTACGCCAACGTACGGGACCGATTCCCGAACGTCATCCTGTACTGCAACAGCTATGGCGGGCAGCTCACGAATCCGAGCCTGGCTGATTTCATTCAAACGTCGCAGCCAGATATGCTCAGCTTCGATACGTACCCCTTCGGGCCCGATAGGCCGGCCTACGGCAGCCCCACGAACCTCTACGGCGACATGCAGCGATACCGGAAATTCGCGCTTGCCAATGGCCTTCCGTACGCCATGTACACACAAACCTTCCACGACTACATCACCCGCGATCCTTCCGAATCGGAGCTGCGGCTGAACTACTTCGCCGGCATCGCGTTCGGCTACACCTACTTCAATACATTCACGTACAACACCGGGGCCACATCCCTGTTCGACGGCCCGGGCGACACGAACCCCACGCCGACCTACTACCAGTTGGCCGAGATCCATCGGCGGCTGCGAAGGCTGGGGCCGACCCTGACGCGGCTGGTCAACACCGATGTTCGCTTCATCAACGGCAAGCACCTCGACGGGGGCACGCCGGTAGCCAACCCCACACCGATCGACGTGCTGAACTGGACGTTCAACGTGAATGATCCGTATCTGCGCGGATGGGTCGTCACGAACCTCGGCACGACGAACGACAACCAGCCCGGCGATGTCTGGCTCTCGTGGTTCAAGCCGCTGCATGAATGCTTCGACGGTCCTGACCACAGCAACGAGATCTACCTGATGGTGACCAACGGCCTGACCGACCGGAACGGTTCGGCCGCGGATTGCCGCCAACAGATCAAGCTGAACTTCCTGTTCGGCTCCGCCGGGATTACCAGCCTCCAGCGACTCAATCAACAAACCGGCACCGTCGAGGTGATGGAACTGGTTCTCCTGCCCAACACAGGCGGCCGGCGGCAGCTCGTGTTCGAATTCGACGGCGGCACGGCCGAGCTGTTCAAGTTCAACACCGGTGCTCCGTTTGTGGGCGTACCCGACGCGGCGCCGCCCGAGCCAGTGACCGAATTCATTGCGGCGCCCGGACACGAGCAGGTCACGCTGCATTGGACGAACCCGACCGACTACGACTTCACGAGCACGCTGATCCGCCGCAAGATCGGCAGCGTTCCGGCCGATAGCACCGACGGCGAAGTCGTCGTTGACCGCTTCGGCCTTCCGGGCACGTCCGACAGCTTTACCGACACCACCGTTGCGGGTGGTGTCACATATGGCTACGCCGCGTTTTCGCACGACGGCGGCCCACACTACGCTGCCGCCGTCATCGCCACGAGTACGCCACGCGCTCGCGGCGATATGGATTTCGATGGTGACGGCGACGTCGACCTGCTCGACTTCGCCACATTCGTGTTCTGCCTGAATGGCCCCAACCGCGCGCTGCCCGTGCCGGCCTGTTTCGTCGCGGACGCTAACGATGACGGCGACGTAGATCTGTCCGACTTCAGCGCGTTTGCGGCGTGCTTCAACGGATACAACCGTCCGCCGGCATGCGTCACTCCGGGATCTTGAGTTCGACCGTCATCGGCTCGTCCGGACCAACGAGGAAGTTCGTCGCCTTGTACGTATGCCCTTCGGTCTTGGCGTCTGCGGGCGCCTCGAACTGGATCAGCAACGTCCGGTTCGCCGGCAGGGCGATCACGCGCGGCTGGCCCTTGCCGACGCGAACGAGTTCGATATCGAGTTCACGGCGCATCACCAGCTGCGGCGGCGTCATCTTCGAGCGACCGCTGAAAGAACACCACATCGATTGCCCGGCCCCATTTCTCGCCGACGCGATTGAAATGGGCGCATTCTTCGTATTGCAGGCTGCGGAACAGCTCAATGCTGGCTGCGTTCTCGCCGGAGATGGAGGCGATAACAACCTTGCGACCAGTCTCGGCTGCGACCTTCTCCAGATATCGCACAGCCCGCGTGCCAAGGCCGCGGCGGGTGAATTCGGGCTTGACGTACACGCCAACTTCGACCGTCCGGTTGTAGGGCTCGATCTTCTTGAACGCGGTCAGAAAGCAGAACCCGGCCATCTCGCCGGCGTGGCAGATCACAAAGGCCTTGTACCACGGGTGTTCGAGCGAAATCAGTTCCCGCAACGTCTCCATCGAGATGGGCGCCGGATGGAATGTGGCTGTCGTGGTGACAATATAGTGATTATAGAGTTCGAGGACGCTCGGCAGGTCGGCCTCTTGCATGGCCTTGAAGATGGTCTCATTCATCGTGGGTCTCCCACAGCCTGAGACTGGTCAACCGGGATTCTCCATTTGCCGAACTTCTGATCATCATTCTACCGCATGGGGCCTCTCGATCAAAGCGGGAACCGCGGATTCCGCCGTCAATCCGCCTGGTCGGCTACTCCAACGCGCCAATCTTGCCCCTTGCCGCCTTCGGAACGACGAAGCCCGGCCGTTTCCGCGCAGCATCACCGCCCGCCCCGACGCATCGCCAACCTTTCGTTCGGTCGCAGCATCAGCCACGTTGCACCAGCGGCGGCGGCACGCCGAACCACTGGATCCGCTCCAGTATTCTTGCGAACAAGTCGCGCGGTACCGCCACCTCGGCCAGTTGGAACGTTACGTACTTCGCATGCCGAACCACTTTGGCTCCGATCTTGATCAGCCTTTCCCGCAGCGTCGTCAACGACCAGTGCTTCACCGACCTCGGCAGCGCCAGCCGACGCAGGAAGTTCCCGAGGTTGTACGCCAGGGCGAATAACTGAAGCCGCGCCTGGTTGTTCCTGAAGTTCCGGCACGACAGGCGCGTCCACTTCGCGGCATATTTGCCTTCCTTGATCCATTGCTCTGCCGTGCCGCGCGCGTTGTAGAACTTTACCACCTTCCTCGACCAACCGGTCATGTTGGTCACGATGAATCCGACACGCGGGAACAACTCGTCCCAATGCCACTCGACCTTGGCCACCACGCGACGAGAATGGTCCCAACTCTGCGCCTGATACGAGAAGCTCTCATAGAAGACCTTGGGGTTGTACGAAGGGCGTCCTACCGGACGGGTCAGCAGAGGGCTGATCCTGGCCATCAGAACATCGTTCGCGGGGATGCGAATGGTGTACCGGAGACCTTCCTCCTCCAGCACGCGGTACAACGCTGGGATGGCGAACGCCGCGTCACCGCGGAAGTACTTCGGAATATCGCGATCCCGGTATCGCTCGATGACCGGCAACAGAACCCGACGCCAGAACTTGGCGCTGGCGTGGTTCCCGCGCCGTAACATGGCCCGCTCCAGGTCGCCGTGCTGGTTGAACAGAAACAGCGGATGATAGCAGGTGCACTCGAAATAGCCGTTGTAGGTGGAGCCTTGTTGGTCACCGTACGTTTCGCTCTGGGAACTGTCCAAATCCAGAATCAGCTTGTCGAGCGGGGCACACTCGTGGACAGAGTCTACCCAGGTTCCAGGCAGATCCATCAGCGCCGTCAGGTTCTTCCTCGAACTCAACATCTCCGTCTCGAACCGACCCATCTCGCTGGTGGATGCGGCCTCTTTCTCTTGCGCTCGGCCACCAACAACACGGCGCATGGCGGGATCGACCCACAAGCGCTCTGCATCGTTGACATCTTCGTAGCCAGCCAAGCGTCCGTAGACGCTTTGTCGCAACATGGCCAACATCGTGTGCTGCGTGTTCTTTCCGGGGCGCGGATCGGACAACACCGTGCTTCCCTTCTCCGTCAGACGGAAGGCCTCGTCGAGTTCACGAAAGGGCAGCAGACCCGCGTCGCTCGTGATCTTCGCTCCATGGAATTCGAGCTTGAGCTTGCCATCAAACTGCACACGAAGTGCTTGTCTTCGCCTGTCACCCATTGGATGCCCCTGTCAAAACGGCAGAAAGACCATTGAATCACACGGAAACATGCGCGAATCATGCCATCAGGAGCAACTGCATCTGGGAAATGCGGGTTCACAGCGGTTCGTCATCTCGACGAGCATCTTCTGCTTGTCACGCCGGTGTGGCGGGGCGATGGACACGCACGCCTCAAACATCGGCCGCAACTGCGCCTCGCGTCCGATCAGCCGGTTGGCGCGCCAGACGGCCGTGCGCCCGGCGAACAGGACTTCGCGCAGCGCCTCGTTTGTTTTTGCCTTGGCGAAGGCGAGCGTGAGCGGCCGGTGCTCTTCGACGGTACGGTTGTCCTCGCGCGAGGGCGGGTGAATGTCCGAGTTGCCGACCATCACGAGATTCTTCTCGATCGCCATGCCGTGGCCGTAAATATCGTGACGCTTGGGGTTGGCCACCTCGATGCCATGCAACTGCTTCTTCTCGAGCAGCTTCGCCTGCTCCGGGCCCCACTGGCCAAGCTCCTCGCCCTGCCAGGAGGGATGGTCCCAGAAGATGAAGGCGCCCTGTTCGGCGGCGCGGTCGAAGGCTTCGTAGAAGTCCTCGGTATCCAGCGCGGTGGCATCCTTCAGAAAGATCGCGTTGAAATGGCCGGGCGGGGTGCCGTAGGTGAGTTCAGTGCCCCGCACGAGCAGAATGTTGTGCTGCCGCGCGAGCGGTTCAGCTAACTCAAAGGCGCGGTTGTGATCCGACTTTACGTTGTCCTTGAACGGCCGATACTGAATATGGTCGGTGATCGCGATGGCATCGAGCCCCTCCCGCCACGCTTCGTCCACGCGGATCGTCGGCCAGACCGCGCCATCCGAAAACACCGTGTGTATGTGCAGGTCGCACTTGAGCGTCGTGTAACCCGGTACGTCGGGAAACAGAATCTCCCGCCGTGGCTCCGCCGCCTGCACGACCGCGCACGCCAATCCGAGAACCGCAAGGCTCGTCCTCATCCACCGCATGGCTCCTCCTTTCGATTGGCTGAGTGCGTGCCCCCCCCCGGAGTGGCCGATGAGCCGCGTCACCTCACCGACGACTCGACATTCTACCCGAAATCCGGGATGTGCGCCACTCGAGGGTCGCAGGGCGCAGTCGCCGAGCCGGCGTAATCGCGTGATTCGCCCTGTTTCAGCCGATTCGGGCAAATGGATTGGCCGAAGAAGAAAGGGGCAGTCTGCATCGGAGTCGGGATTATGGGACGAACCTCGCGAGCGGGAACAGGCCTGTCGCTGAAGATGCGATGGATGATCTGCCGTGCGCGATTCAGCACGCCGGGACTGCTGACGCGGTTCGACGAACGGAAGGTCGTCTCGATCGTCGCGGCCATCAACGGGGGTATGGCGATTCTGACGATCAGCTTCTTCGCGTGGCTGACCGATCTGCCCCTGGTCTTTCCCGCGCTCGGCCCAAGCACGTTCATCCTCTTCAGCGCTCCGCTATCGGTTGCAGCGGCGCCGCGATCGGTCATTCTCGGTCATCTCTCCGCATTGGCTTGCGGCACGGTCGTCTGGCACGGCAGGCGGCTCCTGTTGGTCGAAGCCACTTTGGCTGAGGGGGGTGACTGGACAGTGTATCTTGGCGCAGCGCTGGCGCTTGCACTGGCCTGTCTGGTCCTGGTTCGGTTGGGCTGTCCGCATCCGCCGGCGTGCGCGTCGTCGCTGGTCGTCGCGCTCGGGGGTGTTACGGCCTGGAGGGATCTGTTGCTGATGGCCCTGGCGGTCATCTGGCTGGCAATGCAGGCCGTCATCATGAACCGGCTCGCTGGCGTGTCCATGCCGATCTGGTCCTATCACCCGCGAGAACCGAATTCGCCATAACAGCGATCGTCGTGCATTTACGGGATCAGCTCGCGCACCTTTGCGCCGATATCGTCGGCGCGCATGAATGTTTCTCCGATCAACAGGGCGTTCGCGCCCGCGTCGACGAGGCGCCTCACGTCGGCATTCGTCTTGATGCCGCTCTCGGCCACGAGCAGTGTGCCGGCCTCGGCCAGTTCGGCCAGGCGTACAAACGTGTTGATGTCGGTCCGCTGCACCCGCAGGTCGCGGTTATTGATGCCGAGCAGATTGTATCGGCGGTGGGGAAAGCCGATCACTGATCGAAGCTGCAACAGTGTGTCCGCGTCGTGGACTTCGACGAGCGTCGTGAGATGCAGCTCCGCCGCCCGAATGAGCAGATCCATGACCTCCTGCGGCGTCAGCACCTCGCTGATCAGCAGGATCGCATCCGCGCCGGCGGCACGAGCCTCGTAGACCTGATACTCGTCTATGATGAAGTCCTTACGCAGCACGGGCAGGGGCACCGCATCACGCACCTGCTCGATGAAACGCAGATCACCTTGAAAATAGGTCTTGTCGGTCAGCACGCTCAACGCCGACGCACCAGCGGCGTAGTAAGTCCGCGCGATCGCGACCGGGTCGAAGTCCGGCCGGATCAGGCCGGCCGACGGCGAGGCCTTCTTGATCTCGGCAATCAGGTGCACGCCCCGCGGTGGCTCGGCGGCCATCGCCGCGTAGAAGTTACGCGGCCGGGGCAACTCGGCACAGGCGGCGCGCAGGTCCTCGATCGGCCGGTCAGCCTTGGCGGCGGCCACCTCAGCCCGCTTGGTTTCCACGATCTGGTCCAATATAGTGCTCATGGCCGAGTCGATTGTAGTGGTTTCGACGGCCGGAACAACGGGGGCGTGCATCGGTGAACGGGTGACAGGCCCACAGGCCAAGGGCCGGAGCGTTGGCCCGTCGCTGGATACCCGTTCGTCTTCCTGCCGCCACCAAACTCAGGATATGCCCCATGCTGCTGGCGGTCAGTAACCGGTATCTCGAAGCGATCAATTGGGGCTTTGTGGGCGTCGGTACCGCGCTGTGGCTCGGCTTGATTGCCCGGTGGTATCGGCAACGCAACGACCCGCTGGCCCTCGCGCCGCCACGGCCGAGCGACCTGACGGTGGTGGCAATCCCGATGTGCATGGCGGCGTATCTGACCGGGCTTCTGGTGGCGCAGTGGCTGACGAATCAGTATCTCAAGCCGGGCACCGCGGCCGAGGTCGGCGTGCATCTTGATCGCGTGGTTCCGACCGTTGTTGCCGGAATGCTGGGGGCAGCTATGTGCCTGTGGCTGGGGGCCCAGGAGTTTCCGGGCGGCTTGCGGACATTCGGGCTGCGCACGCGACGGCTGCCGGAAGAGGCCGCCGTAGCCGTTGTAGCTTTTCTGCTGGCGTTTCCGATGTGCGTCGGGCTGCTGTCTGCATCGGAATATGTCGTGTCCTGGTGGACCGGTGAGCAGGTGCTGCCGAACCACCCGATCCTCGACGCCTTGGCGGCTTCGGAGTTGCCTCCGTGGGCACGGGCCCTGGGTGTGATCGGCCCGGTGATCGTCGCGCCGATGGCCGAGGAGCTGTTCTTCCGCGGCATCATGCAGTCATTCCTGAAGCAGTACCTCGGCTCACGATGGCGGTCGCTGCTGCTGGTCTCGCTGATCTTCGGGATGGCCCACTACGGTCAGCCGCAGGTCGTCCTGCCGTTGGCGGCGCTGGGGCTGATCCTCGGCTATCTGTACGAACGCCGCGGCTCGCTGGTGGCCCCGATCATTCTGCACATTCTGTTTAACACGCGGACGATCCTCTGGCAGACGCTTGGCGAGACACCGTAACGGGAGAGAGGCAGAAGCCAGAAGGCAGAAGGCAGAAGCAGACCAGGGCCGGATGCAACGGCACGTTCGGATTCAACCGCGTGTTACCATATCGATGTAGCGGCCGGCGTCTCGCCGGCCGGGCTTTCATATGTCACAGAAATGACGCGCACTGCGAAGACGGCCAGCGAGATTCAAGCCGCATCGTTGGCACGGCACCACATTGTTGCAGACGTAGGTGTCGTCACGCGCGGTTCCTGCCTGCTTCTGCCTTCTGCCTTCTGGCTTCTGCCTTCTGGCTTCTTCGATCATCCCCGCAAACCCGGCGGCAAGGCCGCGAGCCAGCCGACGTGCCGCACGCCCCAGAGCCCGATGAGGATCGCTTCGGCGGCGTCGTGGCGCAGTGCGGTGGGGCGGGCCGCCCCGGACCACTCGATCACCTGCCGGGCCAACTCGTCCGCGCTGTGTTTGGCATGAGCCCGGTCGCGTTGCTGGCGGGGGTAGAGCATGCCGGCCCGCCATTCTTCGGCGGCAATCCGACAGACCGGAATACCCCGACGGGTCGCTTCGCGCTGCCAGATGTCGGCCAGCGGTCCGCCGCCCTCAAGGATGAGCCACGCCAGATCCGGCAACTCATCGAGAATGCCCGGCACCGCCCGCCGAAGCCGTGCCGCCGTACCGAAGTTCCGTGAGCGATAGCAGACCAGCCGGCCGTCAGTACCGTACACAGCAAGCCCGGTCCGAACGCCCAAGTCGACGGCCAGTAATGAGTTACAAGAAGACAGCGCGGCTTACTCCAACGCGTCGTACCGGGCCCTGTCACGGATGGTCGGCGGCGCCGAGAGCAGGGCGAACTCCTCGAACCGCCCCCAAACGCCCACCCGTCCGGTATCGGGCACGCATCCACATTCTACAAAAGGGGTATTCATGTGACTCCAGTAGCCCCTACCGCTTGTGGTGCGGCCCAGAGCTGACGTGCTTGTTCAGATCCTTGTACGGGA
>JAFGKA010000031.1 GCA_016928855.1 Phycisphaerae bacterium
CAAGCCGATCGGCAACATCGCGTACATCATCAAGTGCCGCACGCACTTCCTGCGGGACATGGGCAGTTGCATGAGCCCCTTTGCGGCATTCCTGTTCCTGCAGGGAATCGAGACGCTGCACCTGCGTATGCCGCGGCATTGCGAAAACGCGCAGCGCGTGGCGACCCATCTGGCCGGGCACAAGGCCGTCGAGTGGGTCAACTATCCGGGCCAGCCGGACCATCCGCAGCACGCCAACGCGAAGAAGTATCTCACGCGTGGCTGTGGCGCCATTGTCGGCTTCGGCATCCGGGGCGGCATGGCCGCCGGCAAGAAGTTCATCAATGCGGCAAAGCTGATGTCGCATCTGGCCAATATCGGCGACGCCAAGACGTTGTGCATCCACCCGGCCAGCACGACACACTCGCAGCTCACCGAGGCCGAGCAGGCCGACACCGGCGTCGTGCCGGAGTACGTCCGCCTGTCGGTCGGAATCGAGGATATCGACGACATCCTGGCCGACATCGACCAGGCCCTGGCCGCGTCACAGAAGTAGCGCCCACCTGGCGGGCGCGACGATCCACACAAGCCCACGGCACCGTGCCGTGGGTTTTGTGTTGAACGCTCACAGACGGTATCACTATACGGCGATGAAGACGGATGCTGACAACAGACCGCCCGATGGCGTTGGGCTGGTCGAGACACAGACGGTAACCCTGTTCGAGCCACCGGCGAGCCTGGCCCTCGAGTGCGGGCACCGGCTGGGGCCGATCCAGGTCGCGTACGAAACGTACGGCGTGCTCAACGCAGCGCGGGACAATGCCGTATTGATCTGCCATGCGCTCTCCGGTGACGCGCACGTCGCCGGCTATCACGACGAACACGACCGCAAGCCCGGCTGGTGGGACATCATGGTCGGCCCGGGCAAGGGCATCGACACGAACAAGTATTTCGTCATCTGCTCGAACATCCTCGGCGGCTGCCGCGGCACGACCGGTCCGTCGAGCCTCAATCCCGAGACCGGCAAGCCGTGGGGACTTGACTTCCCGGTCATCACGATCGAGGACATGGTCAAGGTGCAGAAGCGCCTGATCGAGCACCTCGGCATCGACCGTCTGCTTGCGGTGATCGGCGGTTCGATGGGCGGCATGCAGGTGCTCGAATGGATCGTGCGCTATCCGGAAGCGGTCGCCGCCGCGATTCCGATCGCGACCACCGCCCGGCTGAACGCCCAGTCGATCGCGTTTGACGCCGTCGGCCGCAACGCCATCCTGGCCGATCCGCGATTCGAGCACGGGCAATATCACGCCGGCCCCGGACCGGACCGCGGGCTGGCGATCGCGCGTATGGTCGGCCACATCACGTACCTCTCCGAGCAGGGCATGCACGAGAAATTCGGCCGCGAGCTGCGCCGCGCCGACAAATACAGTTATGACTTCGGCAGCGAGTTTTCCGTCGAAACGTATCTCGACCACCAGGGCCGCGCGTTCGTCGAACGCTTCGACGCCAACAGCTACCTCTACATCACGAAGGCGATGGACTACTACGACCTGGCCGCGCGCCACGGCTCGCTGGAGAAAGCGTTCCAGCATGTGCAAGCCCGTGTGTTTGCGATGAGTTTCTCGAGCGACTGGCTGTTCACGCCCCAGCAGTCACGGCAGATTGTCGATGCCCTGCTGGCCAACGGAAAACACGTCACCTATTCGGAGGTGAACTCGCGGTATGGCCACGACGCGTTTCTGCTCGAGCCGGAGGTGCTCGGCCGGCTGATCGGCAGCTTCCTGGCCAGCACCAGTGGCCGCCCGGTCATCGAAGACAACGGCAACGTGCAGCCCTACAGCGAGGCGCCGGCGATCCAGACCGCCTGGACGCGTCAGCGCGTCGATTACGACCGGATCGAACAGCTCATCGAGCCCGGCAGCCGCGTGCTGGATCTCGGCTGTGGCCGGGGCGTGTTGCTCAGCCGACTGATACGAAACCGCCGGGCACAGGGGCTCGGTGTCGAAGTGTTCCAGGACGCGATCTGCGAATGCGTGGAACGCGGGCTCCCGGTGCTCGATCTCGACCTGGAAAACGAGCTGTCGAGCCTGCCGAGCCGATCGTATGATTACGTTGTGCTCTCCCAGACATTGCAGACGCTTCGACGGCCGGATGTCGTGATCCGCGAGATGCTGCGCATCGGGCGCTTCGGCATCGTCAGCTTCCCGAATTTCGTGCACTGGAAGTCCATCGTACAGATGATCGTAACCGGGCGTACACCCGTCACTGAGGCTTTGCCGTTCCGGTGGTACAACACGCCGAACGTTCGATGCCTGACGATCCGGGATTTCGATCGTTTCTGCCGGGAAAACCACATCCGCGTGCATCGGCGGATCCCGCTGATCGTCGGTCGACGCGCACCGATTCGCATTCTGCCCGGTCTGCGCGCGGAGGAAGCGATTTTTGTCATCAGCAGGCAGGCATAGAGGACCGGAAAAGCCCGTGCCGACCACGACCGTCACCGAAACGACGCTGGGAATACAACATGACCTCACGTGAGCGTCTGCTGGCCGCACTGCAACGCCGACAGCCTGACCGCGTGCCGGTCACACTGTACGAGCACAGCCCCTTCAATCACGATTGGGCCAACCAGGAGCCGTCGTATGCCCCCCTGCTCGCGCTCGAGGCCCGTTACGGCGACAGCTTCGTGCGCGCCCCGGTCGATTGCCCCGTGTTCCTGGGCAACCCCAATTCGGTCTCCGGCTCGCAGGAGCACCATGCCGACGGCGCCCTCGTCCGCACGACGACGATCGAAACGCCCAAGGGCCCGCTGCGCGGCGTCACGCGGCGCGACCCCGGTCTGATGACCAACTGGCAGGTCGAACCGCTGATCAAGAGCGATGCGGATATCGAACGGGTTCTCTCGATGCCCGACCCGCCGGCGACGGTGGATGTCGCCCGGATCCATGCTTTGGCTGAGCAGGTCGGCGATGCCGGTCTGTTACTGTTCGATATCGGCGATGCCATCGGTCACGTTGTCGGGCTGTTCGACTTCGAGGATTTCGTCCTGCGCTGCATCACGGACGACGGGCCGATCCGGGCGCTGGTGGACAAGGCCCAGGCGCTCGTCGTGCAGGCGATTCAGGCGATCGGCGCCGTCGTCGATCAGGCCGCGTTTCGGCTCTGGGGCCCGGAGTACTGTGGAGCGCCGCTGCTGAACCCGCACGTCTTCTTCCCGCGCTACGTGCTGGAGCAGGACAAAGCCGCCACCGCCGCCGCTCATGCGACGAACAACTTCAGCATCATTCACTGCCACGGGAAGCTGCGCGACATTCTGGACATGATCGCCGAGACGGGCGCCGACGGGCTCGAGCCGATCGAGACGCTTCCGCTCGAAACCGCCGACGTCACCGCCGCCGAGGTCAAGGCCCGCGTAGGCAGCCGCATGTGCCTCATGGGGCTTGTACAGGCCGTCACGTTCGAGACCGGCACGCCGGAAGACGTGCGCCGACAGGTCCGCGAGGCCATCAACGCCGCGGGGAACGGCGGCGGCCTCGTGCTGCTGCCGACCGCGGCACCGTTCATGCTGCCACTGACGCCTCAATCGCTGTCGAACGCCGAAGCGATGTATCGCGCCGCGCACGAGTTCGGCCGATACGCGTAGAAACGACAATATACCCAGTCCCCGCGTGCCGCTACTCTGTGAGCAGTCGCGGCACAAGGACACTGCCAGCACGGCAGTGGCACACGCACTCCACCGCTCGCCCGCGTGTCAGGTTTCCTGGAACAGCGGGGTGGAGAGATATCGCTCGCCGAAGCTGGGGAAGATCGCGACGATGAATTTGCCCTCATTCCCGGGCTGATGAGCAACCTCGTTGGCCGCACAGAGCGCAGCACCGGAGGAGATCCCGCAGAGGATCCCCTCTTCCTTCGCCGCCCGGCGGGCCCATGCGAAGGAATCCTCATCGCTGACGCGGATCACGTCATCGATCAGGTCGACCCGCAGCACGCCGGGAATGAAGCCGGCGCCGATGCCTTGAATCTTGTGCCTGCCCGGCTGCGTCGCTTTGCCTTCACGCACTTGCGTAATCACGGGCGAATTCACCGGTTCAACGGCAACGCACTGGACCGACGGCTTGCGTTTCTTAAGCGCCTCGGCCATCCCGGTGATTGTCCCACCGGTACCCACGCCGGCAATGACGATATCGACCTTGCCATCGGTATCGTTCCAGACCTCCTCGGCAGTCGTCTTGCGGTGAATTTCCGGGTTGGCCGGGTTCTCGAACTGTTGCGGAATGTATGCGTTCGGGGTCTCCTTCGCCAGCGCCTCGGCGCGCTCGATCGCGCCCTTCATGCCGGTATCGGCCGGCGTCAGCACGAGTTCGGCCCCGAGCGCCGCCAGGAGCGTGCGCCGTTCGATCGACATGCTCTCCGGCATCGTCAGGATCAGCCGGTACCCCTTCGCCGCGGCCACAAACGCCAGCGCGATCCCCGTATTGCCGGACGTGGGCTCGATCAGCACCGTGTCCTTGTTGAGCTTACCCGCCCGCTCCGCGGCCTCGATCATCGCCAGCCCGATGCGGTCCTTCACGCTGGCCATCGGATTGAAGAATTCCAGTTTCGCGTACACCGTCGCGGGAGCCTGAATGACCCGATTGATTCGCACCAGTGGCGTGTTTCCGATGGTCTTGGTGATGTCCTCAAACAGCCGGCCCATGCCTGACCTCCGCGTGTTGCCGTAGGGTCACGAGCGAAACTCGGATATCGCAGGGATCTTAGGTATCGGGCTGGGGGGTGTCAACGAGACACGCGGCCACCACAAATGCAAGTGCAATCGCGCGGACCACTTGCGCACGCCTCCGCTAGCCAGCTCCCCCACCGCCGCGCGCCCTACGGCAGGAGCGGACAGTCGGCAGCCGGTGGCCGATTCGGGCCGTTGAAGCACATCTGGAACCGACCGAAGTCGGCCAGGTCAATATCACCGTCGCCATCCGAATCGATTGGCTCGCAGTCGCAACCGGGCCACGGTCGATTCGGCCCGTTGAAACAAGGCTGGAACGTATTAAAGTCCGTCAGATCCACGTCGCCGTCACCGTCGAAATCGCCGTAATAGTCCGACAGCACCAGGGGCGCGGACACTTCGAGGACGGACCCGCCGGCCAGGCTCGGTCGAAACACGAGGTTCCGATTGTGGAACACGTTGGTCCCGACGATCCCTTCAACTATCCCTTCTCCCGGAACGTCGATGTCCAGCACGACCACTGGTACGTCGTGAAACACCATTGTTCCCGTGAAC
>JAFGKA010000032.1 GCA_016928855.1 Phycisphaerae bacterium
ACCCCCAGCTCAAACGCCGCCTGCAGACAATCGGGCTTCTGCGCCACCTCGCCCCGGATCGTCACGCCGGGCACGACGATCTGCCCGATACAGTTCATCTCCAGATACGCAAAGCTCTTCTTGAAGAACTCCAGCAGCGGCCGAACCGTCTCCGCGTCCGTATCCTCGTACGGCACGGCGATCGCCACCCGCGTGCCGGCGATTTGGGGCCGGTTCTCCGGACAGTTGAAGTACACGAATCGGTCGATCAACAGCTTGAGAATGCCTGTTGGCCCGTACCAGTAGACCGGCGTACCGAACACGATTCCATCCGCCGCCTCGATCCTGGCGTACAGCCCGGCCATGTCGTCCGCCTTGGGACACCGCTTGCCCTGCCAGCATGCGTGACAGCCGTCGCACTCGCGGATTGTCAGGTCGTTGAGAAACAGCGTCTCCGTCGTCGCCCCCCGGCCCTCGGCCCCGGCCAGGACATGCGATACAAGCACGTCGGTGTTGCCCTTGCGCCGGGGACTGCCAACGATCCCGAGAATATGCACCATAGTGATTCACCGCTCGCCCGCATGTCTGCGTTGTCGAACCGCACACGCCGCTCCTGCACGCGCCATCGTACCACGACACCAGCGCCCTAGCACGCCCGGTCCACACTGACCGTGTACCACTGCAATCGAACAGTGTTTTCATGGTAGTCCACCGCCCCCATGTGCCCATGAATGAGGTTCGGCGCTCTTGACACAATTCCCCCAGGCGCGCCCCGGGGGCCACCGACCACCCGCTTGCGTGGGAAGCGCCGGGCGCGTACAAATGGGCAGGCTCTATGGATAGCGCTTCGGGAGACCGTGTATGAGGTCCGTCGGCATCGGTTTGATCGGCTGTGGAACCATCGGCAAGGGCGTGGTTGAACTCTTGACCCGCAACGCGGAGACGATCGCACGTAAGACCGGTCTACGACTGGAGTTGCGTCACGTCTGCGAGATCAATCGCAGCGTCTGGAACAGCATCACGCTGCCGAGCGGGCGTTTCACGGCCGACCTGAATGACATCCTCAACGATCCGGAAACGAACGTTGCGATCGAACTGATCGGTGGCACGACCGTCGCCGGCGAGGTGGTCAAACAGTGCCTGGCGGCCGGCAAGGACGTCGTCACCGCCAACAAGGCGCTGCTCGCGATCCGGGGCAAGGAGATGTTCGCCGCCGCCCGGGCCGCCGGTCAGTGCATCGTCTTCGAGGCCAGCGTCGGCGGGGGCATCCCCCTGCTCTCGTCGTTGCGCGAAGGGCTGATCGCCAACCGGATCGACGCGCTGTTCGGCATCGTGAACGGCACCTGCAACTACATTCTCAGCGAGATGGCCACGCACAATCGCGCCTACGCCGACGTGCTCGAGGACGCCAAGCGCCTCGGTTATGCCGAACCCGACCCGACGCTTGACGTCAACGGGACCGACACCGCCCACAAGCTCGCGATCCTGGCGGCGATGGCGTTCCAGGCGGATATCGACTTCGCGACCATCCCGATCGAAGGCATTCAGGCGATCGACCGCATGGACCTGCACGTAGCCCGCGAACTGGGCTACGCCTGCAAGCTCCTGGCCATCGGCGAGCGGAATGACGACGGGATCAGCCTTCGTGTGCACCCGGCGTTCATCCGCGCGACACATCCGCTGGCCAGCGTCAGCGGGCCGTTTAACGCCGTCAGCGTGTACGGCAACGCCGTCGGCCACTGCCTGCTCTACGGGCGCGGGGCCGGACCGGCACCGACCGCCAGCGCGATCGTGGCCGACGTCATCGCCGCCGCGACCGGCAACGCCCGGCGCACATTCGAGCAGTTCCAGCTCTTGCAGGACCAGAACGAACCGGCGATCATGAAACCCATCGATGCCATCCAAAGCCGATACTACGTGCGAGCGATGGTCAAGGACCAGCCGAACGTCATGGCCCAGATCACGCGGATTTTCGGCGAACGCGCGATCAGCCTGAGCGCGATCACGCAGCATGAAGCTGAAGCTGACGCCCCGCAGGACATCGTACCGGTGGCGATCACCACACACATGGCCCGCGAAGGTGCCATGCGTGAGGCAATAAAGGAAATCGAGAAGCTGGACGTGATCACGGCGCCGTGTGTGTGCATCCGCGTCGTGGCCGAACACGAAGAGTTCAAGGCATGAAATATGCACTGATATTACCGGACGGCGCCGCGGACGAGCCGCTCGAAGAACTCGACGGCCGGACCCCGCTGGCCGCCGCGCACAAGCCGAACATCGACTGGATCTCGATCCATGGCCGCCAGGGCACAGTTGTCACGGTCCCGAAGGGGTATCTGCCCGGCAGCGACGTCGCCACACTGAGCGTCGTGGGGTGCGATCCAAAGCGGTTCTACACCGGCCGCGCGCCGATCGAGGCGGCGGCCCGGCGCCTCGCCGTCGGCCCGAAGGATGTGGTCTATCGCTGCAATCTCGTCACGATCGTGGACGAGAAGATGGAGGATTTCACGGCCGGCCACATCCGCGCCAAGGAGGCCGAGCGCATCATCGCCGATCTCAACAGCAAGCTCGGCAACGAGCGAATTTCGTTCCACGTGGGCGTGGGGTATCGCCACCTGATGATCCTCAAGGACGCCGTCGGTACGAAAGTGGAAGCCACGCCGCCCCACGACATTCCCGGCCAGCCGATCGCCCGGCATCTGCCGAGGGGGCGTGACGCCGACCTGATCCGCGTCCTGATGGAGCGCTCGCAGGACATCCTCGCCCATCACGACGTCAACGAAGTGCGCCGCGAACTCGGCGAAAATCCAGCTACGTCGATCTGGCTCTGGGGCCAGGGCCCGATGCCGAAGCTCGAACGCTTCCGCGACCGCTTTGGCATCACGGGCGCCGCGATCGGCGCGGTCGATCTCTTCCGTGGCGTCGCCGTATGCCTCGGATGGACGCTGATCGACGTCGAGGGCGCCACCGGCTTCATCGATACAAACTACGCCGGCAAGGGCCAGGCCATCGTCGACGCTCTCGATGACTATGACCTCGTCGCGGTCCATATCGAAGCGCCGGACGAAGCCGGCCATATGGGCGACCACGTCGAGAAGACCAAGGCGATCGAACAGATCGACGAACATATCGTCGGTCCCGTGCTCAAGAAACTGCGCACGTTCGACGAATGGCGGGTGCTGATCGCGCCCGATCACCCGACGCCGTGCAGCCACAAGACCCACACCGCCGAGCCACCGCCGTTCTGCATGGCTGGCACGGGCGTCAAGGGCGTACTGGAAGAACCTTTTACGGAGGCCAACGCCGTGCGGAGCGATCTGCACGTGGATCCCGGCCATGAGCTTATGGAGTACTTCCTCAGATTCGGACGAAACGCGTAAGCGCTTCGCCCGCAAGGCCGCTTTGCGTCGTCGCCACCAGGCCATGCCCCGCCTCGGTATCGCCGGGGGTTCACGGCCGACGTCCGAACTCTCGCTCGGCGCGGCGGTGGGCGATCTGCCGGACCCGGCCGGCACCAAGGCCCCCCGGACACTGCTGGTCGAGGCGACAACGCCGGCTGGCGCGATCGCCGACTGGTGGCACGGCGACTGGTGGCTGCGGGCCGCGACGGCGTGGGGCAAGAGTCGCCTGCGCCTTGTGGTCCTGCCGACGCCCGGTGCCCTGTTGCACGCCGACGTCCTGGAGCGGTTGGCCCGCCTGGCCATCGCAGCCCGGTCCTGGGTGCTCGGTGGCCGAAGCGACGGGACCGGCCTGGCCAGCACGGCGGCCATTGACGAACTGCTACGTTCCGCCTATCACGAGATGGAGTTCGTCCTGGCCGCGGACGCCCTGAGCACGCGCGGCCGCGGACATGACGGCGTCCTCGCCCAACGCGGGCTGGCCGTCATGAAGGACATCATCGAACTCCGCGATGCGCGGGGCTTGCAGCGTCCCAAGGTCGTATGGCTGTGGCAGCCCACACCCACCGCGGACGATGCCGAGCACCGCACGGCCGCGAGGGAACTGGCCCGGCAACTCCGCGTGGATCGATTTGTCCTTCCCGAATAGTTAGAATACCTGCGGACTGGAGCAACGGATGGGAGTCATTGTACAGAAATTCGGCGGCACGAGCGTAGCGGACGCGGAGAAGATACACCGCGCGGCACGCCGGGCGATCCGAGCCAAACTCGAAGGCAAGCAAGTGGTCATGGTCGTCTCGGCCATGGGCAAGACGACCGATAAACTCGTCGCCCTCGCCCAGGACGTCAGCCCCCATCCACCCAAACGGGAAATGGACATGCTGCTCACGACCGGCGAGCAGGTCACCATCGCGCTGATGGCCATGGCGATTCACTCCGTCGGGCATGAAGCCATCAGCTTCACGGGCGGCCAGGTCGGCATGATCACCGATGCCTCGCACAGCAAGGCGAGGATCAAGAAGATCGACGCCGATCGGATCCGGGAACACCTCGACGCCGGCCGCATCGCGATTGTCGCCGGTTTCCAGGGCATTACCGAGGACGGCGCGATCACGACACTCGGACGCGGCGGCTCCGATACGACCGCGGTCGCCCTGGCCGCTGCTCTCAACGCGGAAGTCTGCGAGATCTATACCGACGTGGACGGCGTCTACACGACCGATCCGCGGATCGTACCGCAGGCGCGCAAGCTCGACACCATCAGTTATGACGAGATGCTCGAAATGGCATCCCTCGGCGCCGGCGTCATGCACTCGCGCGCCATCGAGTTCGGCAAGAAGTACAACGTCCCGATTCACGTACGCAGTTCACTCACGGACGCGAACGGGACCATGATCCTAGCGGAGACATCGGACATGGAAGAAATTGTCGTACGTGGCGCAGCCTTGAAGCGAGACCTCGCACGAGTGGTCCTGCGAGGCGTGCCGAACAAAATGGGCGTCGCGGCGCAGGTTTTTGCGCGAATCGCCAAGCACAACATCATGGTAGACGACATCATCCAGAACGTCTACCGGGAACACAACATCGCCAACATCGGCTTCACGACGAACGCATCCGAGGCCATGGAAGCGCAGGCTGTCTGCGACGATCTCGCCAGGGAACTCGGCATCGAAAGCGTCGAGCTGGACGAGAAGGTCGCCAAGGTCAGCGTGGTCGGCATCGGCATGAAGACGCATTCCGGCGTGGCCGCGAAGATGTTCAACGCCCTTGCCGAAGCGAAGGTCAACATCGAGAACATCTCGACGAGCGAGATCGTCATCAGTTGCATTGTTCGCCTGGACGACGCGGAAAAGGCGCTGCAGACCATCCACGACGTGTTCGAGCTGGACAAGTAGGAAGGCGGGACGACGCGGATCGGACAGGATCAATTGTCGTCGTAGAGAATCTCGTAGCTATTGGCGCCGTTCGGGTCGCGAGCGGGGTTGGTAAATCGGATGCCCTGCTGACCAGGCGTGGTGATGACACTGTAGTCGGCCGGCGTGGTCAATGTTGTGCCTGGCAGGAGAAGTACCCGTCGAACGCTGGACGACGCGGGGATCACCCTCGGCAGGCCAAACGTATCCCCTACGCCAATCTGGACAGTCTCGTTACCGCTGGCCGAGCCTGTCACGACGACGTACCGGGCGGTATCCACCCGTGCGAACGGCTTGACGCCCTCAGTGGTCACATAGCCACCGGCACCGGGAATCAGGAAGTAGAAATGCTCGATCTGCGGGGACCCCTGGGCACTGACGCCGGAGATTTCGATCCAGACGTCGCCGGCCAATGAGTTGCCCGGATCGCCGCAGCGGACCTTCAGATTTCGCGGATACGTCAGTGTGGTGTTCACCTGCACAACCGTACTGAGGCTGCCCAACGTCGTCACGCCAAGCACCGACGTCGGGGTGTTGTCGGCATCCTCGTTTGCCGGCGACGTCAACGTCAACGTGGACGTGGGCACGTACACCTCGAGGCTGTCGACATACGTATAACTGAGTGAATCCGTCAGCGTGCAGACGATTCGATAGGTGCCTGTCGCGGTACTTGGCGCCGTCCAGGTCTGCGTGACATCGTCGGCCTCGTCGTTCTGCTGACCACCGGCCGCCCCGCCGTCGTCGTCTTCACCCCAGGTTCCCTGGTCTGCCCCGGCCGAATCGTAGGCACGCCACGAGTAATTGAAGTTCGCCGTGCCGCCCGTTCGATCACCGATCAGAGTGACGACGGCGCCGGGCAACACAACCGTCGTATCCGCCCGGACGTCGAGGAACATGACCGCCGCGCTCACCTGAACGTGAACCGCCGCACTGAAACTCATACCGACCGAATCCGTGACCGTGCAAGTGATGCGGTACGTTCCCAACGTAGTCGTGCTCGTGAATGTCGGCGACTGTACGTTGGTCGCACTGAGCCGCGCATCCTCACCAGCGCCGGCCGGGTTCGTCACGGCCCACAGATACGTATAGCCACCAGAGCCGCCGATCGCCGAAGCCGTCAGCGTGGCCTGCCCATTGGCTCCGCCACCCGGCAGAACCTGCAATCGACTCGTCGTAACACTCGCGGAAAGCCCGTTGCCGACCATCACATAGATCGAACTGGCGACACTCGCACCGACCGAGTCCGTCACCGTGCACGTCATCGTGTACGTGCCCACCGTGGCGTCGCTTGTGAACGTC
>JAFGKA010000216.1 GCA_016928855.1 Phycisphaerae bacterium
GTCCGCAGGTCTCCGCAGGCGCGGCCTGTCCACGTTCCCGCCCTTGCTGAGGCCACATTCCAAAGATGTGGGTAACAGCAAGCTCTCAAGCAGTGCTTCGCCCGCGCGTCCGTTACCCACCGAGCCCGCAGCCCCATTCTACCGGTTTTGCCCCGCCGAGAGCAAAAGAGTTGCCAAACCAGCCGAGAGAATACGCTCCCCGTCCACCATCAGCCGCATGACGACCGGCCCGGGCAGGGATTATCGGCATCCACCGGACCGCATGCCATCGCTCACGCTTTTGTCCCGGCCGTCAGCGCTTCCCAGTGTTTTTCGTTGAAGATGCAGCCGGGATCGCCGGCGTTGGCCTGGCCGTAGTAGGCGTCGGCGCGGGCGCGGCAACCGCCGCAGTAGTGCTTGAACTCGCAGACCTCGCAGTGATGCGTGCGGTCGTCGCGGTCGCAGAGCATGTCCCAGAAATCGTTGTCGCGGAAGATGTCGATGAAGCGCCGCTGCCGGATGTTGCCCAGAATGCGTTGCGGCATGTAGACGCACGGCGTGATCGTGCCGTCCGGCTCAATCGCCACGTAGCAGCGCCCGGCTCCGCAGCCGCCGACGTATTTCGCAACGACGCGGGCCTTTGTCCCGCCGGCGCCGCCGAGGTGCGAACATGCCTGCATCGCCGACGCCGGCGGGTAGGCCAGCGCGATCCGCCCGAACTGCGGCGACGTCGAGAATACGCTGATCTTTTTCGACTGCATCCAGGTGTTGAGGATCGCCAGCAGCTCCTCGCGCTGGCGGGGCGTGATGTCCTGCTCAGCCATCTCGAGGCCACGACCGACCGGGATGAAGTTGAAATATGCGAAGCAGTTCGCCCCGATATCGATCGCGAAACGGATCATGTCTTCCGCTTCGTCGTAGTTGTTGCGCGTCACGCACATCGCGATGCCGAGCCGCAGCCCGTCCTGCGCGATGACATTCCGCATGCCGGCCACGGCGCGCTCCCACATCCCCGCGTGCCCGCGAAAGGCGTCATGCCGTTCGGGATGGACGCTGTCGAGCGAGACCTCGACGTACTTCACGCCGGCCTCGGCCAGCCGTGCCGCCATCTCCGGCGTGATCAGCACGCCGTTCGTCGCGATACTGGTGTGGATCCCGCGTTCCTTGCACCGATGCAGAACGGGGAACAGATCCTTGTCGATCAGCGGCTCGCCGCCGGCGAACGCGATCATCGCCGTGTAGTTCTCGCCCATTTGATCGACGAGCCCGAGGCGCTCGTCGAGCGTCAGCTCGTTCGCCAGCCGGGCATGGTCGGCGTCCTGATAGCAGTGTTTGCAGCGAAGGTTGCAGCGGTTCGTGAAATTCCACACGGCGAACAGCGGCGCCGAAAACCGCTGCGGCAGGCGCAGGCCGTATTCGGCCACGCTCCGCGCGGTTACCACGAGCCCGCGCACCGTGCTGCGATGCTCGGCGATACGCAGCCGGAACGTTTCCTTCGAAACCATGCCCCGCAGAAACGCATGCTCGATCAGCAGATGAAACGGCCAGAGCTTCAGGTGCTGCCAGAACGGCAACGTCGTATCGCCGTACGTTTCGATGATCTCCTCGATCAGCGTATTGCGACCGGGGCGCGGCCGGCTGATGAAGTGCAGGAACTGCTGAAACAGCCGCGACTTCAGGATATCCTCGATCGGATGATGATAGTCGAGATCCACGTAGCGCGACTCGATATGCCGGCGGTGGTTCGGCAGCGTATCGCTCTGCTTCGTCGAGCCACTGGCCGCCCGCGCCTGCTCGCCGTACTCGTGCGAGGTCACATACCCGTCGTCTGTCCGCGTCGACGATTTGTTGGGGTTGTCGCTGACCGCACCGGCCGGGTGATACCGTTTCTGGATGCGATGGGCGGTCGTGTGGGCGGGGGCCTCGGTACGCGAATCGTACTTGCCGTTCCCGTTATCGCCTTCACTCGCTGCACCGTGTGGCAGTGGCGCATCAACGGTCCGCGTTTCGTTCATCTCCAGTTCACCCGTTCCCACAGCCTGTCTCCATCGTTACGCCATCGTCCGCACTGCTCACAGAGCAGTGGCACACGGCGATTGCGGAGTTCGCACTGCTCGAGAGCGGTGGCACACCTCGTCAGGCGGATCCCGCCTCGACGTAGGTCACATCGGGCCGGTCGGCGAGCTTGAGAAACTCAGCCAGGTAATCGACCAAGCCGGCCATCTCGCCATCGAATGCCGTTGTTCCGTCATCGTGGTGCCGGCCCCGCAACGGCAGCCCGTTGGGCATCTGCACATCCCGCTGCACGGACATCGCGAACGCTTCCGGTGCCGGCCGGGCCGTCACCGCCATCTGCGTCGGCCACGTAGTCACATCCCTCCGGTCGATGCCGAGAAACTTCGGCACGAGCACCGCGTGATCGAAGAACTTGCCCCGCCAGGCGCCCCGCCGGAACTCCAGGCAGAACCGCTCACGCCGCTCCAGCGTGTAGCGTCCGGGCGAGAGCGTCGTGAAATACGCCTCGACCGCATCCAGCACGGCCTCGAGCGGCGGCATAGCGAACCGATGAATCCACTGATACGAAAACATCAATCCGTCATCTCACCTGTCGAACGAACCGCCCGTATCATTTGCCACGGGAAGAAAGCCAGAAGCCAGATGGCAGAAGGCAGAAGCACGACCAAGAGCGCACACCACCATAGGCCCTCTCGGTGTCGGCCGCGCGTCTTGGCGCCTTTGCATTCCGTTTCTCTTCCACATTCGGCATCGTTCCCGCGGTCTCCGGCCGGCGAGACGCCGGCCGCTACGATGTCGGTATCACCTCAGCCCTTCCACCCGTTCCGCTTCTGCCTTCTGCCATCTGGCTTCTGGCTTCTGCCTGTCTTCATGGCTCGGCTCGCGGGGTCGCGTGGATGCTCGGACGCAACGCACAGCCCGGGTTCCGCGCCTGCCACTCTTCCTTGGTCTCGGCGTACATCTTCTCGATGTACGGCCGGTACTCCGGCCCGCCGTTGATCGCGCAGAACGGATACACACCGTCGACCGTCGAATAGAGAATCACGCAGCGTCGCACGCGGGCGGTATCGTAGTTGTAGCGGTCCATGAAGTGCATGCCCGCGGCCAGCAGCGTCTTGTACGATTTCTTCTCGCCGGCGCCGCGGCCCTTCTTCTTGTCGGTCAGGCCCTGCAGTGCCCGGATGAACGTCCACGGCCGGATGTCGGCCATGAACAGGTTGCGCCATCGATAGTGCCTGAAGAACAGTGCCGCGATCTTCAGACGTTCCCACGTACTGGCCTTTTCGTGGCGGGCCTTGATCTTCTTCGCCAGCCGGTTGAAACCGTCCATCAGGCCGTGAATGTCGAATAGCGCCGGGATCGGAATCGCCTTGTGCTCCGGCGTCACGAAATAATACGTCCCGAACGCGCAATCGCTGTGGCAACTGGCCGTGATCTTCGGCTTGCCGTCCAGGCAGGACATGATGCGACTGAGTGGCCCGACCAGTCCCAGCGGCCAGCAATCGCGATAAACGTCCCCGCCGCTCGCCTTGGCAATGCCATGGGCCAGATCGCCCAGCGTATAGCGCTGCGCTTCCCGCTCGCGATGGTTGATCCGGCCCGTGAAGGCCACCGGCTGATACGCAATACCACTAACGGCATCAATGTGCTCGACAGCGAACTTGAAGATTGCCTCGACCTGATCGTCATTGAAGCCCTTGATGATCGTTGGCACGAGACAGACCTTCATGCCGGTCTTCTTGCAGTTCTCGATGCACGCGAGCTTCTTGTCGAACAACGCCTCGTTGCGCGTCTTGCGATAAAAACGATCGTCCACGCCGTCAAACTGAAGATATAGCGTGTGCAGGCCGGCCTCCGCGGAGCGCTGCGCGAAGTCGAGGTCCGCGTGCGTGATGCCGTTCGTGGCGATCTGTACGTGCGAGAAGCCCATCTCGTTTGCCGTCCGCACGCAGCGATGGAACTCCGGATGCAGCGTTGGCTCGCCGCCGGTGAATTGCACCGCCGTGGCCGGCAGCGGCTTGTGATTCCGCAGTGTTCGCAGCATCTCGACGACCATCTCGTACGTCGGCTCGCTCACGTAGCCGGCGGCGTTGGCGTTCGCGAAACAGATCGGACACGTCAGATTGCATCGGTTGGTCAGGTCGATCTGGGCCAGGACGGACGTCGAGAGATGCTGCCCGCACAGACCGCAATGACTCGGGCAGCTTGTGCCGCCAGTCACCTGTGGCTCTAGCACGCCGCGGCCGTCCTCGAAGACGCCGTGCTGGGCCCGGCGGAACATTTCAACATCCGTATTGACCGTATCGCGGCAGTAGCCGTGCTCCGGGCAGGTCTTCTCGATGTAGACCGCGCCGTCCTTTTCGTAGTAGCGCCCCAGCAAAATGCTCGAGCACTCGGGGCAGAGCGTCTCGACCGTCTTGGGCAGCTCCTTGGCCACCGGCCGGATGATCGATCCGCTGTGCGTCGTCGTCGGCTGGCCCAATCCGACAGCTTCGCGATAGCGAGTGAGGTCCTTGACGAAGAAGACGTCGTGATGTGGCTCGCGGTACTGCCCGCAATTCGGACAGTCATAGACGAGTTCGACGCGATCGGCGGCCTTGTCCAGTTCGAACGTGGCCGGCACGACCGTGTCGCAGCGGACGCAGTGGGCCTGGCACGCCCAGGGTAAGCCCGTCTGGACGGGGTCGTATCGGCGCATCGCCACCTTGTAGCGTTCCAGATCCGTTTGAGCGGTGCTCTCGCCTGCGGTAGACCGGCGGACCTGGTCGATCGGGCGGACCAACGCGCCGGAATGCTGGTGCCCGTTGTCGCCGGGCGTTCCCGCGGACCGAGAGAGCATCTGCGTCATCGTTCAAAGCTCCTTCGGCATCAC
>JAFGKA010000033.1 GCA_016928855.1 Phycisphaerae bacterium
GGTTCTGAAGGTAGGCGGGTAGGGTCCGTCCTGGCCGACCATTCGTGCACGTGGGGGCATTGGTGAGCAAATGGTCCGCGGGGGCGGACCCTATCCGCCTGACGCTACGCCGCGGCAGTTGGATCTTTCTGTCATCAATCTTTCTGCCCAGATTGCCCGGCCACATAACTCTCGATGGTTTGCATTGGATCAACGTTACTCGGAATGGCTTCGCGTTTACGACGATCGAGAAATGACAGAAAGATTGACGACAGAAAAATGAACGCCCGACGAATGAGAGCAACAACATCCGGCCAGATCCGCACGGGTGGACCGAGCCCGTCCGTCCGTCGCGAGTAACCGCAAGGCCAAAGGCGCGGCCGGGCCGTTCTATGGTCTGACGGCGGTGGGCTGCCGGCTGCGCTGCGAACGCAGACCTGTTGCAGAGTGGAAACCCAGTGCCGTCTTCGGTGGGTCAGTTTCGTTCCGTGGCGGCCGGGTACGGCGGTCGTCGGAACACTGGCGGGTTCGGACGTGACGTCGGGCCCCGTGGCACCCACCGGATCGACGAAAGCCACCAACCGAAAACGGCACTCGTTGCGCCCATTTTATTTGAGCGAGACTTCATCTAGAATGCGGCCACTCGTGACAGGAGGTGCTGTAGCTTTGACAGACAACCCGGGCATGGGGGTGATGTTGCACGCGATTGGCGGGCTGGCCGCCGCGAGCTTCTACCTTCCCTTCAAGAGAGTCCGCGACTGGAGCTGGGAGAGCTACTGGCTTGTCGGTGGCGTGTTCAGTTGGATCCTGGCGCCGTGGATCGTGGCGCTGCTGACAACGCCGGACGTGCTGGGCGTTCTTCGTGAGACTCCGCTGGACACACTGGGCAAGACGTACCTGTTCGGCGTGCTGTGGGGCATCGGCGGTCTGACGTTCGGCCTGTCGATGCGCTACCTCGGGATGTCGCTGGGGTATGCGCTGGCGTTGGGCTTCTGCGCGGCGTTCGGCACGCTCGTGCCGCCGATCGTCGGGGGCCAGATGCCCGAGCTGCTTCGCACCGGATCGGGACTGACGACGCTGGCGGGCATTGGGATCTGCCTGTTGGGCATCGCGGTCTGCGGCCGCGCCGGCGTCGCGAAGGAACGGGAACTGCCGGCCGAGTCCAAGCAGGCGACGATTCGCGAGTTCAACTTCGCCAAAGGCGTCTGGGTCGCGGCCTTCGCCGGCGTGATGAGCGCGTGCATGGCCTTCGGTATCAGCGCCGGCCAGCCGATCGCCGAGCTTGCGCTGCAGAAGGGCACGCCGGCTCTCTGGCAGAACAGCCCGGTATTCATCGTGATCCTGGCCGGCGGCTTCACGACGAACTGCATCTGGTGCCTGCTGCTCAACCGCCGCAACAAGAGCGGCGGCGACTACCTGAAGGCCGACGCACCGCTGCTGGCCAACTATATCTTCTCGGCGATGGCCGGCGTGACGTGGTTCTTCCAGTTCATGTTCTACGGCATGGGCACGACCAAGATGGGCGACTATGACTTTTCGAGCTGGACGATCCACATGGCGTTCATCATCGTCTTCAGCAATATCTGGGGGATCCTGTTCAAGGAATGGAAGGGCACGAGCCGGCGCACGCACAACGTGGTCTTCACGGGCATCCTGGTGCTCGTGTTCTCGACGATGGTGGTTGGCTACGGCACGTACCTGAAGAGTGCTGAAAACAAAGCAAGCCAGGCGCCGGCCACACAAGCGGTGAGGCTCGAGGTTCACTGAGCCGTCGGCGGCGCGGGCCGGGCCGGCGGGTGGACCATGCGGATCAGGCAGGAGGCTCGGAACGCTTCGGGCATCGCCGGATCGTCGATCAGCCACAGGTGGCCGGCCGGATCCTGGGTGATGCCTTCGATGCTGACGTAGGGCATCCGACGCGGCGCGGGGAATTCGGCCAGCCTCGTGCGGAGATCGAGCGAGGCCTTGTCATAGAGGTTCAACCACGGCCGCACCGTCTGTGACGGCACATCCGCGACATAGAGCCAGCCCCCGTTGCGGTCCGCGACCAGCACGGTCCGCTCGTCGAGCCGGGCCGCACTGTTGAGCGTGTGCGTCTTGCCCGTTTGCAGGGCCCACAGCGACTGCGTCGCAGCGTTCGACCAGGCCTCGTCGATGATGACGCGGTCATCACGAAGCGTGCACCGCATCAGCCGCGGCCGCTGGAAGAACAGCAGCGTCCAGGATGGATCGTGCGCTCGCGTGCCCTCTTCGACGAGGAAGAACTCGCCCGGCCGGCCGCTCCACGCGATGCCCTCCAGCCCATCGTTGGAGTCGTCACCCCGCGTACCTTCCTTTTCGTCGTAGGCGTAACAGGCGGTCAGCACCGCGCGAGCAGACGCGCCGCTTTCGGTCATCACGCACTCGAGCACGAATGAGTTCGGCTGCTCGGTGGTGAGAAACAGACGATTGTCCTGTGGAGCGGTGGCGCTTCGGCCGATGGTAATCGCTTCAAGATCCAGCAGGGGGCCTTCGCCGCGGGGCCCGTTCTCGAACTGCCGGCGAAGCTCAGCCATCGCATCGCCGCCGCCGCCGTGGCGTTGGGTGAAGGCGGCCCAGCCTTCCGTTGGCGCCGCGAGCGGGATCGATTCGGTCGCCACCATCATCTCCCCTGGACGGGCGGCGGCCAGCGTCGACTTTGAGATGAAGATCACCTGATTCGCGCAGGGGCCGCCATTGCGATCGCAGACGAGCCAGAGTCCCTCACGGCGGCCGAGTCGTCCGTAATGCAGGTCCGAGCCCTGCTCGATGTCGCGCTGGCCGTCTGGCATCTTCGGCCGGTAGAGATCCATGCGCAGCGTGGAAGCCCGCGTCGTCGTTGTCTGTGCCACGCCCGGCGCGGCGCCAGCCAGCATTACCAGAAACAACAGCAGGTAGCTGAAATGCTCTTGATTCATCGCGGTCCTCGCCAATAAGAAGCCGTGCCGAACGGGGTCTGTCCACGTCGTTCGATCGCCTTGCACATCTCGCTCCGGCCGATGACAATCCACCCGGCCGCCGACCGGGGATGCGCCCATCAACCGCACGATACGAGAGGATCCGCCGATGCACAATCGATTGCACCGTGCGTGTTTTGTGAGCCTCATTTTGTTCAGCCTGCTCGGCTGCGCGACGGATCGGCCGATGCGACCGCAGATCGACGGGGCGTGGTGGCCGCTCGCCGGCGATCCCGATCTTGGTGAACTCACGGGAACGAAGCAGCAACCGGTCGATTTCGCCATCTGGCAGGCCGCCGACGGCACCTGGCAGCTCTGGTCCTGCATCCGGGGCACGAATTGTGGCGGCAACACGCGGTTGTTCTATCGCTGGGAGGGCCAGCGGCTCACCGATTCCGGCTGGACGCCGATGGGTATCGCCATGCAGGCTGACCCGCGGTTCGGCGAGACGCCCGGCGGTTTGCAGGCGCCGCATGTGGTCCTGATCGGCACGACATACCACATGTTCTACGGCGACTGGGAGCACATCTGCCTCGCGACCAGCACCGATGGCAAGACGTTCGAACGGCGGCTCGGCTCGGACGGCAAGGCGGGCATGTTCACCGAAGGGCCCGGTGCGAACGCACGCGATGCGATGGTTCTCGGCCTGGGCGACACATGGCATTGCTACTACACGGCACATCCGTGCGTGGACGGCGAGCCGACCGGCTCGGTTTACTGCCGGACGTCGAATGACCTGCGCACGTGGAGTGATTCGATCATCGTCGCGCGCGGTGGCCGGGCCGGCCGTGGTCCCTGGTCGTGCGAATGTCCACATGTCGTGCCGTACGCGGGGTACTATTACCTGTTTCGCACACAGCGCTACGGCGAGGACATGCAGACCAGTGTCTATCGGTCGAAGGATCCGATGGATTTCGGCATCGACGACGACCGGGGCTTCATCGTCACGCTGTCCGTCGCCGCGCCGGAGATCGTCATGCATGGCGGCCAGTACTATATCGCCTCGCTCCTGCCGAGCCTGAAGGGCATTCAGATTGCCCGGCTGACGTGGGCACCGGATTCCGCGGGGTCGCGATGAGCGGATCGGCCACATGCAGACCGTGGCGGCCTGGCGAACACCGGGTTTCAGTTTTCGGTGTTGCAGCCGAGGAAGCCGAGCGCCGCCTGAAATACGTCGTCCGGCTGCTCGGCGAGGTCGGCGTAGCCGGTGTCGCGAACGAACGCGCGGTATTCGTCAACCGTCACAACGCCGTCGTCATTGGCGTCGAGATCGCTGCAGGTTGCGTCGTTGAGGTTCCCGCCCGGCAGCGTGGCACCGCAGCCGAGCATCGCTGTCAGAGCGGCCACCAGGACCACCCGTGCGAGATGCATCGTCGAACTCCTTATGCTTTTGTCATGCGCCGCCGGAACCAGCGCGACATCAACGCCGCGGCTCGTCGCGCGGCACACGCTCAGCCTCGAATTCCCATGACATCCTTCTTGTAGATCTTCGTTTCCAGGCTGCGCACGTAGTCTGTGAAGGGGTTGTCCGGGTTGTCGTCCTTCTCGATTTCGCGCAGGTACAGGTGCAGCTTGGCGTCGATGTTGTCGAGGTGGTGCACGAGAATCGCCTCGGGCGTCGAGGGCAGCTTGGGGCTGCCGAACTCGTAGCGCCCGTGATGGCTTACAATGATGTGCTGGAGGGATGTCTTGATGTCCTCGGGGAAAGGCTTGCTGGTCGCCTCGGCGACGGCCTGGCATCGCTGCTCGACCCAGAACGCGGCCTGTACGATGTGGCCGACAAGTTGGCCCTGCTCGCCGTAGCAGAAGTTTGTTTCGTAGCACAGTTCGGTCGTCTTGCCGAGGTCGTGCAGGAAGATGCCGACGAGGACGAGATCGAGGCTGACCTTCGGATAGCGCGGCGTCACGACGAGGGCAAGTTCGAGCACGTTGCGCGTATGCTCCAGGAGGCCGCCGAGGTATGCATGGTGCAGTTGGATCGCCGCCGGCGCCCGCTTGAACTGCGCGACGAGCTTCTCATCGTCGACGAACTGCTTGACAAGCATCAGCAGGTCGCGGTTCTTGACGGTACGGAGGATCTCCTTGACGCGTGCCCACATGGCCTCGACGTCCTCGCTCGTCGCGGGCATGAAGTCCGCGAGGGTTACCTCAGACGTGTTGACCGCGCGCATTCCTTCGATGATGAACTGGAGCGAGCCTTTGTAGCTCTCGGTGCGGCCCTTGAACCGGAGGAAGCCGCCCTCGGGCATCTGTTGATACTGCTCTTCGGTGGCCTGCCAGAGGCGAGCCGGCACCTGGCCCGTGCGGTCGGCGAGCACGACATGGATGTAGAGCGCCCCGTTGCTGGTCGTTCGCAGATCCTTGCTGGCCAGCAGGAAAATCTGATCCTCAATCCGCTCGCCCGGCTGCATCTCGCCGATGAACCGGTGGGTGCTGTCCGTGTTGGATGGCATGGCGCGTTCCTCCTTCGCTGGCTCGTAGCATACCCGCGATCGGCCGAACCGACCAACCCGCGCACCGTGACCTGTTGGCGATTGCCCTGCGGTGGTGCTGACGGCAAGGAAAGCCATCGCAATCGGCCGCCCGACAGGAAAAAGGTGTCACTGATTAGCCCCCGCGTTGTCAAGCCCAAAAAGCGTCCGTAGGCGACTTGGCCCTTGTTGAGCCGAGCGCCGGATACCGTCGTCTGGCCTGCCGATACCCGGATACGCGCCCTGGTCTTCGGTCGTTTGGCTATCGTACCCCAGCGACGGCGCCGTGGGTACGCTCCAGTCACCCATCAGGATCAAGGCTTGGAACGGTCCGCGGGCAACCGCGCCCAGCCCCTGGCTCAACCGAGCCCCAGAAGACCGTCGGTACCCGAACGTGTCCACTTCAAGGGCCGTCTTGTGCCATTCGCGGCGACGGCCAGCAGGAACGTGGCTAGCCGCCCAACAGACCGCGCCAACCTCTTGCTGGCTCACGCTCGAGGCGTACCCGTCTGCAATCGGTCTCCCAGCTTCGGCGGTGCATGCCTTCCGGTTCTTTACCTGAACCTGAATCCGTGACGCTCCGGCCATCGTTTCGCGGAATAGGCCGCACGACAAGCTATACAGTGGCCCTACCGGACGTCTCAGGCGCAAC